>CAZDPL010000033.1:0-11458 GCA_964507345.1 uncultured Nitrososphaeria archaeon
GAGGCTATAGCTCCCTTAGCATCAGCCGCCCCCCTACCATAAATCTTCCCATCTCTAACTACTCCGCTGAAGGGTGATATACTCCATCCCTCTCCAGCTGGAACGGTGTCTAAATGGGTTAGTAAGAGGAGTTTTCCCCCATCACCCCACTTAAAGGTGCCGATGGCATTCGCTCTTCCATCTCCAAACCTATCGACCCAAGCCTTTAACCCGATCTCGGAAAGCCTTTCCGCAACGAAGCTCGCTATCTCCCCCTCTCTTCCAGGAGGGTTCTCCGAGTTTATCCTGATCAACTTACGCGTCATCGTAACGATAAACCCGTCATCAATCCTCAATTCCAGCACCTCGAATTGTTATCCGAGATAAAATTTAAGGAAATGGTAAATATTTGCGCCGAAATTTTGAGAGCAAACTTATATAACCGCCCATGGTAAATGAGTTGAAAGGAGGTAGGTAATGGAGGAGATCTGCCCGGTCTGCGGTCTTCCGAAATCGATCTGCGTATGCGGCACGATAAGCCGCGAGCAACAACGAGTAAAAATCAAACTCGAAACGAGGAAATGGGGCAGACCAGTAACTATTATCGAAGGACTAGACGATGGTAAAGAAGATCTCCACAAGCTGGCGAAGAAGCTGAAAGCTGCATGCGCATCTGGAGGAACGGTCAAAAATAACGTGATAATCCTACAGGGAGATCATAGACAGAAGGTGAAAGAGATTCTACTATCAATGGGCTTGGTCGAGGAGAACATCGAAGTCCTATAAAGAAAAGAGGAAGATTAAGTAAGCTGCTGCTCGAGGACTTCCTTCAAACCCTTAAACCTATTCCTAACAGTAACTTCGGTAACTCCCGCAGCTCGTGCAATATCTTTCTGAGTAATCGGCTGATTTCTCTCCTGACAAGCCATATAAAGTGCAGCTGCAGCCATTCCGACAGGGTCTTTTCCAATAGTCGCTCCCTTCTTATGAGCCTCCTGTAAAATTCTCAATGCCTCTTGGACGGTTTCCTGATCAAGACCAACCTTAGAAGCGATCTTATTCAGATAGATTGCAGGATCAGCTACAGGAACCTTCAGATTCAAATGCTTTAGAAGAAGTCTATAACCTTGAGCAATAGTTTTCCTCTTAACAATTGGATAAGCTTTCTCCAATTCCCTCAAGTCTCTAGGAGCACCCATAAGCCTACATGCAGCATAAACAGCCGCAGCCATAATAGACCTAATAGATCTACCACGAACGAGCCCGGCCTTTAAGGCCTTTCTATAGATTAGCATGGCTCGCTCGGCTATCGCTTGGCTTAGGTGAAGCTTATCGACATAGATTTGTAAGATATTAACTGCTTGCTGAAGATTTCTCGCCTCTGAAGCGCTTACCTGAGATGTTGCATCAAGCTTCTTCAATCTTAAGAGTTTCTCCCTAGTCTCCTTTGGAAGCCTCCTACCAGTAGCATCCTCATCTATTCTATCTATTACTGTTGAGAGGCCGTGATCGCGATACATTATCGATAGGGGAGCTCCAGCTCTACTCCTATCTTCTTCTTCGTCGAGGTTTCTCCATTCTGGACCTCTATCGACGCCTCTTTCCTGGACTACGTAGCCGCAGCTTGGGCAGCTAACTTCCCCGCTCTTTGGATCGTAGACTAGGACGTCGTTGCCGCACTCGGGGCAGATCATCCCCTCTTTCCAAATCCTAAACTTTTTAGACGATGACACGTTTTATCACCCTTAAATTTTTTATTCCCCCGCTTCTGCTTGATGGACTGCTATTTATAAGTTTTCCCTACAGGTATAAGACAACGATTTTATAATCAACCCTTCCTAAAGATCCTCAGATGCCGATAAGGGTCTTTAACACCCTCGGAAGGAGATATGAAGTTTTCGAGCCCCTTCAGCCGGGGTTGGTTAAGATTTACGTCTGCGGGCCGACGGTTCAGGATGTAGCCCATCTGGGTCACGCCAGAACGTATATAGCTTTCGACGCGATCATACGCTTTCTCGAGTACTATGGCTACAAGGTGTTCTATGTCAGGAATATAACGGATGTGGGGCATATACGGGAAGAGACGGGCGAGGATAGGGTAATCGAGGGCGCGAAGCGTGAGAAGCTTCAGCCGATGGAGCTTGTTGACAAGTACATGTTCTCATTCTTCCAAGACATGGACGCGCTTGGAATTAGGAGGCCGAATATCCAGCCTAGAGCATCCATGCACATACTTGACATGATCGAGATGATTAAGGGGCTTATCGAGAAAGGCTATGCCTACGTTGTTGATGGAAACGTTTACTTCGATGTATCAGCATTCCCAGACTACGGCAAACTTTCAGGAATAAGATACGAGGAATTGATCAAGCATAGAGTCGAACCAGATCCTCGAAAGAGAAATCCAGCGGACTTCGCGCTCTGGAAGAAAGCTGAGAAAGGTTATCTCCTGAAATGGAATAGTCCATGGGGTGAGGGATTCCCAGGCTGGCATATTGAGTGCTGTGTGATGGCGATAAAGTATCTCGGAGAGCAGATAGACATCCACGGCGGAGGTCAAGAACTCATTCTTCCCCATCATGAAAACGAGATAGCTCAAGCCGAAGCCTATACTGGTAAGAAGCCTTTTGCGAAATATTGGCTTCACACAGGTTACCTCACGATTAACGGCGAGAAGATGAGCAAAAGCCTCGGAAACTTCATCTCGATCAAGGACGCCTTGAAGAAATACGAAGCCGACGTGATCAGAATATTCATACTCTCAGCGCACTATCGAAGCCAAATAGACTATAATGAGGAATCTCTCAAACAAGCGCAAGCAAATCTCGAAAAAGTGAGAAAGACCCTAGACGATCTCAGCGACCTGATAGCCGAATCAGAATCTCATGGAGAAGAAGCTCCACGAGACATCGAAGAAGCAAAGAGAAGCTTTATCCAAGCTATGGAAGACGACTTCAATACCCCAAGAGCTCTCGCGGAGATCTATAAACTCGTAAAAGCCGCGAACACCTATATCCAGACACGATCCAGACACGATAAAGCCGTCCTACAACTCTATTATGACTCAATTCTAGAACTCTCCAGAGCCCTAGGCTTACTCCAGAAATATTCTCCAAAGAAGCTCGGCTACCCGGAGGACTTATCCAAGGTCTTGGATATATTGCTAAGGGTCAGGGAAGAGCTTCGGAAGAGAAAGCTCTACGAGCTAAGTGACAGCATAAGAGAGCAATTAGCCAAAATAGGCATATTTATCGAAGATACGGATAGAGGTCCCAAGATTAGATTCCAAACCAGAGGATGAGTATCCCAAATGATGAAGAGTTAATGATTATAATTCTCCAACGAGCTTTTCTCTTTGATGAAAGCGGTTATATTGGCTGGAGGATATGGAAAAAGACTGAGACCCTTTACTGAGACAACTCCTAAGCCTCTTCTCCCCGTAGCTGGTAGAGGTATAATCGAGTGGCAGATAAAATGGCTGAAGCATTATGGAATTGACGAGATAGTGATCTGCGCAGGCTATCTCAAAGAGAAGATAATTGAGCAGATAGGGAATGGCTCGAGATATGGCGTTAAGGTGGGCTACGTGGTTGAGGAGGAGCCCCTTGGAACTGGTGGAGCTTTGAAAAACGCTGAACATATCTTGAAAAATGAGGCGAGTTTTCTCGTGTTAAATGGCGATGTGCTAACCGACTTTAATCCTATGGAGCTGGTAGAAGATTTGAAAGACGACTTTGTGGGCGCTATGGCCCTCGTTCACCTGCCATCGCCCTTCGGCGTAGTGAACTTCGATCAAAAGACAATGAAGATCGTTTCCTTCGTCGAGAAGCCTAGGATCAGCGAATATTGGATAAATGCAGGCGTCTATGCCTTCAAATCAGAGATCTTCAATTATCTTCCAGAATCAGGAGACATAGAGAGGATCGTTTTCCCCAAGCTCGCTGAAGAGGGGAGGCTCAGAGCCCATCTCTTCGAATCATGCGTCTGGATGAGCATAGATAGTCATAAAGACCTCGAGGAAGCGTCAAAGATAATTCCAAACTTAGACATTTTCAAGGAGTAGGCGAAGAATGGAAGAATAGAGATATATTCCAGTCGTAGATCGAGAAGTTGATGAGCAGTAAAGCATCGGAATCCTTCAAGATCCAGGTCTCATCGCTCGAAGAGCTCGCGTTCTTGGCTTCGGCTCTCCACTCATCGGTAATTCACTTGGATGAAGAGAAGAAGATAGCATTCAGCTTCTTAACTCCAGTTGCTTCCCTCAGTCCGATAATATACTTCTGTAAGCTCGATAAGCTTCCCGAAGGACGTTTTGCTCATGTTAATAGGCTGACTGGAAGAGTGAAGTTCAGTAATGAGATTTCAGCCGAGCCTAATGAGGTCAGCATATTGATTGTTAGAGTGAAGTCTGGAGATCTCCTCTCCAAATGAGCATTCATCAAGTCGTAAACGTTTCAGGTTAGAGTTTTCTCGCCATCACATATGCGTCTTCCCCGTCAATGTAATATCTCCTTGAAACCTTAACTATGGTGAATCCGAGCTTTTGGTAGAGTGCTAGCGCTGGTGAATTCGATATCCTGACTTCGAGGTAGGCTTCCTCACATCCATAATGTTCTTTCAAAGCTTTGAGGGCGTTGCTGAGTAGGGTTTTGGCTATACCTCTTCTCCTGTATTCTGGGAGAACTGCTATCGAAATAACGTGGCCAAGTTTCTTGAGGCTCAGCCTATCGAATTTGGAGAACCCCCTCTCAACCCTGCACATTATGTAGCCAGCGATTTTTCCATCGACTTCGGCTATGAGAAACGTTCTAGGGTAATTTCTGAGAATCGATTCGAAGAAGAAATAGGTATAGTTTTCCGGTAGGCATAGCCTGTTTATCATCATGACTTGGGGGAGGTCGTCTAGGGAGGCTTCCCTCACTTGGAACATCTGCTCCTTCTCGTAGCTCTCCATTCCATCTTATCTCGGAATCGGGTTAGTATAAAATCCTCCGTTTTATTACTCCCACCACATCTTCTTTAACGGCATGGCTAGAATCTCCTTAACCTCAAGTCTCTCATCGGGGTCTGGCGAGAACATTTTACGTGTTGATGACGCTTTCAAGACTATGGCTGTATCCGCTCCCTTCTCGGTTCCTCCGACTCCTATAACTTCTTCGCCCAGTCTTACGACTTTTTCATCAACTGATATGAGCGTGACTTCAACTGCAACCTTGAAGCCTTGACCGAGAGTATAGAAGGCGTTTCTGACCTTATCCATTCCTCGCTTATGGAGCGGTAGATCAGCTTTTTCGATAACCGTGCCTCCGAGCTCAAGTATCCTCTCCTTAATTCTCGGCCTCATCTCCTGATAAGATACCGCTATGACTTTCGCCTTGTTCTTGAGAGCCTCAGCGAATTTGAGGCCAGTTGCACCTGAGGTGCTGGCTACGATTACCGTTCTAAGATCTCCTTCCTTAAGCCTCCTTAAGACCGCTTCTATTACGCCTTCGGTGTTGCGTGCTCCATACCTTGCAAAATACCTACACTTCCTCTCAACGAACTGCATATGGTTAGAGTGGTTTCACCAGATTTATCTCCTTTCCTTAAGAGCATTTGGAAAAGATTAAAAGTCGAGGCTTTCGCATCATGAGATGGCTTGGAGGTTTACTACGATAAACTCGATGAGATAAAGCAGGCTGTTGAGCGATATTTCACAATAGAGGATGTGTTCTATGAAGCTGGAACCCTAACCTTCCTAATAACGGATAAGGAGATAAAAGAGAGGTTCAAGCGCCTCTATCAAGATTTGAAAAAATTAGGCTTCATTCCAGCCGCGAGAAAGCAGGATGGAAGAATAGTGATAAGGGTCTTCAGATACCGCGAGCCGGTTTTCAAGCCTCTGAAGATGAAGAATCTCCCGTTGATCCTATTCTTAGTGACCTTCGTGATAGTGGCAGCTGATGGTTTTCTTAGAGCATCTTCTCCAGCATACGAGATATTCTATGGAAAGACTACATTAATCGATAAGCTGGCTGAGGCGCTCTTCTTCACCGTCGCTTTAATGATGATAATAGGCTTACATGAGCTCGGCCATCTAATAGCCGCGAAGAAGGGTGGAATGGAAGCAACCCTGCCATACTTCATTCCAGGGATACCTGGGATAATGCCCACCTTCGGAGCCGTGATCTTCCAGAAGGAGCCTATTGTGAATAGGGATGAGATGTTTGATCTCGGGATAAGCGGCCCAGTAATGAGCTTCGTGATAAGCTTGCTCATAGCGTTGTTTGCCATAAGGACTTCGGTGATTTGGATGACTCCAGACGAATATCAGAAGGCTATAGAAATCATACGATCAATGCACGGGATATTCCTTCCAACGCCTCTCATCCTAGATCTCTTAATCTATCTCTTTAGAGTTCCTGGAAAGCTGCCTTTCGTGAGCGGAGCGGTGATGTTCGCGGTCTGGCTCGGCTTCTTCATCACAGCATTAAATCTCTTCCCGATCTGGCAGCTTGACGGATCTAAGATTTTCAGAAGCTTGCTGACGGCTAAGCAGCATAGAATAGCAAATTATGTTTCCTTAGCGATTCTCGCGCTGGCCGGTCATGTCTTAATCGCGCTTCTTTTCTTCTTCCTCATGTCCAGAACTCCCGATATCCCGCCGCTCGATGAGGTATCTCCTCTTTCGAGAGGTAGAAAGCTTGCTTTCATCGGGGTATTCCTCATGATTGCTTTAAGCTTTGTTCCAGCTATCTACTCCTGACGGGCTTCAGCCTCGGCTCTTCGAGGATCAGTATTCGCGCCTCCCTGCTATAGATTCTGAGAGCGTAGGTTAGCATGTCCTGCGGAGTGTCAAATCCTCTAACTCCTAGAACATTTCTTAGAATCGATTTTGGGAGAGCTGATGTGAAGACGACTCTCCTGTTTTCCACTACTTTTTTCGCAAGCTTGATTAGCTCCCAATCTAATCCGCTTCCATTTCCTTGGAGGAGCATCTTCAGGAAGAGACTTGATCCAACTCCACCTTTACATTCCGCTATAACTGCTATCAATCCTTCATCGATTACGGCGTTTTCGAGAAGTCCGAGGATGTGGATCACTGATTGAAGAGTATGATCTTTAGGGTAACCGCCTCCTCCGGCGAAAACTATGTCGAAGTCCTCAACTGGAGTTGTGAACCTTTCTTCTGAAATCCCTCTATCTACCTCTCTCGCATCGCCGAGATAGACTTCTCCATTAAAAGCTGTTATAGCGTGAAGTGGAAGCCGAGAAGAAATTTCATCCCAAGCCTCATTAAGCTTTTCAAAGGGATTTTCATCGAGATCTATTTCCACGTATCCTCCAAGGGTTAAGGCTTCTTTAAGTGAGGCTTTTCCCAGGAGTCCATGAGGCTCTGAAGTGGTTATCAGGATTCGCGTAGATGCTTCAGCAAGTTCTCTCGCCATGGAAAGTCCGAAGTATGAGCTTTTCTCCGCCTCGCTCGCCGTTAAGCTTCTAACCCGTATCCCATGCTTTTTCAAAATCTTCTGTAGATGGTCTTTCCCAGAAGTTGGATCAAGTCTCCAATGGGAGGTTAGTAGTGTAAGTTTTTCCGCTCCCCCTTCCTCGATGAAGCACTCCACCACGTGTTTTAGTATAATTGTCGAGAATTCGTCTCCCGAATGATCATATAAGATCGTAATCCTTCCAGATCCCGAGTCTTTAATGAGATCATATACGAAATCTCGGATCTTTTCCCATAGTTTTTCATCCATTTCTCCGCGCTTGAATTCGAGATTCTTCTGAGCTATCTCTCCTGGTATCTCCATCGAGACTTCGGTAACTCCGTATTTGAACCAGTATTCTGGCATGTTTTCTTGCCTGAAGGCTTTGGGCTTGACGAGTATTTTAGCGTGAAGGCGAGACTTAAAGCGAAGTTATCCTCTCTCTTAGAGGACGCTTAGATGCTCGTGGAGGAGCGCGGCGACTTCAAAGAGGCTTGCCGCATGGTCGCTAAGCTCGTCCTAGAAGAAGCTAGGAAAGTGGATGAAGCGAAGAGGATAGCTGCAAAGCTGTTCAGGCTCGAAAGAGTTCCATCGAATATTGAGATCTTGGAAAATCTTCCTGAAGATCTTAGAGAGAAGCTTAGGAAGGTTTTAGTTAAGAAGCCTGTGAAGACTATTTCAGGCGTAACCGTCGTCACGGTGGTAACTCCTATGAAATCATGTCCTCATGGAGGCTGCATATATTGTCCAGGAGGATCTAATGCTCCGAAAAGCCACACGGGAGAGGAGGATGTGATAAGGCTTGCGGACATGATCGACTACGAGCCATATCTCCAAGTCAAAAATCAGATTGGAAGATTGGAGAAAATGGGCCACGACGTTGATAAAGTCGAACTCATATTCATAGCTGGAACGTTCACCGCACTCCCCCAAGGCTATCAGAAATGGTTTGTGAAGAGATGCTTAGACGCGCTGAATGGCAGAGACTCCTCCTCAATCGAGGAAGCATTAAAGATAGCTGAAGAAGCTCCGAAACATAGGATATCTGGGATAACGGTTGAGACTAGGCCGGATTGGGCTAAGCTTAATCAAGCTCAGAGGCTTCTCGAACTCGGCGTAACCCGCGTGGAGCTTGGAGTGCAGGCGATAGATGATGAAATCTACAGGATCATAAACCGAGGTCACACGGTTGAAGATGTCGTAGAAGCTACTCAGATCCTAAAAGATTTGGCCTTCAAGGTAGGCTATCACCTAATGCCAAACCTTCCTGGGTCGAGTATCGAGAAGGATTTGGAAATGTATAAGCGGCTATGGGAGGATCCGCGCTTCAGGCCAGACATGGTGAAGATTTATCCAACCCTAGTTCTACCTGGGACGAAGCTTTACGAGCTTTGGAGGAGGGGGGAATATGAGCCATATAGCGATGAAGAGCTGGTAAGGCTTCTTGCAGAATGGTTTAAGCTCACCCCTCCCTACGTCAGAATACAGCGAGTTCAGCGGGAGATTCCGCTTAGGCTGGCAGCTGCTGGAAATAGGATCGCGAACCTGAGAGAAGTCGTCGAGAATTATCTGAAGAGCCGCGGAGCTAGATGTAGATGCATTAGATGTAGAGAGTTTGGTCACAGGGTAGTTAAAGATGGCGTAAAAGTCGATTTCGATCAAGTCGAATTAATCGTGAGGCGATATGAGGCATCCGAAGGACTCGAATACTTCATCTCCTACGAAGATCGCAGAAACGACGTTCTCATAGGCTTCCTCAGACTTAGACTTCCATCAAAAATACTCAGAAGAGAGCTTGAAGGAGCAGCCCTCGTTAGAGAACTCCACGTATATGGAAAAATGATTCCGGTGGGAAGCCGAGATCTAGATGAGGCGGCAGCTCAGCATAGGGAATTCGGATCTAAGCTTCTAAATGAAGCTGAGAGGATAGCTGCCGAAGAACTCGATGCGAGGAAGATCGTTGTGATAAGTGGGGTGGGCGTGAGAAAATACTATTACAAACGCGGTTACAAACCTGATGGCCCATATGTGAGTAAGAAGCTGACTGGGTGAAGCTGATGAAGCTGGATAAGGATACGGTTTACGCGGCGGCGACAACTTGCTTTTTCTTCTCCTATCTAATACATCATCCAATCCTTAGTAGGAGGCTTTACTCGGATATCATGGCATTCTGGAATCGCGGCTTCCTCCAGTTTCTTGAGCCGCCTTACATCAAGGTGGGCTTCGAGTATCCTCCCCTTGCCGGGCTGATAACTTACATCTCCGCTCTGGGACGCGAGATGACGGCGTACTACACAATCTTCTCTCTAATCATCTTCGTCTTCTATCTCGCTTTAGTCGAAATGGTGGTTAAAGCTTCTTCCGAGAGAGGGGTGGGGCTAGAGTATGCTTTGATATTCCTCGCCTTGAGCCCCTCAATGATCTTATACTCGGTCTACAATTTCGACGTAATCTTCGCATCGCTCCTCTTCGCATCCATCTACGCGTTCACGAAGAAGAGACTCAACCTTTCGGCTTTCCTATTCTCCGCAGCGGCCTTAGCTAAGCTTATCAATTTATTCATACTTCCCTTCATCTTAATGCACATCGATGGATGGAGGAAGAGGCTTCGCTATTCACTAATCTCCCTGGGAATTTTCGCCGCGGTAAACCTCGCATTATGGGCTGTTAACCCAAGCTTCGTTGAGGAGACTTATCTCTATCACGCGAAGTGGGGGCTTGAGAATGCTTGGTTTATCGCCTTCTTCCCAGATGAGAATACTTGGGATACAGCGAAGATTTTCAGCGTCTTTCTAATGGGTTATGCTTTACTGAAGGTTTACCTATGCGATGTTGAAGACGTTTATATGAGAGTTTTCATGGCCTTGACAGCATATCTGCTCACAACCTATGTCTTCACGCCGCAGATGGCTCTCTGGATACTTCCCTTCCTCGCCGTTCTAGGAAGAATTCCGATACCCTATTTCTTCTTCGAGCTATCGAATTCGGCGATAATTCTCACATGGTTCGAGACATTGACTCCGACGAAATTCGGCTCGCTTCCACAGAGCTTCGCAATCATCAGAGCCATATTCCTCTTCATGATTCTACTCGACATGTATTATTCCTACAAGAGAGAGCGCTTGGAATTCATCAAGAAGTCATGATTCTTCTTTAGGTCTGGGAGGCGCCGTCGCCATAACGTATCCAAGCCACGCTGCGATAAAGCATACAGCTAAAACCAGTACGAGGACGGGGAGCCTTACTGCCAGCTCTGGATTTATTGGGAGAAATCCGAAGAACCAGAGGACATAGAATATCGCGAAGCCTATTGAAGCTACGGAGATAAGCGTTCCAACTATTACCGCCAGCCTCATCAAGCTGAAGCAGAGACTCGACTTAAAATAAATGCTATCCTTAAGGCTGACTTCTACGTGAAGTTATGCGCTGCTGATGGGTATGAGTAAGGAAAGCGAGCTCTACAAGCTGCGAGGAAAAACGCTCCAAGTATACGTTTACATGCTTAGGAAGCGTAGCCCGATTGGGGTCAGAGAGCTTCAAAGAGCCTTAGGCTTCTCAAGTCCGAGCGTAGCTCATCACCACCTCGAAAAGCTTAAAGAAATAGGGTTAGTCGCGAAAGATGAGACTGGAAGATATCGTGTGCTGGAGAAAGTCGATGTCGGCGTCCTAAAGATGTTCATGGTGATCGGCGGCCTACTCATCCCACGCTTCATCTTCTACGCAGTCTTCTTGACCACGCTACTAATCCTCTACATAATCCAAAACCTAGGCAACCTAAACCCCTACGCCATCGCTTTCGGAGCATTTTCATCGATCTTCTTCTGGATTGAGACGATCAGGGTCTGGAGGCATAGGCTATGGTAGCCGTTCTAATAAGTAGACTTATCCCTTGGAAGGAGGTTGAATACGCGTGGATAAGCGGCTGATACCTCCAATAATAGCGGCTATACTTCTAGCAGCCCTAGTGAACTTCACCATAACCTTCATGGAAGGTTATACCGCTCAGCTCAAAA
>CAZDPL010000034.1:0-2734 GCA_964507345.1 uncultured Nitrososphaeria archaeon
TTTCATTATCCTTATGAGAAGCCTTTTGCGTTAAGTCGGTGGAGGTCTGCGGTTGGCGGCTATAGCTTCTAAGCGTTTTTCGGATGAATTATCAGGCTTGATGGGTAGGAAGGTTAGGGTGATGCTTTCGAGCGGAGCTTGGTTCGAGGGGAAGGTTTCGGCCTATAATCCAAGCGACTACAGCTTATGGCTGTCTGAGGCAAAGGACAAGGATGGAACTATTTTCGACAAGGTTTTCGTCTCTGGAAAGGGAATAGAATACATCGTGGTATTGGAGGCCGGTCCAGATCTTTCAAAGCTCGCTGAAAGACTTAGCAAGGTCTTCCCAAACATGGTTAGATATGTTAAGGAGGCTGACGTGATTCTAGTAATGGATCGGATTAGAGTTACGAAGGATGGCGTAGTCGAGGGAACGGGGCCGGCGGCTGAACGCGTTAAAAAAATCTATGAGGAGTGGCTAAGCGAGGAAGGCCGAAGCTAAGCTAGCTACTCTCCCGCTCTTTGGGCTTTTTAGCCCTAGCCTGAAGTATTGAATTTATACTAAAAAGGTGGGTTGCCAGATAATCATCTTGGACTTGGATATAAGAGTCGTTGACATCTTCGCTGGCTGCGGAGGCTTTAGCCTAGGCTTCGGAGAGACGGTCAAGGCCGCGATCGAAAACCACCCCCACGTAGTCAGAACCTACATGCATAACTTCCCATGGGTCTCCGTTTTCCCTGAAGATGCCAAGCGTGTTAGCGGCCGCGTAATCTTAGAGACTCTGGGAGAAGTTGATGTGGTAATAGGTGGTCCTCCATGCGAGCCATTTACAAGCATGAATAAGAAGCGGAAGAAGGATCCGCTTGATAGGCTTTTGAATGATGCGCAGGGCAGGTTGGTAATGGAGTTTATACGCTTGGTTGATGAGCTTAGGCCGAGAGTATACATAATGGAGAACGTTCCAGATCTTGTTGAAGAGCCTCTTGGACGAATCTTGAAGAGATTTTTCGCTAGGATCGGTTATGAAGCACACTTCAATTTCATCGAGGCTCATCGCTACGGCGTCCCCTCAAAGAGATACAGGGTCTTCATTTCAAACCTAAAAATAGATCTCTCAGGCATGGAGGAGAAAGCGAAATGCGTTGAAGAAGCTCTAGCAGGGCTCCCGCCGTTCGGAGAGCTTCCAAACCATGTGCCCGTAAAAGTCGGAACCGTTAGGCTTCGGAAGATTAGGCGATTGAAGTGGGGTGAGGCCCTCTTCAACTTCAGAGATTCCTCAAACCGAGTTTACAGGAATTGGGTAAGGCTTCATCCTAAGAAAATCGCTCCATCCATTCATGGTAAGTCTCGCTTCATCCATCCGCATGAAGATAGGCTTCTAACAGTCAGAGAGCAAGCACGCTTGATGAGCTTCCCAGATGACCATGTTTTCTACGGGGGGATAAATACGCAGTTTGATCAGGTTGGAGAAGCTGTCCCACCTCTTCTAGCAAAAAAGATCGCAAACTTCGTTTTCAAGAAATTAAACGAGCTTTAGCTCTTCTTTTCTTCTTCAGCTTTGCCAGCCTCTTCTGGAAGCATGACTTGAATTACTCCGTTCTTGTCTTTTCTCATTAGGACGGTGATTTTTCTAGGAGGTTTCTCCGCGCCTCTGCTCCAGACGAGCTGATTCACGCCCTCGGAGATTTTGACCTCTTCTCCCTTCATATGTCTTTGAGCGAATTTTCTGATTATGTTTATGGCGCGTTTCGCCCTCCTAGTTCTAGAGGCTTCATAAGCGTCTCGCAAAGGAATGACGTAGAGCCTTTCGAGAACAGTCTCGCTCATCGGCAAGACCCCCCTTAAGGCTTAATCCTACCTCTCCTCCAATGTCTCCGCTTTACATGGAATCTGAATGCTCCCTTAGTTTTTACTATAACCCATGATGGGACTGGCCAAGCCTTCTTCATCGCTCTGGCGAGCTTCTTCTTCAAAACCAGCGTCCGTATCGTCATTTCGGCGCTCAGCCTCCTCGGCTAGCTCATGACGGCTCGGGCTTAAAATAAAGATTTCACCCTTTGAAAGGAAACATCGGATTTTTCCGTTTTGTGAGCTTACAGCCTCCTGATTTTGATATCTCTCTTTGACATTGAGGTGAGTCTGCTTAAGATTTCCTTTAGGACGTCGTCGGTGATGGGGGTGGGTATTTTCCCAGAGTTGGCTAATTGAATCAATTGTTCTTCAAGTCTTTCAACGAGCTCTGGCTTAACCAATCGGAGATTTGCAAGCCTTTCTCTGGCTTCGGGCGTCAGAATCAGCCTCATGGCAGCCTGCTTCTCAGCTTCTCTTCGGAGCCTCTCCTCCTCTTCAGCAAGCTTTTCCTGAATCTCAGCCATTTTCTTAGCTTTTAATCTCTCAAGCTCATCCTCATCGATCGACATCTCAAAGCCCCAGAGATGTAAGTGATTGACGCTAATTTATAACCTGCTACCCAGAGTCCTCTCGATCCTGCTCGGTATCGAGGTTTTTCAACGGCTACGTATTGAAAGCTCTGGCCTAGCGAGGCTCTCAGCCGTTTAGGCCGTCTTCTCTCTTACGCAATTATGTAAAATAAATGGATTCGTGTTCAGCATATTTTAAATAATCTTGTAAACAGCTTTCATCCGTCATGGGTTCCAGGAAGATTTCTAGAAGAGAGTTTCTCGGCGTAGCGAGATCTGCCGCGATCGGAGGAGTAGTAGCTGCTGGAGCAATAGGAGCGATAGCTGGATATCT
>CAZDPL010000034.1:2834-11258 GCA_964507345.1 uncultured Nitrososphaeria archaeon
GGCGGGTAAGAAGCTGAAGGTAGGCTACGTCTACGTGGGCCCCGTCGGAGACTATGGCTGGAGCTATGGTCATGATCGAGGTAGAAGGTGGGCGGATGAGCACTTCGGAGCAGGCGTCGAGAGCTTCTACATCGAGAAAGTTCCAGAAGCAGAGGTTGGAAGCGCAATAGAAAACCTGCTGGCTAAGGGAGCAGACCTGATCATAACGACGAGCTTTGGATACATGGATGCCACGGCCGAATACGCGGAGAAGTATCCAGACAAGTACTTCGTTCACATCAGCGGATATAGGAGCGGAGCAGCGGGCAATGCTCCTCAAAACATGAGCGCCGCATTCGCTGAATTCTATCAGCTATACTTCCTGAATGGTTTAGCTGCTGGAGCAGTTACTCAGACCGGCGTGGTTGGATATGTTGGTGCTTACCCGATTCCAGAAGTTGTTCGACACATAAACGCATTCGTTTTAGGAGCGAACTATGCTTACAAGAAGAGGACTGGAAAGAACATTAAAGCTCACGTCGAGTGGATCTTCAGCTGGGTCGCTCCAGATAAAGCTCGATCCGCTGCGATAGCCTTAATTGAGGAGAAGAACTGTGACGTCCTAGCTTTCACCGAAGACACTCCGACGGTTCTCCAAGTCGCTGAAGAATATCAGAAGAAGGGGAAGAAGGTCTGGAGCTTCAGCCACTACAGCGACATGCAGAAATATGGTCCAACCGCGCACCTCACTGGCCAAATAGCGAACTGGGGGCCGATTTACCTTGATTTCTATAGAATGGTTGCAACGAATAGCTGGATCTCCGTCGATATCTGGGCGAGAATCGGAGACTATATACCATATAGGTGGAGAAAGCCTGTCGAGAAGAGTACTGCTGGCCAGCCTGAGGGAGTGGTGTATCTTGCTCCATTGAATCCTGTAATTCCCGAGGAATGGCAGCTGGAGATTAAGAGGCGCTATGAAGAGATGAAGGAGCTCCTCTTCGAACCCTTCAGCGTTGAAGGAAACCTAGGCGAGCCGATAAGAGATCAAGACGGCGAGGTTAGGATAAAGGCAGGAGAGCGCGCCGACCACGATATGCTCTGGAACATGGATTGGCACGTAGAATACATCGAGGAACCTCTGCCCAAGTAAAGGCATCTAATCCAAAATGCTTTTTACTCAACTCTTCTTCACCATTTTTGTCATAAACTTCCTCAGCTCAGATTAAGGTGCAGCGCTTTGACTAATCTAGTAGTTCTGAAGGGAATTGTCAAAAGGTTTCCAGGCGTCCTCGCGAACGATCACGTAGACTTCACTCTGAAACCTGGAGAGGTTCACGCACTCTTAGGAGAAAATGGCGCTGGCAAGACAACCCTAATGAACATACTCTATGGGCTTTACAAACCCGATGAAGGAGAGATTTACGTAAAGGGAAAACGAGTCGAATTGAGGTCTCCGCGGGACGCAATCGAACTCGGAATAGGAATGGTTCACCAGAACTTCAGATTAATTGAAAGCCATACAGTGCTCGAAAACATAATTCTCGGAGCCAAAAATCTCGAATTCAAGATAGACTTCGCGAAGCATGAAAAGGAGATAATCCAGCTGGCGGAGTCATATGGTTGGCGAATAGATCCGAATGCGAAGGTCTGGCAACTATCAGCTGGAGAGAAGCAGCAGGTCGAACTCCTAAAGATACTCTACAGAGGCGCCGACATACTAATCCTAGACGAACCAACCTCGGTTCTAACCCCGCATGAAACCCGAATGCTCTTCAAGGCTTTGAGGAGAATGGCGTCCGAGGGCAAGGGCATAATATTCATCACCCATAAGCTTAACGAGGTAATGGAGGTAAGCGATAGAGTAACGGTGATGCGGAAGGGAAAAGTAGTAGTAACGAAAAATACGAGCGAAACAAATCCAATCGAGCTCGCGAACTATATGATAGGGAGATCAGTAATATTCAATCCCGAGAGAAGCGAAGCTCCCCGCGGAAGAGAAGTCGCGAAAGTGATAGATTTAGAAGCATTAAGCGACAAAGGCGTTCCAGCTCTCCAGAAAGTGAATCTAACGATTAGAAGCGGAGAGATTTTGGGTATCGCAGGTGTAAGCGGAAACGGGCAGATCGAGCTCGCGGAGGTTATGGTGGGATTGAGAAAAGCGACTAATGGAAAAGTAATCATCGATGGAGTGGATGTCACTAATAAGAGCACGAAGGAGATAATCGAGCTTGGAGTAGCCTACATACCTCCCGAGAGCGTTAAGTGGGGAATACTGCCAGAAATGCGGATCGTAGACAACCTCTTCCTGAAAGCATATAGGTATCCTCCATACTCGAGTAAGCTCTCACTTAATTGGCGAAAGATGTTTGAGGAAGCCGAGAAGCTCGTTAAGGAATTTGGAATAGTTACGCCGAGCATTTTCGCTAAAGCCAGATCACTTTCGGGAGGAAATATTCAGAGGCTCGTTCTAGCGAGGGAGCTTTCGGGTCTCATAGGAGGAAGCGTTCCAAAGCTTATCATAGCTGCTTATCCAACTAAGGGGCTCGACGTCGGCGCCGCCAACTTCGTTCATCAAACCCTACTTAAGTATAAGCGCCTCGGATCTGGAATACTCTTCATCTCAGAGGATTTGGATGAGATAATGATGTTGAGTGATAGAATAGCCGTAATGCTTGAAGGGAGGATAACTGGGCTTCTGTCGCGAGAGGAAGCAAATGTGGAGAAGATTGGTTTACTCATGTCGAAGGCTGTTCCACAGGCTCGGTGACGTTTATGCCGATTAAGATTAGAACTAGATTCGGAACGATACGGGTTGAGCGGAGGCTTACTTACTCTAGGCTCATCTCTGCATCGATGACTCTCCTAGCCTTTATGCTCGCCCTCCTCGTGGTAGCCATAATCCTGTTGCTAATGGGGATAAACCCCGTCGAGGCGTTCACGATCATAGGAGAATCCTTCATAGTTCCTAGACTGCTTCTCGAAAGCATTAAGCAGTCGATACCGATCTGCCTCAGCGCCCTCGGCCTCGGAATAGCTTTTAGAATGAATTTCTGGAACATCGGGGCTGAGGGTCAAATCTACGTGGGGATGATTGCTTCAACGGCGATAGTTCTGCTCCACGCCTATTACGGTTTCTTTCACGAATACTCGCTCCTCCCCTTGATGTTCATTCTATCATTTATCTTCGGAGGAGCGTGGTGCCTCGTAACGGGAATCTTGAAAGCTAAGATGAACGTGAACGAGATCCTGACGACACTCATGCTGAACTATGTCGCGATCCTGCTCGTAGACTATCTCGTCCATGGGCCGTGGAGAGATCCTAAGGGCTACGGCTTCCCGCTTTCAATCGAGTTCCCCAGCTATGCTAAGCTCATCTTCATCTTCGATAACCCAGCTTACACGGGTCTCGCAATCGCGATAGCTGCCGCCGCGATAGTTTTCTACCTCCTGAACTATACGAAGCTCGGATTCGAGATAAAAGTCGTTGGACAGAACGTAAACGTGGCGAGATATGCGGGAATAAACGTCTCAAGGGTGATAATGCTCGGATCGTTCCTAGCGGGAGGCTTAGCTGGAATAGGAGGCTTATCGATCGTCAGCGGAATAATCGGTAGACTCAGACCTGGAGCATCTCCTGGATACGGATATACAGCTATAATCGTCGCAGCTTTAGCGGGATTAAATCCATGGCTGATAGTTGCTGCGAGCATCTTTTTCGGAGGATTATTGACCGCTGGAGAGGCGTTGCAGGCATCTATGAATATCCCGAGAGCTGCCACGCAGATGATTCAAGCGGTAATTTTCCTATTCATTTTGATTGGCGAGTTTCTCAAGCGGTATAGGGTAGTTTTTGAGAAGAGGGGGGTGGAGGAGAAGTGATCGAGTGGCTGGAATCCGTGCTGCATATAACCGTCCAGATGGGCACGGTCTATCTCCTCGCCTCGCTTGGAGAGATTTACGCTGAACGATCAGGAATATTAAACCTAGGACTTGAGGGAATGATGATAATGGGTGCAGCCTTATCCTTCATCTTCACGCTCGCATACGGTCACCTTGTAGCGATAATCGTGGCAATAATCTCTGGAATATTGATGAGCCTAATCCTCGCAGTCATGGCCGTTCACATGAGGTTAAACCAAGTAGTTACGGGGCTGGCATTAACGATGCTGGGATTAGGGTTAAGCGGGTTCATAGCCTCTCCAGATATACGGAAAGCAATCCTACTCGCTCTAAATCCATCGCTACCAGAAGACGTGCTCATGATCCAGCAGGCGCCGAAGCTCCCCGAAATCCCGATACCAATCCTCTCCCAGATACCCTTAATCGGAAAAAGCTTCTTTTCGCAAAACATCCTCGTATACGTATCCTATATCGCGGCTCCATTGATGTGGTTCATCCTATTCAAAACTAAGCTGGGATTGAGCTTGAGATCAGTGGGAGAAGATCCTGCAACCGCTGATAGCTTGGGAGTGAACGTGTTCTTAGTAAGATATTTGGCGACGATGATAAGCGGAGGATTCGCGGGGCTTGCGGGAGCATACCTCTTCCTAGGATTCCAACCATTCTGGCATGAAGGCCTTACCGCTGGGAAGGGATTCATAGCTTTAGCCTTGGTGATTCTATCGACTTGGAATCCGCTTAGAGCAATTCTCGGAGCATACCTCTTCGGCGGAGTGGAGACTATTCAATACAGGCTTCAGCTCATGGGCTTCGAGGCACAGAGCCCATACTTCCTCGCGATGCTACCCTACCTGATAACGATCATAACCTTGATCCTGATATCATTTGAGAATGTCAGGAAGAGGATAGGCGTGCCAGCCTCGCTTGGGATACCATATTCAAGGGAAGAATGAAGCTAAGCCTGCTGAGTGGCTTCCGCTTTAAGAACAACCTTAGCAGCTTCCTCTAGAAGCTCTCTTCCCTTCTTCGTAAGAACTCTCCCCTTCCTATCGGCTTTCTCAGCAAGTCCAGCCGCCTCAAGCTGCTGTAGAATCTTCCTAATTATCGCTCCGCTTCCCTTCGCGAACTTCGGCGGCCTATGACCTCTCCTATGTCTACCACCATACATGGTTCTAAGCCTCGATACTCCGAGCGGCCCCTTCAGATACAGTTTCCTCATTATCGCGGCTGCTCGAATATACCACCAATCTGGATTCTGCGGAGGTCTTTCCTTGTGGACGCCCGTTTTCACGAACATCGCCCATGGAGGCGGCTCGATAACCTTGTTCTCCTTAAGATATGCCGCGACTTTTTCGATGAGTTTCATGGGTTCCGCGAGCTGCACGGGCGACACCATCTGCTCCTTTTAAACTGAAAAACTTACTTTTTAGCATTCTCCGACCAAGAGGCTTCTCTCGAAACTTTACGCTTCTCCCTAACGGCTGGTATCCGCTTGATATAGCCGCATGTATTGCATCGTATAACGACGTGGGTGCTCCGCCTATCCCTCACCCTAACCGTGAAGGAGCCTGGGATATAGAACGGCGTCCCGCATTTCCTGCAGATCAGCCTCCGATAGCGGAGTGGAAGCCTTATCCTAGCCTTCCTGCAGATCCTGAGGACAAGTTTCCCAGCCTCTCTAGCGAGCTCCGGCCGCTCTCTAGCATGTCTTCTAGCAAACTCCATTAACCTCTCCACGCGGTCGAGCGCTATTCTCTTAATGTCCGTCAATTTCCCCAGATTATCCGCGGCAAAGTGATCCTTAAACAGTATCTCGTCTTCTCTGCTCCGATGAGAGTTGGAGAAGCTGGTGCTAGTCGTGGTTGAAGCCGCGATAGAGCTCGTCCCGAAGAGTATTCGAGATCATCCTGCCGTGAGAGCCTATGCTGCGAGAAGGGGGAAGAAGCCTGAAGAAGTCTTGCTGGATAGATCTTATCACCACGCGGCCATGAGAAAGCTTAAGGAAGCTGAGCAAAGAGGGAGGCCGGACATAACCCACTTCATACTCTTGGAAGCTTTGGGCTCGCCGCTGAATAAGCGGGGCTTGCTCGAAGTATATGTTCAGACTCGAAGCGGCCACGTAATCTGGATAAATCCTGAAACTAGATTGCCCAGAGTCTATGAGCGTTTCAAAGGCTTGATCGAGAAATTATACAAGGAGCCCGTAGTCGAAGCGGATGGAAAGACGTTGCTTAAACTTGAGGAGAAAAGCTTAACGGAGTTAATCAAAGAGGTGAACCCGGATATACGAATACTGTTGTCAGAAAAAGGTAAGCTCATGAATTGGAGCAGGTTCGGCGAGTTCCTAGTCTCGAAGAGAAAACCCTTGGTAATGGTAGGGGGCTTCCCGCGAGGAGACTTCCATGATGAAACCCTACAAAACGCGGATGAGGTAATCAGCATTTGGCCAGAAGCCTTGGAAGCATGGGTCATCGCATCTAGGGTGATCTCAATAACCGAGCAAGCGCTTAGAATAGGAGAGGACTTGGAAGAATAGCTTCAAGCCTCTCTGAAAGTCCACTGAACCCTGTTCATGAGTATGTCTTTGAGAATTTTCTTTGCATACTCCTTGTCTAGATGAAGCATGAGGGCGGCGACGTGTTTGCAGAAGTTCAACCTGAGCCCGACCCTAGACCAATCCGCGCAATCATGTATGATTAGCTTCTTCTCTAAGTCGATGATTACGGTGTAGTCTTTAACCTTCGCGTGAACGTATTGATCCGTCTTCTCCTCGATCTTTATCAGATCAGAATCGATCGCCATCGCCCGCTTAAATCTCCTCTCATCCGTCAGAAGCCTCAGAAGCTGATCAACTTCCTCAGGAAGCTTTTCTGGAGGAAGAAGCTCGGAGAGGGTTAAGGAAACTTTCTGAGGTTGCTCAAATGCTTTCTCAACCTCCTCAAGCACCTTCCTCTGTCTGGGAGTTATTATTCCCAAGATTTCGAGAACTTGGAGACAGTTATGGACCGCGTAACCGTGGAAGTGATTATTGAAGTAGCCGTAAATGGTCTTCACCTTCGTTTTCAATTCCTCGATCCTAGGCTTCCATTCCTCAAGCTCTTCCCTCCGATAATGGTAATAATACCACGGATTCCTCCCCCTCCCATGCCATCGGATATAGGCGAAGTCCGCAGTAACATGGAGATCTGGGGGGAGAAGCGGCTCATCAACGATCGTATATGCTACCTCATGTCTCTCAAGCTCCTTGAACACATCATCCCTAAGCCAAGACTCGTCTCTAAACTCAACAGCGAACATGAAGTCTGACGGCAATACCTCGAGAAATCGCTTAAACGAATCAAACTCATCTTGATAAACGAATTTCGGAGGAAGCTGAATCAGCAATGGACCGAGCTTTCCAGCCTTCCTTAAAGGCTCCATTAAGTCTAGGAATCTTTTCAAATCTTTTTCAACGGCTTTATCGACATCGAGCTTCTTGTTATGCGTTATCAGAGATGGAATCTTCGCCGCAAAAACGAATCCTTCTGGAGCCGCCTTAACCAGCCCCTCAACAACTTCTGGACTCGGATACGAATAGAAGGTTGAATCGATCTCAACTGTATCGAAGACCTTGGAATACTTCTGGAACTTGCTCTCCCCAGGCTTGTAAAAAACTCCCTCCCAATCGCCATAGCTCCAGCCACTCGTACCGAGCCTTATCTCCGCCAACCTCTCTCCAAAACGAATGCATGCAGCGGATTTTAAATAAACTCTCAAGAGCCGCCGAAAAAGCTTAACACAAATATTTCCCAGATATTCTTAGAGTGTGCCCGAACTTTTAATCGGCTGCGGAGGCTGGCAATACTTCATCATCCCAGGAGTGGATTCGCTTGAAATCTATTCCAGGGCATTTAGATTCGTTGAAGTCAATTCAACTTTCTACAGGATTCCCAGCATCGAACTCGTCAAATCATGGAGACGACGCGTCCCAGAAGACTTCGAGTTTTCGGTAAAAGCCAGCCGCGTGATAACTCATTCAGAGAAGCTGAACCCCACCGAGAAAGCAATAGAATATCTAAACAAATGCCTCGACATCTGCAAGATTCTAAAGTCGCGGATCTTAGTCCTCGAACTCCCCCAAAGCATAAGGCTATCAGAAGCAACAATACACAACTTAGAAAAGCTCTTCGAGAAAGTGGAGCTGGGAAACGTGCGCATAGCTCTCGAACCGAGATTCGGATGGAGAGTTGACGAACAGGTAATCAAGGGATTAAAAGACTTGAAGATAATCCCGGTAACCGATTACTCTAAGGAGGATCCGCCATACGATGATGAAGAAATATCATATAGCAGGCTATTTGGATTCGGCGAGCACAACATCTATCAATTCACGGACGAAGACTTGAAGGAGATCAGGCGCAGAGCTGAAAGCAGAAAATCCAAGAAAGTATATCTCAGCTTCCACGGGATAAGCATGTATCTGGACGCGGCGAGGATGGAGCGATTCGTAAAAACTGGTGAGCTTCCACCAGTTACGAAGAGCTATGGAATCGACTCGCTCGC
>CAZDPL010000035.1:0-10799 GCA_964507345.1 uncultured Nitrososphaeria archaeon
AACATCTTAGCTAGCTCGTCGTATGGTATGTACCAGAACGCGTTCCACCAGAAGTCGTCGGGGAACTTATCGAAGTGATATTTCTCGACGTAGTATGGTATCTTCTCGTTCGGTATGAACGGCGGCGCGAAGAGTATCGTCCTCTTTACTGGTATTCCTTGAAGCAAAGCGATCGCGGCATCGATTCCCATGGCACCCCACCAGACTGGCATCACCGGGAAGACGCTATCAAAGTATCCGTATTCGGTCTTTCCTCTATACTTCAGCCACCTCTTCACTAGCGCGTTACTATCCTCTCCGGTCATTGGAACGAGTTCCCTACCTGCTTCGATGAAAGCGTCGACCGCACCGGCAGTTGGCTCTCCTCCGATCGAGATCACTCCATCTATCTGTGGATGAGCGGCTAGGAATGCTTCAGTAGCTTTCTTTCCTCCGTCGTATGACCAACCCGTAGGAGCGACTCCTAGAACCTCCATATCCGGATATGCGTCAATTATAGGCTTCGCTCCAAGCTCCCATCGGTAAATGTCCGGACCCTCACCAGGAGCTCCTCTTAGTACAATGATTTTACCTTTGCCTTTTAGCTGCTTTACAAGCCATAGTGCTTGCAGCTTTCCGAATAGCCTATTGTCTTGCATTCTGAATGCGCTGAATTTCTTTCCGACATATTCGCTGTTCACTATTACCGTTGGTATTCCGGCGTCGAAGAATTTGTCGACGTGCGGTATAATGGCCTCGGGATTCGTTGGAGAAATTACGACTGCATCAGGCTCCATGGCGTAGATTTCCTCGAGCTGGCTAACCTGCTTCTCTACATCGAAGAATGGCTCTCTGTAAATGAACTCCTCGATGAGTCCTAGATCTTCATACATCTTAGCTCTCAATGTGTACGCCTTCTTCATTAGCTCAGTCCAGCTAATTCCTCCTCCGTGGCTCGCTAAAACTATCTTATATGGAGGTTCTTTTCGATACTCATCTAATCGAGTGAACGCTGGTAGAGGAGTATCTCCGAGTGGACCTCCTGGGAGCGCGGCGGAACCAGGTGGCGGAATTAGGTAATCGGTATATGGATCCAGCTCCTCGGGAGGAATCGGCTGGAACCCTGTTGGCGTGGCACCTGCAGTCACTGTTACAGTTTTGGTGACCGCCTCGGTTATAACGCTTGGAGCGCTTCCAACAGTCTTTGTTATCGTTTCAGTAATTCTCTCAGTAACCTTCTTCGTAATCTCCCGAGCAGTTCCAGCTCCAGCGTAATATCCTCCCGCAGCTCCCACAATTCCAGCAATGATAACACCTAAGGCAACTTTACCAGATGTTGATAACGCAGATCTTCTAGAAATTCTTCTTCGCAAAATGTCTGAAACAATATCTTCAGACATCAAATTAATAGTTATCCTAAGCCTTATTTAAACATTTTTAGGAATATTACTCGACAAAAAGGAAAACCAAGCTTCAAGAGTCTAAAAATTAAAAAATGTTAAAGTTGTCAGCTCGCTCGCATTCTCCTTGATTGTAAAACGAAGACGGCGGCTACTGCGAATATTATGAGACCTTGCATTATTCTTCTCGTGGCTTCTGGAACTCTGAAGAAGAGTACAAAGTAGTAAATGAACCTCATGAAGACGACGCCTGGCAGAACTCCTAGAACAGAGCCTATTCCTCCAACGAATTCCGTTCCTCCCAAGAGTACTGCCGCTATTGAGTCAAAGGTGAAGATATCAATAAATCTCATGGCTGGATGGACTAGGAATCCGAGGTAGAGCAATCCTCCGAGCGCCGCCATCACTCCTGAAATAACGTATGTTGAAGCTGTGTAGAGGGCAAGGTTTACGCCGAGAAGGCGGGCACCCTGTGGATTACTGCTCTTAGCATATATCCTTATACCGTAAGTAGTGTATTTCATTATTACCCAGAAGATTGCGAAGAGCACTAGGAAGAAGAGGAAAGCTATGGGTAAAAGCCCTATTCTTCCAGACCCTAGGTAGAGTAAGTATTCTGGAATCTCGACGGGAGTTATGCTGAGCGTCCAGGTTATTCCTTGTTCTGCTAGGGAGACTGCAAGAGTGGCTATAAATGGGCTAACGTTTCCTTTAGTAATTATCAAGCCATTAATAAGGCCTACCGCTGCTCCAATAAGTAAGCAGATGAGGATTGTTAGTATATCGGAGTGAACCCATTTAACGATATGTCCGAAAGCTATTGTGATCATGAATAATGTCGATCCAACGGATAGATCTATTCCGACATCTCTTCGCCACGCTCCGCCCATTATTACTACGAATTGACCAAGAGCTACTACGCCGAGAATTCCAGCCTGCCTAAGTACGCCGATCACGTTAGACGGCATGAAGACGGTTGGCACTACTGCACCGCTTAGCAAGATGAATGCTACAACACTCAGATAAACCGCAGTAGTCCTATTCTTCAGCAAGGATGGGAGAACTTCTGGAAGATATTTTGAAAGTGTAATGTTCTTTCTCAAATTCATCACCTCCTAAGCACTGCCTCAGATACGCCGACAACCACGACCAAAGCTATTCCCTGAACTATTAGAGAATGATATGTGGAAAGTTTACTCAGCCACAGGATATTGTCTATGAGGGCGAAAAGAAGAGCGCCTCCAAGCGTTCCGATCGGCGAAGTAGTTCCACCAGTTAGGAAAGTTCCTCCAGCCACCGCCGCTCCGAAAGAATATAGCAAGAAAGGTTCTCCGACGTATGGATGACCACAGCCTATTCTTACTCCTAAGAAGAAGCCCGCAACTGCTGCCAGCGCACCAGCAATGACGTATGCTAGGAATTTAACTAATTCCACGTTTATACCAAAATCGCGTGCAGCTTTTTCATTTCCACCGACCGCAAGCAAGCTTCGACCAAGCCTCGTCCGCTCTATCAAGAAGCTCATAGCTAGAAGGACAAGAATCAGTAAAATTATCGAAAGCACCGGTATACCGTAATAAGTGGAATAGAGGCTATCGAATAGAATTTCCGGTACACGGCCACCCGGTCTAGGCCGTAGGGTCAGAGCCAGTCCTTGAGCTATGAGGAAGGAGCAGAGAGTTACTATGAAAGGATGGAGCCCGACTTTTACAGCTCCGAAGCCGTTAAAAGCTCCTAAAATCGCCCCACTTGCTAATATAACTAAGAACCCCATTATAGGATCTATAATAAGCAGGTACGATCCAATAGCGGTCGCTAAGCTCATATTAGAGCCTACGGATAAGTCTGCTCCCCCAACGACTATGGCGAAGCTTTGAGCAAGAGCTACTAGGTATATTATGAGCAGACGTACCAGAATGTTCGCGAAATTAGCGGAAGTCGTGAAATGAGGAATGAGCGGCATAGCTATTAATATGAAGGCTAAATCAACGAGCCAAACAATCATAGTTCGGCTCAGCCTAAGCCTCTTCATGCTATCACCCTACGCACGGACAATTTGATATAATTTATTCAAATCGAGCTCTTTAGTCTGATAAGTTGCCTTTATAACTCCTTCATGCATTAGCATTACCCGATCGCAGAGCTGGAGGAGTTCTTCATAGTCATCTGTGTAAATCAATATTCCTAATCCCTGCGATTTTAACTCGTCAAGGAATCGATAGATCTCATTTCTTACACTAAGGTCTATTCCGATAGTTGGATAAGAGAGTAATGCTATCTTAGGCTTAGTTGCGAACATTCTCGCAAAGATTACTTTCTGCTTATTTCCTCCACTCAGATTTATGACCGCTTGATCAAGTGAGCCGATCTTTATTCTAAATCTTCTAACTAACTCTTTTGCTAAGTTTTTCTCCTCCCTGACCTTTACGAAGTACTTGTAAGAAGTTAGGTTATCGAGAATTGCTAAACTCAAGTTCCGTGTAACGGGTAGGAGTGGGAATAATCCTTCCTCTTCTCTTTTATCTGTAATGTATATAATGCCGTTCTTGAGGGCGTCCTTAGGAGATTTTATCGAAACTTTACGTCCTTCAATTAATATTTCCCCGCTCTTCATCGGTAGAAAGCCGTATATCGTTAGTAAGAGCTCTCTCTGCCCTTGATTTCTAAGCCCAGTTATTCCAACAATTTCTCCTTCATAGAGGTCGAAAGATACGCCATTTACTCTTATCCCCACCAAGTTCCTAACGGAAAGTAGTGGTGTTTTCCCGGAAGGAGTAGCGGCTAATTTGGCTGCAACGTATTTTCGAACTCCTCCAAACATCATCTCTTCTAGTTTCGGAATTGTTGCTTCCTCGACTTTGAGAGTTCCCACGTTTACACCGTCTCTAAATACCGTTATCGTGTGAGATACCCTCAAGACTTCTGCGAGAGTATGTGAAATGAATATGATGCTTATTCCCTGCTTCGAAAGCTCCTCAATAATCTGATAAAGTCTAGCTTTCTCGGCTTCTGAAAGGTGAGCTGTAGATTCATCAAATATTATTAGATCCGATCTAACGATGAGTGCCCTTGAAATCTCGATCAATTTTCGCTCAATTGGGTCAAGCTCTCTAACAGGGACTGATGGGTCTATTTCTATTCCAAATTTCTCGTAGATAAATCGTCTAGCCTCCTCCATAAGCTTCTCACGATTAATTATCCTAACACCATAAAGCCCCAAGAAGAGGTTATCTGCAGCATCAAGATCGGGTATGAGAGTCTCTTCCTGCTCTACTATGCTTATACCCGCTTTTCTAGCCTCCTGAACATTTCTAAAACGCACTTCCCTACCTTTCCAAATGATCGTCCCCCTATCTGGTTTTAAAATTCCAGCAAGAATTTTTGAGAAAACAGATTTTCCCGCACCGTTGGGTCCCACGAGTCCACGTACTTCACCGCGTCTAAGCTCAAAGTTGACATCCCTCAATGCTATCGTTTGTCCAAAAGTCTTCCACAAACCTTTAACTTGGAGTAATAGTTCACTAGCATGCGCGCTGTTGTGAGGCATATTTCTCGCTCTAAAAAAGCGATAGCATGTAAATATAAAGTTATTTTTCCGCAAAGATTCTTTCTTTTTTGGAAATAATTTGGTGAAAAGGCTCTATTCTCAACGTTTTTGAAGTTCTGCAAGTCTTTCTGGTAGGAATTCTTTGACTATGAAGTCTAGGCCGTATCTGCTGAATGCTTCGAGTTCGGCTTTTCTTTTGATCTTCCAGAATTCTTTAAGCTCTCTCTTCCATGGATCGGTCTGATATCTCGGGTCAACCTCTAGTTCTTGTATTCTCTTAATGTCTCTGTCTGTAAGCTTCATTGAGGGAAGCTTGTATCTCCGTATGTCGCTTGGCCAAACGCCCGCCCAGATGGCGTCTGGGACGTTTATCTCCTTTATGTGGGCGCTTAGCGCTGATCCATGTATGAGCACGCTTGCGATGTGGACTCCGTATGGGTCGGCGTCCGTGAATACGTATATTGGGAGGTTTAGTTCGTCGTGTAGTCTTCTGATGAGCTTCCTGCAGTTTCTCGGTGATTGACCTGCTGTGTGTATCAGGATTGCTTTGTATTTTTTGTCAGCTCCTTCTTCGACGAATCTGCTGAAGACCGCGCCCTTCTCGATTACGAAGACTATCTCCGCGTTGCATTTGACGAACTCCGCGGTGGTTAATGCTGGCCCTATCGCGAATCCGTCGGGGTGTGCTGATAGGTCTACTCTCTTGCCCCTGAATCCGGGGACTGTGTATTCGATTACGAGGTCGCCGTAGATTGATGCTCGCTCTTCTGGGAATATGTTGAAGTCTTCTCTGGGAGAATCGAGGATGGATTCGAGCTGCATGATCATTTCATCGCTCTCATCTTGGTCTTCGAAGTCTATTCCCTCGCCTATCGCGACATAGTAGGTATCTCTGAGAGTGGATGTTTTGCTATTTTCGAGGAGCTTTTTCGCGAAGGTTGCGATCCAGAGTAACTGAGCGAATGGCCTGAGGTGTCTGATGTTCTTTGTCGTCCTCTCTATCTTCTTGGTTCCCAAGACGTATTGCCTCAGCTTCTCATCGTAAACGATGTTGGATGTAGTTCTCGCAGGCAGCTCTAGATATGGAAATCTACCTCTTTCAAGGTCTGATACTACGCGCTCTCCAAGCTTTCTAAGCTTCTGGAGGACGCTTTGCTTAATCTGATCAGCCTTGTACACTTGCTGAGACATTGTCCCGCGGATGGTTTGTTAAGCGACCTAATATCTATTCAGTCTTAAGGGTAATATGGTCGAAAGTGGGAAGAGTGTGGGAGTTGTTAAGCTATTATGCAGCTCGACCAGCCGCAGTCTAGGCATTTAACACATCCTTCTTGATAGAATAGGTTTGTTCCCTTGCATACTGGACATTGCTCAACCTTCATTGTTGGATGCTTTGGGAGTTTTTCTTTATCTGATTCAACTACTGATGTTGTTCCAGTTTCTTCTCCAGCATATATCATTTGGAGTACTCGCTTTTTCCTCTCTGAATTGTTGGTCTCTCCTGCCTCGATTTTCGGAGGCTCTATTCCAAGGCTCTTCATTAGGTCGAGGGTCTTGTTTGGAGTTAGGTAAACGTATCGTGTCAGTCTTTGAGATGGCGTTACTAAGACTTGAGCAGAGCGCGAGGTATCTCTGTAAACGGTTAGCCCCTTTAGCCCAAGCTTGTATGCGAAGAGATATGCTTTGAGAACGTCTTCGACTGAGACCCATGCTGGCATATTTATCGTCTTGCTCACGGATGCGTCGACCCACTTCTGGAACTCGTATTGCGCTCTAATGTGATCCCACCAAGGTATGTCGTAAGCTACTAGGAACACCTTTCTCATATCTTCTGGTATCTCCTCTAATCCCTGAACAGATCCACCGTTCTCGGCGACCTTCTTCAGAATCGCGTCGTTAAGCAAACCACGCTCCTTTAACTGTCTTTCGAACTCGACATCTATATAGTAAAACGTTCCAACGGTTACCCTCTTTTCGTAGACTAGGGCGAATTGAGGCTCGAGGCCAGACGACACGTCTACGAGCATGGAGATGCTTCCCGTGGGAGCGACGGTCGTGACGTAAGCGTTCCTTAATCCATGCTTCTTTATCTCTTCAATAACCTTGTTCCAATTCAGGGTCCACCATTCGGGATGATAGAATCCCTCTATTGGCAGCTCTCCTTTCGGGTAATCGGATTCCCAGTAGAGGGGGAATGGGCCTCGCTCTTTGGAAAGCTCGGCGCTTGCGAGATACGCGTGGTAGGCTATGAATTCCGCGAGCCTGCTCATGAACTTGAATCCCTCCTCGCTGTTGTAGGGTATCTGTAAGGCGAAAAGCGCGTCTGCAAGCCCCATTACTCCTAACCCTATTCTCCTGCTACGCTTAGTCTTGTATTCGATTTGCGGGAGCGGATACTTGTTTACGTCGATTACGTTATCGAGGAATCTTACCGCCAACTTAACAACCTCGGCGAGCTCGTCCCAATCGAAGTATGCACCGTTTTCTCCACGCTTCACGAATGCGTAGACGTTTATGCTCCCGAGGTTACATGACTCGAATGGATATAGCGGCTGCTCACCGCAATTGTGCACGCAGATTCCATTAGCTATGAAGCTTCTCGTTACCGGCTCAACTACGTCATAAACTTCCTCCTTCCCAGCATACCTGATATTCTTAACAGTTGTTACGAAGCATTCACGATTACTCTTTCTCTTTTTCGACTTAATCCACTTCTCTAACTTTCTTTGCCTAGTTTCATCCAGGAATCCTATCTGCTCGGCGAATTTATCCCTATTCTCCTTATCGATTGAGAGTTCATGATAAGCTTCGCACCAATACTTTTTGTATCCTCCTCGCCCGTCAGGTAATAGGCGAACTTGCGCTTTTCGCCTATTCTCGTATATCTTAGAGACTATGCCGAAGTTGAGTAGCAGTAGTTGAACATCTTCTAAAAGCTTCTTGGATATGCTTGTTAACCTTATGCTGCAGCCGCCCTTACTAAAGAGAACTGTCCCATCGGCGGTGAATAATGCTTGAAGGAAGCCCCTCTGCATCTCCCTGCTTCCCTTAAACACTATCTCTGGAACGCTAAGCCTTTCGCGTATTCCGAGAGTTTCTCTTAGAAGTCTTCCAAGGCTCCTTGAGACGATATAGCAGGCATCTCTATCTTTAGCTTCATTTATTCGGACGCTTCGCCCAAGGATCTTCTTAACGTCTTCAGCAATCATCGTCGCTAACTCTTTATCCTTGCCGTAGAACCATAAGGTTACTCTACCATCCTCATCTATTTGACCATCTCCCACAAGCCATCCTAGAATTCTTCCAAGTTCTACGGATCCGTATTTTCCGAAGCAACCAGATGGTTGTATGAAGAGCTTGTCTCCTCTTCTCAGATCACTTATCCTAATCCAGCCCCTATCTGTTAGAACCTTATGATCTGGCGTTGCCTTAAGTCTATATCCATGACTCGTTACAACCTCATAGACGTCTTTAACTCCTGACTTAACAACTTTCAATGGCCTTCTAAGAGATGCGGAAGGAACGCGTAAAAGCCTAATTACCATTTGGGCAATAGCCTCATGTTGCTGAATAAGCACCTCATCCAGTGCTCTATCGTCCGTCAGTATTCTAACCTGATTATTGGATCTATAGAGTTCGTAAAGCTCTGATAATTTGATTAATCCATAATCAGTCGGTATTCTAGCATCTCCGGTTACGCATGGATTCGTAGACCTTATTGGCCCGAGTTTATCTATGAAAATGTTTCTCCGATTTATGTTCTCGAAGAAGAGCACTCCTGGCTCGGCTGATCTCCAAGCTGCTTCCGCAATGCTTCTCAGCAACCTGACTGGATCCACCGTTTTCCAGACGGAGCCATCTCTCGGATTTCTAAGCGGGTAAGGCTTCTTCTCGTGATAGTATTTCCAGAAGTCTGGCGTGATTAGAACTGATATGTTGAAGTTTTCTAGGAATCCTTCTTTTTCTTTTGCGTGGATGAATGTTTCGATGTCTGGATGCCATATCTCAAGTATTCCCATGTTTGCTCCTCTACGCTTTCCACCCTGCTTAACGACGTCCGTCACCGTGTCGATTATCCTCATGAAGGAAACGGGGCCAGACGCTACGCCGTAGGTTGAGAAGACTAGATCGCCTTCAGGTCTGAGTCTAGAGTAGTTTATTCCAACTCCTCCACCTGACTTGAATATTAGAGCGGCGTCTTTCGCTGCCTCCATTATCGACTCGAGGTTATCGTCTATCTGGAGGACGAAGCATGCGCTTAGCTGGCCGAGCCTAGCACCCGCATTAAAGAGCGTCGGGCTATTCGGCATGAACTTTTTCTTCACCATGAGCTCGTAGTATTGAAGGAAGTTCTGATAGTATTTCTCGAACTTCCCTTCCTTCAGCATCTCGAGGAATCTGCTCCAAGATACCTTCATAGCACGCTCGTGGTTTAGCTCGTCGTAGAGAGCTTTCATCCGCTCAAGATGCCATTTATTCCAAGTTATCTCATATGATCCATCGGCTTTTCTTCCTAATCCAAGTTTTCCAGCATATTCCCCGGGATCGAAGTCTTCTTGTGGATGTTCTGGCTGAGCGAAGTCTCTGTCAAATACCTCGGGGTCGTGGAGTATGTCTGGTATGACTATTAATGCGGCAACGCGTTGGAACATCTGCTTAGGAGATTCTCTAAGCTTTCCTTTCTCATCTTTCATTAGATAGCGGGCGGCCATTAGTCGAAGCGCATTTAGGCTGAATGCTTTATCGACTTCATCGACGTAATCTTTCTCGAGTATCTTCTTCTTTTCCTCTCGGATTCTTTCTCGCTCTTTCCTGTAGATTATGTATGCTTTAGCGACTTCGTATAAGTCGAATTTCACGAGGCTGAGTTCGACGATGTCTTGAATCTCCTCGACGTGCGGTATCCGCTCAGCGCCATATTTTTCAGCTATGACCTTTAGGACGTGATTTACGACCTTGTTTAAGTTTTCTTCATCGTACTTGTTGACGTGAACCATCGCCTTCCTGATAGCTTCCCGTATCCTCGTTGGATCGAAGTCGACGATCCGTCCATCTCGCTTTATTACCTTCCTAACTGGAAACTCTAATTTTTTCGAGCTGTTCTTCAATTCTCTGTATTCCCCGAATCAGGCAATATACACTGCTCGGTTATAAAGAATTCCGAGCAGGCATCCACGCGATATCCGAAGAATGAGAAACTGAAGATAATTGTTGAGCGAGTTTTCCAACTCCCTGACTTTAATCTTCATTAACAACCCATCAGCCTAGTTCGCCAACCCCGATGAAAAAGTTGGAAAAATTCGAGAAAAACGGCCTTCTGGAAGGAATTTCCAGCTTCAAGGATTTGGCCATGATTAAACGAAAATGAAAAGCTGTGAACCTGCTTTTTGCCGCCTTTGTCACCCATTCGTGTTTATTTTATGAAGCATATGCGTGAGATTTTTCAAATTTAAGTCAAGACCCTTTGGAGAGCTCTATGAAATTTCGAGAAAAGCTGTTGCGGTGGAAGAGTCTTTTTCTTTAAGTATAGGTTAGGCTGTTCAAATTTTTGGACTATGGATCTGGAGAGGAGGCTTGAGCTTATTCTAAGACCTCCGACGGAGGAGGTCATCACGGTTGAGGATCTCAGGTCGCTGCTCGAAGTTAATGAGCATCCCGTAGCCTATGATGGATTTGAACCCAGCGGACTCGCTCATCTACCCTTCGGAATTCTTAGACCAATCAAGCTTCAAGACATGCTCGAGGCCGGGTGCAGATTCAAGCTCCTTCTCGCCGACTGGCACGCAATGATAAATAATAAGATGGGCGGAGATTTGGAAAAGATTAGAAAGGTTGGAGAATATTTACTTGAGGTTTGGAAGGCTGCTGGAATA
>CAZDPL010000036.1:0-10063 GCA_964507345.1 uncultured Nitrososphaeria archaeon
CCGAGGAGTCCTAGCCGACGACGAGATATGTATAAGTGCCGCGAATAGAAACTTCATAGGAAGAATGGGTAGCCCGAAGGCGAAGATATACCTTGCATCTCCCGCGACGGTCGCGGCGTCAGCGATAACGGGAAAGATAACCGATCCTAGAGAGCTTGAATAAATCGAGCGGCAATCTTTCTTCAAAAACTTTATTAAACACTTCTAATGATTTAGCATCACGTGACGGCGTATGCCTGATTTCTTAAATGAGATTTTCAAGGTTGAAAAGCCAGTAATCGCGATGGTTCACCTTCGACCTCTTCCGGGCTCACCTCATTATGATCCGAGCAATAGCGTCGAAGATCTCGTTGAGGCGGCGTTAAAAGATGCGAGAGCTTTAGAGAGCGGAGGGGTTGATGGCATCTTGATATCGAATGAGAGCGATATTCCCTATCTATTCAAGGTCGGCCCGGAAACGGTTGCCTCTATGACTTACATTGCTTCAAGGGTTATGGAGGAAGTGAGCATCCCCGTTGGAATAGATGTTCTCTGGGGAGATGCTCGCGCGGCCTTGGCGGTAGCGAAGGTAATAGGATCGAAGTTTATACGAACGTTAATGTCAGGCGTCTACGCGAGCGATTTAGGCTTAATTAATACGGATGGCGCTGAAGTGATGAGATATCGAAAATTCATAGGGGCAGACGATATAAGGATCTTCATGTACATCAATCCTGAATTCGCATCATCGCTTTCCCCGAGACCTCTCAGCATAATTGCGAAGACCCTTAGATGGCTCAAAATGGCTGATGCATACTGTGTTTCAGGACCTATGCCGGGAATGCCCCCTGACATAGAAGAGCTAAAGAAAATGAGGAAAGAGGTTCCAGACGTGCCTTTGATAGCGAACACGGGAATGAACAAAGATAACGTTGCCGAATACTTGAAGTATGTAGATGGAGTAATCGTTGGAACTTCCCTCAAAGTCGGAAATGTCACGTTAAACCCCGTTGATGAAAATAAGGTCAAAGAATTCATGAAAGTGGTTAAATCTGTGAGAGGCTAGCGTTTTAAAAGACCTCAGACACTTACCTGATGATACCCCTCTTTTCCCTTATCTCAATAATTTTTGCATCTAACTTTTTCTGGAGAGCTTCAATTTCATATCTCGCGGACTTCATCAACGAAAAAACAGTTGCGAGTCTCGATACATCGTAATTCAGCTTCACGTTAAGCTTATCGCCTCGTCTCTCGAAGCTGACGGTAACGGTCTTGACGATCTTATGCCATCTATACGTACCTAAGAGCGTCCAGAGGAAGTCGCCTCCCTTCAGGACGAGTAGCTCGGGAGCTTCTCCCATAACTTCGTACTCTTGCGAAAGGAAGAAATTCTTGCATATCTCCTTGCTTTCCTTGAGGGTTTTTCCCGTCTCGAAGACTACGACGAGTTCTTTCCCCAAGCGGCAGCCCCCCGAGCTATTCAATACCTCTAACCTGCCTTATAGCATTTCTTTCAAGAATTCAGCCAGTTCCTTGGAGCTTCTCGCTGATTTAAGCCTCAGGGTAGCTTCCTCACTTTCAAAGGCCGAAGCTAGTCTTTGAAGCGTTTGAATCTGTTTATGCGGGTCATTCAGCGCAAGTAGTAGCACGACCTCTACTTCGATTTCCTTCTTATCTACCATGTGCTGGAATTTAACAGGTTTGGATAGCTTGGCGACGACTATGGCAGGCTTATGAACGTATTTTGCGTCGGCATGCGGGATCGCGACATTCACATTCCCCTTCAACTCCAGTCCCGTTGGAAACTCCTTTTCCCGCTCTACCACGGCTTCAGGAAGCTTCTGATCGGCGTATCCTCTTTCGACCAAGATTTTGGACAATCGCTTAAGGGCTTCGACATTGCTCTCGCACTCAAATTCTTCAGCAGCGATTATCTCCACATTCATTTAGACTTACTCTCCTCTGGTTATCCTCGTTTCTTCATCTATGCTGCTGAGAAACTCTACCAAAAGTTTTCTGACGGCGTCTAAGTCGCTGATAGCCACCGTTTCCGCGGGGCTATGAGTGTATCTACAGGGAATTCCTATGTCGATGGCGGGTATGCCTTCCTTCAACACCGGGAGAAAGGAGGCTTCTGTTAATCCTCCGAAGAATGTAGATCTTTGATATGGAATGTTCTTTTCTTCGGCTACTTTCTCTATGAACTCGACTAGCTTCGGAGGTGGAATAAGTCCTCCGAGAGTTCCCCTGCCATGGAATGAAAACATCTGCAAAGCCGCTCCTCTTCCTAGTCTAACATCCGCTCCGAGATTCTTCAGATCTGGAGTATCTGTGGCCACAGCGATATCCAAGCATATCGCGAAATCCGGCGATATCTTATAGGCGGCTGGGAGCGCTCCTCTGATATTGAATTCTTCGAGAACGGTTGCCACGAAGTAAATAGTGGCCTTGGGTCTTTTCCGAGACAATATTTCTAAGGTTTCCAAGAGCACTAGCAGAGGCGCTCTATTATCCATCGCCTTACTCGTAACATATTTCCCATTTAGAATTCGCATATTCGGCTTAAAGACAACCGGATCCCCTACTCTTATCCCGAGCCTCTCAACCTCCTCTCTACTACCGGCTCCTACATCGATGTACATGTCCTTAATTTGCTCGAGTTCTTTTTGGTACGCTGCCAAATGATGTGCTCTTATTCCAACAACTCCTTCAACGATCCCTTCTCGAGTTAAGATTTGGACTTCTCTCGCGAAGAGGGCTTTAGGCTCGGTTCCTCCCAGTCTTTCAAAGCGCAGAAATCCTTCTTCTTCGATTCTCCTTATGACAAGCCCTATTTCATCCATGTGCGCTGAAACCATTACCCTAGGAGCTTTTTCGCTCGTTCCCTTGAGCATACCTATGACGTTTCCGATATTATCAATCTCAACCGTGTCAACGTATTTCGCCACGTAATCTCTTATGAAGGAGATCATCTTATCCTCGTGACCAGAAGGCGCAGGTATCTCCGTTAGCTTTTTCAGAAGATCTAAATTCGCCATAGCTCTCTCACCTCGCGGAAATTCCTCTAAAAACCTCACGTACATCTAAAAGGGATATATCTTCGGGAAAGTTCAAGCACTTCTTCATTAAGCTCCCCTCAGATAAGAGTTGAATCCGATGCTATTATTCTTTTAATCATGGATATCGCAAGATGCTTCATATCGCGGATGGCGCTATAGAAAAATTTAAATCCGATAAGAGCTCCTTGCTACTTGATAGAAAATGCCTTTCGACATAATCTCTGCCCTAGAAGCATTCAGAAATCTGTTGAATACTTTGGGGCAATCTATCTGGCTGCCGATCTTCCTCTTCGTAATTGCTGTACTCTTTAGGGCAAAGGTCGGAAGAGCTTTTAGAGCCGCGATAATAATCGGAGTTGGATGGATAGGCTTCAATCTAGTCATGGGATTATTCTTCGATAGCATGGTTCCGGCCGCTCAGGCCATGGTCGAGCAAACGGGCATACATTTCGAGGCGGTAGATGTCGGATGGCCCGTGATGGCGGCGATCGCCTATGGAACTCTCGTCGGAGTACTCATGATCCCGATAGGAATAATTGTTAACTTAATACTGATAGCGCTTAACCTGACCAAAACTTTCGACATAGATATCTGGAATTTCTGGCACTGGGCTTTCGTCGGAGGAACCATAATGACTTGGACCAATGATCTAGCATTCTCGATTCTCGCTGCTGTGGCCTATGAGGTATTCTGCCTGAAGGTGGCTGACTGGACCGTCAAGCCCTTGTGGAACGTTTTCCCAGGATATAAGGGATACTCCATACCGCAGGGTGGAGGTTGGGTCTCATCAGTACCTTACCTAGCTGTGATCAAGCCGATTCTTGATAAGATACCCTTCCCGAAAAGCGATCCTGAAACCGTGAAGAGCAAGCTCGGCGTTTTAGGAGAACCGATAATCATAGGTTTAGTTATAGGAGCGGTTATCGCGATTCTCGCCCGCTTCGATGCCATAGGCATAGCGAAGACTGCAATGGCCTCAGCCGCCGTAATGCTTCTGCTCCCGAGAATGATAGGAATCTTAATGGAAGGCTTAACGGCCATAGCCGACTCGATAAGCGAGTACTTCACTGCGAAGTTCGCTGGAAGGAGGGAGCTATACATAGGCATGGATGCGGCCATAGCCATAGGTCACCCGACGACCGTCGCGGCGGGATTGGTTCTGATACCTGTAACACTTGCTCTCGCAGTCTTACTTCCGGGAGTTAAAGTGCTGCCCTACGCCGACCTCGCTGCTACGCCATTCTTCGTAGTAGCCGCCACGCCGTTCTTCGGAGGAGACTTCATCAAAACAGTGATCGCCGGAACAATAATAATGGCGATCTTCCTCTACCTCGGAAGCTGGTGGTCTCCGATCTTCACTCAGACCGCCTTAAAAATCGGAGCGATCACCGCGGAGCAGGGACAAATCGGATGCATATGGCTTCAGCCCTACATACCAGTCGCCGTCGGAGCTTTCTCGATGCCTCCGGGAGTAAACTACCTCATACTGATAATCCTAATAATAGTGGTCTTGTTCATAGACCGTGTCAAGGCTTTGAGGGAATTCGCCAGCAGACTGTACAAGTTCTAAATCTAAAGACTTAAATCCCTCTCCACTTTTTATATCTGGGAGATTCTTCATGACTAGGAAGAAGAACATTTTGGTAGCATGTGGGACAGCTATAGCGACTGCTACTATCGCGGCCGGCAAGCTCAAGGAGCTACTGCAGAAACACAACATACAGGCAAATGTAATTCAGTGTCGGTTCACTGAGATAGACTACTACGTTAAAACCTTAGGGAAGGTCGATTTGATAATAACTACTGCAGGTTTTCCGGAGAGAAAAGATATTCCGATATTAAATGGGGTTCCGCTCATAAGCGGAGTGGGCAAAGAAGAGCTTGAAAGAAAGATAATCGAAATATTGCAGTCGGATTAACGTTTTTCCTCTTCTATAAGCGATCTGATTTTTGCGACATTTTCTCGAATATCTCCAGAGAATATGCTTCTACCCATCACTAAGATGGTAGCTCCGGCTTTTACCAGCTCCCTAATAATATCCAGCCTAACCCCTCCATCAACTGCTATATCCACCCCGCCGCCGAAGACCTTCAAAACCTCACTTATCCTTTCGAAAGTTTCGGGTAGAAATTCTGAGTCATCCCATCCGAAGAATGCTGAATCGTTGTTCGACAGCAAAAGCACCTGATCAATGTAGTTGATTAGCGGCTGTATTTGCTGGATTGGAGTACTTGGAAGAAGCGCTATTCCAGACCTTACACCCGCGGCTCTTATTCTTCTCAAGATCCTAAGCGGAAATATGCTCGTCTCCAATTGAATTAAGATAGCATCCGCGCCGGCCTCTAGAAACTGCTCCACGACTTTCTCGGGTTCCAATACTGCGAGATGTACCTCGATGGGAATCTTTGAGATTTTTCTTAAGGCCTTTACTAAGTGATATCCAAGCCCTATGTAGTCGAAGAAGTGGCCGTCCATGGTGTCCACGTGAATTAAGTCAACCTGCGCGGATTCGAGCTCTCTCACGGTCTCCCTTAGATTGGTTAAGTCTCCAGCAATTATAGACGCGGAAATCTTTACTTTGTTCACGGATAGACCATTCCATGCAGACTATAAATCCTTTTTAGCAGAGGGGCTGAAAAGTTAAAATAATTCGCTTGAAAAATTCTGCATGCTCGGGCCTGCTTCCACGGAGGCGTAAGCCTTGAGCCGCGTTGAAGCGACACTAGTTCTCATGAATAAGAGCGGACTTCACGCCCGTCCTGCCTCGATATTTGTTCAAACAGCTAAAAAATTTCAATCGAAGATTATAGTGAAGAAGGGAGATAAAGAGGCGGATGCCAAAAGCATATTATCCGTCTTGGCGCTTGGAGCCGAATGCGGAGACAAGATAACGATAATAGTTGATGGAGATGATGCGGATGACGCACTGACGGCTCTCGTTAACTTGGTGAAAAGTAAGTTCGGAGAGAAGTAGTTCAGTTTCCGATTTCCTTGCGGTATTTCTCGATAGTTTTTTCGTCGGGATTGATCAACACTATTCCTTTGGTTCCGTCCACCAGCACTAGGTCTCCGTCTTTTAAGTTTTGTAAGAGTCCTTTCACGCTTACGACCGCTGGTATCCGCATGGCTCTGGCGATTATGGCTGCGTGAGATGTAATGCCTCCTTTCTCCGTTATTAGTCCTATTACTCTTCGACGCTTCATCTTAACCGTATCTGACGGATAAAGCTCCAAAGCAGCCACGATTTCAGGCTCCTTTAACTCGAGCTCCCCCGAGTTCTTATTCATCAGATTTTCCAAGATTCTTTTACTTAGATCCTTTACGTCATCGGCTCTGGATCTAAAATATTCGCTTTCCATAGACTCGAATATTTTGATAATATCTTCCGAAACTTTTTCAACAGCCTTCTCGGCCGAAATTGACTTCTCTCGAATCAGTTCAACGACTTTATCCACGAATTCTTTATCCTCAAGGATCATTAAGTGTGCATCGAAGATCGCGGCTTCTTCTTCGCCTATTGATCTTTCAGCCTCTTCTCGAAGCTTTCTAATCTGAGTTTTGGTCTTTTCCAATGCTTTGACGAATCTGGAGACTTCTTCCTCAGGATCCGTGGGTTTTTCACGAGACCTAGCCGCCCTTTCTCTCCTCTGGTATATGGTTACTTTGCCAACTACTACTCCGGGAGATGCTGGAAGCCCTTTAAGCGTGATCATCATTATTATTCGCAAAAGATATTTTGAATTAAAAAATAAAAGTTTTGGCGAGTATTCTTGCGGGGAAAAATTTAATAAGAGTTATCGCGGAAATCCACCTTGCGGGAAGATGGATCATTCAGTTTTCTTGGTTTTAAATTATCTGGACATTTTCAAAAGCGTTGAGGCCGATTCTCTGAAGGTTCTTGGATTATCTGGCACCGAGCTACAAGCTATTCTTGAGGATCTCTCAGAGCGAGGCCTAGTCAAGAAGTCAGGTGAATTGATAGAAATAAGCGAGCTTGGGGAACATGAGGCCGAAAGGTGTCGACGAGAATTATTGGAGAACTCTCATAGAAAAGATGAGTTCTTGAAGTATTGCGTTGCTTTTGAAGAGATGAATAAGCGGTTTAAAGATTTGGTCACCCGATGGCAGCTTAAGGAGGTTGAGGGAGAACTCGTTCCAAACGATCACTTAGATCCAGAGTACGATATGGCGATACTGGAAGGGCTTAGTGAAGTTCACGAAGAAACTGTTAAGCTACTTAGGAAGATGTCAGAGATTTTTCCATTTTTCAAGGGGTACATTCAGCGTTTTGAGAACGCGTTATCCCGCCTGATGAATGGTGACTTAGGATACATGGCGGACTCCGATAAGCAGTCCTATCACACGGTGTGGTTCGAACTTCATGAAACTTTGCTTAAAATGTCTGGAATGAAGCGGGTCGAATAATTCTAGGTGAGCTGGGAATGTCCGATAAACCTTTGGTTCTGTTATTTGAAGAGGCGAACGGTCTTTCTAAAATGGATCTCGGAGGAAAGGGATACGGCTTGGTGGAAATGGCGAAGCTAGGCTTACCAGTCCCTCCAGGTCTGATAATCCCAACCTACGTCTGCAGGAGATATCACTTCGAGGGATCCCTTCCCGGAGAATTGCTGACGATGCTACTGCAAAAACTCGACGTGGTTGGAAGGAAGCTGGGCAGGAAATTTGCTTCTTCAAAGAGGCCTCTTCTAGTCTCGGTGCGATCCGGTGCTCCCGTCTCGATGCCAGGTATGATGGATACCATTCTCAATCTGGGAATAAACGACGACATCGCGGATGCTCTGGCAAGAGAATCTGGAAATGAGTTATTTGCGTATAGCATTTACCTGAGATTCATCAAGGGATTCAGCGAGATAGTTCTCAAAATTCCAGACCGGGAGCTGGATAAGATCTTGAAAGATCTCCTTAGCGAGTTTAAGGCAACGAGTCTCGCAGAGCTTTCTTCGAAAGATTTGAGAAACCTGTTGAGAGGCTTTTTAAGCGCTGTTGAAGAGAAAGTAGGTAAGCCCTTCCCGATGGATCCGGTGGAGCAGCTTAAGATGGCCGTTGAGGCTGTCTTCAGGTCTTGGAACAATCCAAGGGCGAAGACATATCGAAGAATATACAAGATCCCGGATGACCTCTGCACGGCCGTAGTTGTTCAAGCCATGGTCTTTGGAAATCTTGGCCCTAAATCCGGTACGGGCGTATGCTTCACGCGCAACCCTTCGACTGGTGAAAAGACTTTGTACGGCGAATACTTGATGAATGCTCAGGGAGAGGATATAGTAGCGGGTGAAAGAACACCGAAGCCAATCGAGGAGTTAAGGAAAGAGCTTCCAGAGATATATGATCAGCTGACCAAGGTCGCGGAGGTCTTAGAGAGGCATTTCAAGGACATGCAGGACATAGAGTTCACAATTCAAGACGGCAAGCTCTACATACTTCAAACGAGATCTGGTAAGCGCACTATAAGGGCTGCCGTGAAGATCGCCGTCGACATGGTTAAGGAGGGTCTGATAACCGAAGAAGAAGCCCTTGAAAGAGTGGAATTAGACAAGCTAACCCACTTGCTGAAGCCTAGAGTCGATCCAAAAGCACAGGCAAAGCCGATAACCAAAGGCCTGAACGCGTCGCCGGGAGCGGCAACAGGGAAAGTTGTCTTTACGATAAATGACGCTGTTAAATATGCTAGGAAAGGAGAGTCCGTGATCTTAGTCAGACCCGAGACCAAGCCCGAGGATGTAAAAGGCATAGCGGCGGCAGCAGGAGTTCTAACCAGCAAGGGAGGTATGACCAGCCACGCGGCAGTCGTCGCGAGAGGCTTGGGAAAGCCGGCCGTAACCGGCGCAGAGGAGATTCAAATAGACTTGGATCACGAGTTGTTTAGAGTGAAAGACGTCGTTGTGAAGAAGCTCGATGTGATAACCATAGACGGGACAACCGGAAACGTTTATCTGGGAAGGGTTCCACTCGCGAGGCCGGAGCTCGTCCCCGAGCTGGAGGAGCTTTTAGAATGGGCGAAGAAATATGGGAAAAAGGTGCCGGGATTGCTTACCTGAGCCGTACGCCTTGGGAAGAAAGAGCATAAGGATACTGATGGGAAGATTTCTCTCATGATATATCTCTTCTCATAGGATTGAGCAGTATAGGGAATAGGTGGACACTTCTGCGGGAGTGGCTTCAATCTTAGTTCAAAGAAGCTATGTTTCATCATCGTATTCCGACGCTCTAGTCGAGAGGGAGAAGCGATATCCAACCGGACTTAAAATAAACGAGGAGCTCGCTATAGCCCTCCCACATGCTCATGTGAAATACACCATTAAGCCCGTGATCTTCGTGATACTCCTCGAATTTCCCGTGAAGTTCAATTGCATGGGTTCACTCAGTGAATCGCTCTCAGTTGACGCGCTGATAATAGTCGCGGTAAAGGATTTAGAGCGCTCAGCGAAGCTTCTCAAGAGAATCGGGGATCTTCTATCCAAAAGAAGAGTTTTCTAATGCTATAAGGGAAAGACAGCCAGGGCTAGTTCTGAGATGCTTGAAACGTTTCGTGCTCGACGCGGCCCCGCTACCATGTATTTCTTCATTTCGACCTTGAATCTCCTCTTCCCTAGCTCTTCGCTGATTCTATCGGTTGCAATCTTTGAAGCTCATCCTCCAGTTCCAACGCCTGTTACGACGAGTATCCGATAAGTCCTCACAACGAAAGTCACACCATAGGGTAATTAAGTTTTCCGCTATTTCGGCGAGGTGATATGATTAATATATCGTTTCTCAGGAACTTTGTGAGGTGAGTTGCGAATGAGGATCGAAGGCAAAGCCGTGGTTTACGGAGATAACATAGACACGGATATAATAATTCCCGGAAGATACTTGGTGCTTCAGGATCCCGATAAGCTGGCGGAGCACGCCATGGAGGGAATCGATCCAAGCTTTCCCGAGAAAGCTAAGGACGGCGTGATTCTAGTTGCTGGAAAGAATTTCGGATGTGGATCCAGTAGGGAGGAGGCGCCCGTAGCCCTAA
>CAZDPL010000037.1:0-9540 GCA_964507345.1 uncultured Nitrososphaeria archaeon
GAGCAGTAGGCGAGAGCTGTGTATGGATCTCTTATCGGCTGGTATCTCACCTTCCTAGTATCAACGACGATGACATCAGCCTTCTTTCCGACTTCTATGCTTCCGATTAAGTGATCTAGATTCAGAGCTTCTGCCCCGCCTCTCGTAGCCATTCTAACCACAGATTTCGCTGGAAGGCTTCGCGGGTCCATATACTTCAGCTTCTGGAGAAGAGCTGCGAACTTCATATCTTGCAACATGTCTAGGGTGTTGTTACTTCCAGGTCCATCTGTGCCTAATCCGACTCTGATCCCTTGCTTAAGCATTTCATCTATTCTCGCAGCTCCAGATGCGAGCTTCATGTTCGAGACCGGGTTATAGGCTATCGCCACGTTTCTCTCCTTAATGATTTTCAAGTCCTCGTCGTTGAGGTAGATCGCGTGAGCGAAGATTACGTCGCTTTTCAAGAACCCTATGTCGTCTAGAGCTTTAACAGGGGTCTTCCCATGCTTTTTCAAAAACTCGTCTACGGGAGGCTTAATCTCCGCGATGTGGATATGTATTCCAACCCCGAGCTTATCGGCGGCCTCCCTCACCTTACTGAGAAATTCTAGGCTGCAAGAGTACTCGGCGTGTGGTCCTAGCATCGCCCAGATCATTCCCTTCCAGCCGTGATATTTCTCGGCGAAGTTTACTCCCCTCTTCAAGACTTCTTCGCTCGTCTGCTGGCTGAATAATTCCACTAATCCTTCTGAAAGGACTCCTCGTATCCCGACCTCAACGGCCGCTTCCGCCACCTGATCCATGAAGAAATACATGTCGTTGAAGCAAGTTACTCCCGCTAACGCCATCTCGGCTGCTGCGAGCTTCGCTCCGATTTTCACGTGCTCGGGCTTCAGCCGAGCCTCAACAGGCCAGACATATTCCTTAAGCCATTTTTCGAGAGGCTGATCTTCGACAGCGTTTCTAAATAATGTCATCGGCGAGTGAGTATGGCAATTCACGAGCCCGGGCATGACCACGCATCCCTTCGCATCTATTTCCTCCTCACCTCGAATCTCATCTCTCCCCACGTAGCGTATTTCATCTCTATTTATCCCAACATTTCCTGGATTGAGTACGCGCATTTGATTATCCATCGTTAAGACGATGCCGTTTTTAATAGCGATCTCAAACCTCTCCATACAATTATTCTCGAAAACTCTCCAAAGATAAAAATTGCTGAGAGACTGAAGATGAGAAGATTGATGTTTTGATTTTGGTCAGCCTGCCCGTCGCGTATCACGGGTCAACTTGGACGTTGCTCATCATCCCGAAGAAGTCTTCGAGGAAGGAGTTATTAAATCGTATTGCAAGCTACCTAGCAGAATAGGAAAAATGGGAGGTATTGGGAAAATGCCCGTGACCCTGATAATAAGCTGCGGATGCGGTTTCAAGACTACAAGCCTAGAAGAAGCCGAGAAACATGCAAAAGAGACGAAGCATATTCTGAGAATACAGGGAACTGTAACTCCGCCTATGAAGTAATGGCCACCTTTTTCCGAATTTTTTGGTGGAATGTTCTTTGAGTTCTGATTCCTTGCTAAAGGATCTCGAGAAGGTCACGAGCAATCCTAGGGTGAGAAATTTAGTTGAAACTAGAATTCGGGAATTTAAGGCCATAAAGTCGAGGGGACCAGAGGAGATTTTCAAGGAGCTTGTCTTCTGCATTCTCGCGGCGAACTTCAACGCGCTAAGGAGCATGAAGATAGTTGAGGAGCTTGGGGATAAATTACTGACGCTAAGCCGCAGCGAGTTAGCTGGAGAATTAAAGAGACTCGGACACAGGTTTCCCGACACTAGAGCAGATTACATCGTAAGGGCACGAGATGAGCTGGAGGAGATAATGAATGCCCTCAGAAAACTTAAGGATGAAAATGAGTTAAGAGCATGGCTAGCTGAAAACGTCAGGGGGCTAGGATATAAGGAGGCAAGCCACTTCATGAGAAACATAGGCTATGAAAACGTCGCAATAATAGACTTCCATATACTTAGAATCTTGCAAAGATATGGTTTAGTCGAGTCTATCAAGACGTTAACTAGGAAGCGATACTTGGAGATCGAAGAAATTCTAAAGACGATTGCCTCCAAAGCTGGAATAAGTTTAGCGGAACTGGATCTATATCTATGGTATATGGATTCTGGGAAGATTTTGAAGTAGCCTTATGGAATGGCGCCTTCCAGTCTGAGCAAGTATTCTCTTACTTTTTTACCGAATCCCGATCCAGCCACCTTTCCATCACTTCTAATAACCCTGTGGCAAGGCACGATTAAGACTATGGGGTTGTTTTTCAAAGCATTGGCCACAGGTCTCGCCGCCCTCGGTCTTCCAATACTTTCCGCGACCCATCGATAACTCCTCGTCTCTCCATAGGGTATCTCCATAACCTTTCTCCAAACCTTAATTTGAAAAACGGTTCCAGAAAGCTCGATAGGATACTCAAATTCCACCTTCTCGCCGGAAAGGTATTTTTCTAAGTCTCGTATGAACTCTCGGAAATTGTCTTGACGGAACTCGGCGTCGCCATAGTTTTTCTTAAGATGGTTCTCGAAGTCTTTTAGGGTCTTATGGAAGCCTATGTATACGAATCTTTCATGAAGTTTAACGAAGCCTATGTAGAAGAATTTGGCTTGAAAATATCCGTAACACGGCTTCAAGGCTCAAATCCGTTAGAACATTAATATCGGATAAAATTTGAGGTATCCTTGTCATGGGCGGTCCATATCATATCTTAGCTAAGCCTGAGGATGTCGCGGAGAGGGTTATCGCCGTCGGCGATCCTGCGCGAGTAGAGCAGGTAGCAAAGCTTCTAGATGAAAGCAAGCCAGTAAACCTCCACCGAGGCTTCCCAGTCTATACTGGAACCTATGATGGAATGCGGGTCTCGATAGCTTGCCATGGAATAGGAGGGCCTTCCGCATCAATAGTTTTCGAGGAATTGAGGATGCTGGGAGCTCGGTTGATAGTTCGATTAGGAACTGCTGGGGGATTTCTTCCAGAAATGGAGCCCGGCGAGCTAGTGATCCCCGATGCTGTCGCATGCTTCTCAACCTATGGTGTCTTAGCCACCTACGCGCCCGGTGTGCATCTGCCACTAGCTCCAAACTATGAGGTCATTGAAGCCTTAGTCCAAGAAGCGAGGAAGCAGAAGGTTGATTTCAGGATAGGTGCAGTGATTTCCAACGACGCATTTTATGCTGAGAGTAAGGAGTTTGCGGAGGAGTGGCGGAGGCGTGGGGTTATTGCTATCGAAATGGAGTGTGCGGCGCTTTTCGGAGTTTCTAGGATGCGGGGAATAAAATCTGGAGCGGTTCTCATCTTAAGCAATAATGTGGTTAGAGAGACGCCGATACTAACTGCTGATAAGCTTCAGAAAAGCGTTGAGAAAGCTGCGAAGATAATCCTCGAAGCTTTTAAGAAGATTAAGGTCGATTGAATAATCTACTGACGTATAATGTTATGCATCGCAACTAAGTCTTTTTCGAAGGGCTTCAGCTTCTTCGGAATCTCGATGCTTATCGGATCCTTGAGGGACATACCCTTCTCCTTTTTAATCCTCCAAACCATTGAGTTGAATCTCATTATCTCCTCCGTGTATTTCGCGTAGCGCTTATCCCACTTCGGCTTCGGGAACTTCTCAAGATGGATGCTCTTGTTTGAGTAGAGTTTCCGCCAGATGTAATCCGTGAAGAATGGCGCTATTGGCGCTAGAAGTAGGAGCACGGTTCGGAGAACCTCGTGAAGCGTATACCAAGCTGCTCTCTGCTCCTTTTCGGAGAATCCTCTTCCATAAGCTCTCTGCTTCGACATCTCGATGTAGTGGTCGGCGAAGATATTCCACGTGAAGTTTCTGAGCGTCGTGGCTGGCACGAAGAAGTTGAAATCTTGATAGCCCTCGAGACATCTCCTAACGGCTAGGGAAAGTTCTGCTAGAATCCATTTATCCGTGGCCATGAGCGTTGCTCTTCTAGGTTTCGGGAAGTTTGAGACATATCTCGCGATGTTCATGAGCTTTGTGATGAACTTGCCCGCGTTGGCGATTCTCTCTTCTGAGATTCTGAAGTCTTCTCCGAGGCTTGATTCCTGCGCGCACCAGAAACGGAATCTATCCGCTCCATATTTCTCGATTATCGGAGCTGGGTCGATTACGTTCCCCTTGCTCTTGCTCATCTTCTCTCCTTTCTCATCAAGCCCCGTTCCGCTTATCCAAACATGTTTAAACGGCATCTTGCCAGTAAGCTGATAGCATCTCAAAACCGTGTAGTAAAGCCAAGTCCTAACGATATCCTTTCCCTGAGGTCTGATCGAAACAGGGTAAGCTTTCTTGAAGAATTTTGGATCCCGCTTATACTTGGTTATGAAGAGTGGGGATATGCTCGAATCCATCCAAGTATCGAACGTCCTGGTCTCGCCGATGAACTCTGTGTGACCGCATTTTTTACATTTCTTGAATGGAGGTTTCTCAGCCCAGGGTCTATAATACTTCCCAGGCGGGGGGACGTGGGGTTCTCCGCATTTGGCGCAATACCAGATTGGAATCTCTGTTCCATAATATCTTCTCCTGCTTATCGGCCAATCAATCCGCAGAGAGTCAATCCAATCCAGTAATAGTCTTCGATGATGTTCTGGATGGAATTTCATCTTGGCCGATAGTTTCTTAAGTTCTTCGGCGAATTCAAGCTGCTTTAGATAGTAGTCTTGCATTGGGATTATTTCTATCGGGGTTTTGCTTCTTTCGCAGATTGGTGTTCGATGCATTATACTCTCGATCTTCACCACTAGCCCCATCTTCTTGAGATCCTCGGTTATCGCCTCTCTGGCCTCCTCGATTCTCATTCCAGCATACTTTCCAGCGGCCTCGGTCATCCTGCCCTCGGTATTTATCGCGACTATCTCCTTTAGTCCAAGTTCTCTGAAGAGGAGGACGTCGGTGTAGTCTCCATAGCTACATATCATGACGGCTCCCGTTCCGAATTCAGGTTTCGCGGCGGGGTGCGGAATTATCTCGACTTCTCGCTCGTAGATTGGGACTATCGCATGCTTTCCGTGAAGATGTTTATAGCGTTCATCAGCTGGGTTAACGATCACGGCTTGGCAAGCGGCTAAGAGCTCAGGCCTCGTCGTGGCTATGATTAGATCGCTTCCATCTTCCTTCACCTTGAACTTGATGTAAACAAGCTTAGCAGGTCTCTCTTCGTATTCTATTTCGGCGTCGGCTATCGTGGTTCCACATTCCCAGCAATAATTGTTTGGTCTAGTGGCCGAATATATGAGCCCCCTATTCCATAGCTCGATGAAGGTTGCTTGAGTTAAGCTCCGATACTCAGGTGAATCCGTCTGGTAATAGTTCTCGAAGTCTCCGCTGAGTCCCATCCTCTTCATCAATTTTATCATTTCCGATTCAAGTTCGTCGAGGGTCTCCCTGCACAGCTCTAGGAACTTTTCTCGCGGAACATCCTTTATCGATACTCCTCGAACTTTCTCAGTATAGATCTCTACTGGAAGCCCATTTCTATCGATGCCTATCGGGAAATAGACTTCATAGCCCATCATCCTCGCAGTTCTAGCGATCATATCTATCTGCGAGTAGTGTGCGGCAGCTCCGATATGCCAAGGTCTTCCAGAAGGATAAGGTGGAGGAGTATCTATAACGAAGATGGGCTTACGGCTTCTCGGATTAAACTTGTAGATTTTCTCCTTTTGCCAAAGCTCGTAGATCTCAAGCTCAAGCCTTGGATCCCAACGCTTTTCAATTAATTGTTTAGTCATCCTCCTCAGCTCCGATGACTCGTCTAGAGGAGGGGGCGCGCGGAGTATATTTAAACTGTGAGGCATTTATCGGAGATCATGTCGAAGGATTAGATGCCGAATTTGTCAAGCTTTTTCCTAACCTTTTCAGCGGCTCCGATCTTGAAGCCTGATTCTAGCTTTTCGGGCTGTTCGGTTTCCTCAGTCTTACGCTTGACGAAGAGGGCGCATCTCCCATCTGGTAGAAGCTTCCTTTGCACGCAGTAGGCGTAGGGGCACTTATAGCCCGTGCATGGTGAGCCGACCCAATTACACCACGGCGGGTTCCGCTTATAATCTAGCATCTTTCTTCCACATCTGAAATACCTGCATTGTGGATTGCATATCTGCGTCGGATTCCGGCTGAGAGTCCACTGAGGCTCTTTTTCGTTACCAGCCTCACGCTGAGTCAATGACTCTCAATACTAGGCTTTAGCTCTGAGTTATTAGCCTTTTGCTCGAATTCTTCTATACAGGAGTAGTATACCTGAAGCCAGCAAGATCAGGATTATGGATAGGGCCGCGGCTAGCGCCAATGTCTCCAGTGGAATAAGTCCTCCCAGCTCAACGTAATCGGATAGCCTAATGTCCTGTGTCGATGGTTTATCAGCGTAGAAGACCTCCCTATGAATGAGCCTTCCATCTAAGTCGAATATGTCACAATGGATCTCGGTCGGATGAGGTAGCTTAAGCAGAAGCAATTCGCCATTCAGCTCTCCCTCGAATAATACTTGTTCTCCAGCGGTGATCTTGGCCTTGGCGGATTTTACGGGTCTCCCGAAAGCGTCTCGAATACTGAGCATAAGCGGGAAGTTTATGTCCTCGAGCTTAAGCTCTATCCTATCCTCCTTAACCTGAATGAATTTTGAGTAAATCTGCTTACCATTCTTCAGGATTCTGAGTTCATATGGTCCGTAAAAGAGCTTGAAGACGGCTTCGCCAGCCTCATTTGTGGATGTCTTGAATTCTTCTTGCGTTAGGTCATCTATTATGCTTACCTCATAGCCTACTAGTGGTTCATTATTGAAATCGGTCAACTTTATGTGCACCTCATTTCTGGTGGCGCGAATTTCCGCAATTTCCCCAGATCTCGTTAAATCATATTCTACCTCTCCGATGATGGAGCCAGCTCTAAGAGCTTTTATCTCGTATGTTCCAGCTTTTACTGCTCCGATGCTGAGTGGTATGTTCTCGAATTCTGCTATGCCCTTTGAATCAGTCTCGGCGGATGCGAAGTCTTTGGCTAGCTTATTGCTTAACATTACCGTAATCCCGCGGAGCGGCTTACCTTCATCATCGATTACTTTCACCTTTAGCTCGGCGAGATCCGCAATTAGTGAGAGGCTTTGGGTTGAGGTCAGCTCCCTTTTCTCATGGATTATCGTTACTCTCCGCTTTCCCAAGTTTATGGTGGCGTTAATGCTATAGACGCCTACTCCTTCGATCTCCGAGGAGGGAAGGTTCTCGAAAAGAACTGTTCCATTCTCAGCACTCTTAGTTGCGGAGAAGTTTCCAGACGTCAGTTTTACTTGAACCTTTGGGATAGGCTCTCCCTCGAGATTTACGATCGTAAGCTTTAAGCTGATTAATGGGAGGTTGATCTGCTCGAAGATGGAAGGCTGATCTACTTCTAAGCTTTTCTCAAAGACCTTCACCCTTCCCAGCGAAACCCTCAGCCTATATACTCCAACCCCTTCTAACGTGCTGTAGGGAACTTTATCGAAAGTAATGGTGCCGTTTGCATCGGTTTTACCCAGATTTGCATAGCCACTGCTCTCGAACACTATCCTGAGATCCTTAACGGGCTTATTATCGACGTTTACGAACCTGAATTTAACCGTGGACAGGAGCGCCGTAAGCGTCACTTCGCGTTCGTCTGGAACCTTCACCGTTTTCCTAGCTAAGGTGACGTTGTTAAGCCTTACCTCAGCGACATATTCTCCCTCCTCGAGATGCTTGAATTCCGCATATCCAGTTGCATTTGTGAGGAATTTCCTAACTTCAGCTCCTTTAAGCAGATATACCTCAATACCTTTCAAAGGCTTTCCCAATGGATCCACAGCCCTCACGGATAGGGAGAAATTCGCTTGAGCTTCTACTCCGGGAAGGAGAATAATGTTTAGGACTAGGATTGAGATTATCAATGATGCGATGAGTAGCTTGTTCATGAGCGTTCACCGAAGCTTCCTTCCAGCCTTGATTGATGAGTTGAGAGGTAGTTTTTTAGTAAAAAATTATGCGCCTCTTTAAGCGTATCCTTCGCGGTCTTGAAAGTCAGCTTTCGTAAAGCGTTTTCATAGTCGAGCCAGATATATCCTATGTGCTCATAGGATAATGTGACCTCCTTAGTTGGTGCTCGGGCTAGATAGAATATCACAGTCTTCCTAACGAGCTGCCTTGATTTTCGATAAAAATACTGAATCACCTTCCTGAAGCCTGGAATTATCTCAATATCCTTTATACCCGTCTCCTCCCAGACTTCGCGCTTAACCGTATCAATCTCACTCTCCCCAGGCTCTATCGCACCTTTCGGGAAATCCCAGTGCCCGGCTTCGTAATGTAATAGGAGGTACTCGATCAATTTATCCAAGTAGAATAATACAGCTCCAGCGGAGGTCTCCTGAAGCATCTCTTCATCCCTCTCTCCAAACCAAACTCCACTTATGAGAGGAGAATTTAAATATCCTAACTTGAAATCCGCCTACATTAGATAAATGTTTATCCCAGCTTCGAGGAACAATTTCATGAGAGTTAGAAGCTTAAAGCCTTAAAACCGTTGTGCAGATAAGGATTATTGTGGTGAGCGGAGCTGGGTAATGGAATCGAGGAAGAGGTGCGTAAGATATTAACCACGCAAGATGAGGCCCCCGTGAGTAAAGCGGCCGCCGACTTGCTCAAAGCCCTACTATTGCTTTATGGCTCGGCTTGGGAAAGCGAGCTAAAAGATATGTTGATGACGATATGGTCCTTTAGAGGACTAAATCTGGATGAAATCGGGGCTCTACAATCTGCTCTAGCTGAGGCAGAATCAATGCTTTCAGAAAAAGGAATAATCAAGGTCGAGGCAAGGCTTCGAGGAGACCTCAGCAAATCCGAGCCGATACGAGAAAAACTCTACTCGACTGATCACCTATACTTATTGATGAAGCTCTTAAGCGGCGATCGCGAGCTCGATAAACTGCGGTTCCAGCTACAGCAATAACGATTATAACGCTTCACAACTACCTGATTTCAGAAATGGTTGTCCAAGATGAGGATCTTCCGGAAAGAGCTGCTAGGTTGGCCAAGATTCTCGGCGCCGAATTTCATGGATGTTCCCAAATGACTCTAAAAGCTCTGCAGGAAGCTTTTGGAGAGAGCGATATCGAGGTCTTTAAGGCGGCTTCCGCATTAGAGGCGGGGATTGCGAGAAGCGGAGAAGTCTGCGGCGCATTGCTAGGGGCGTTGATGTTTATTGGATGCCTGTTTGGGCGGAAAAGACTTGAGCGAACGGATAAATCGAAAGACTATGCGAAAGCCATGGAGCTGGCGATAGAAGTTTATGACCGATTTAAGCAAGAATATGGAACGACTCTTTGCAGGGAGATTCATAGGAAATTCTTCGGTCGATGGTATAATTTGCGAGATCCCGAGGATGTTAAGGAGTTCATAGAATCTGGAGCTTGGAATAGATGTCCAGAGGTTATGGCGAAAGCGGCAGAAATAGCGGCGAGGGTAATCATAGAGAAAGGCGA
>CAZDPL010000038.1:0-9510 GCA_964507345.1 uncultured Nitrososphaeria archaeon
GGAGAGAAAGCAGAGGCTCGACGTAGCCTTGGTAATCGATGAAGGACCACAATATGCCCCATGGCAGCCTAGAGGACTTGAAAGAGAGACGACCGATCTGATAATAGATCTCTGCGCTCTTGGAAGAAGCTATGGCCTATCAATAGTAATTCTCTCACAGGGAATGGCTGGAGAGATCGGATTAAACGCAGCGGTTAGAAGAAATCTAAACACGCAATTCATTGGAAGAATTCACCCGCTCGACCTAGAGGAAGCTCAAAAGCTTGCATCCTCATACTATATTTCCCCTGAAAACCTGCTTACACTTCCAGAGGGTCACTTCTATTTCCTCGGAAGAATGAATCCCTCTCCAACCCCGTTATTGATAAGCTTCCAAATAAATGAAGGAGAGAAATCAGCCTCCACCAGTCAAGGATAGCGTGCCGCCGATAATTCCAAGGTAAAAGGCGATTAATGCTGGCATCAGAAGATCTACATATTTCGAGAACCCGAATGAGAGGAACGCTAAGGTAGAGCTGGCAATGATCAGCACCCCCCAGCAGGTTTTGTGTTTTCATTTAATAGGGGAAAAACTGCGGCGAAGATTGTCAGAGAACCGAATGCAAGTAGATGACAGGCGATGGTGAAGTAGAATGAGGGCTGCTGGAAGAAGCTCCACGAATTCAAGACCGTGAAAGCGCCGCTTACAATGGAGATTAATGCCGCGAGCCGGGTTTTCATGGGCATGGCTTCTTCATGAAAAATGAGTTATTAGGTCTTAAAAGAGACAATTGATGTAATTGTTTTAGTCAATAGGCGAAATCACCCCTGAGAAGTCTGCGTACGTTTTTCTTTTCAATCGCAAATGACTAATAACTAGCTGACACAACTATCAGCCGGGATAAAAGATGGGAAGTATTGAGCGAATGTTCGATCCCGAGACGGTGGCAGTCATCGGGGCGACTGAGCGAGAGGGCTCGGTTGGAAGAGCGATAATGGAAAATCTTCTAGCTGGAAAAGAGGAGCGCGAAATATTTCCAGTTAATCCAAATAGGAAAACCGTTCTCGGACTGAAGTGTTATCCAAGCATTAAGGACGTTCCAAAGCATGTCGATTTAGCGATAGTCGCAGTGCCGGCGAAGATCGTTCCGAAAGTGGTTGAAGAGTGTGGAGAAGCGGGAGTGGACGGCGTGGTGATCATCTCAGCAGGCTTTAGAGAAGTCGGCGAAGAAGGCAGAAAGCTTGAAAAGAAGATCGAAGAAATTAGAGCCAAGTATAATCTCAGGATTCTCGGGCCAAATTGCTTCGGCTTCATCAGACCTCACATCAAGCTCAACGCCACGTTCTTGAAGAGAATGCCCGAGCCTGGGCAAATAGCGTTCATCTCTCAGAGCGGCGCGCTCGGATCAGCTATACTCGATTGGGCGGTCGCCTCTCATATCGGATTCAGCATGTTCATCTCACTCGGCTCGATGCTCGACATAGATTTCGGAGACTTGATAGATTATCTTGGAGAGGATCCAAACACTAAGAGCATCCTCATCTACATGGAGGGCATCGAGAATATTGAGCGAGCTAAAAAGTTCATGAGCGCCGCGAGGGGATTCGCGAGAACCAAGCCCATAATAATCCTCAAGCCGGGCAAGCACGAGGCAGGAGCGCGAGCCGCAAGATCCCATACAGGCGCGATGGTTGGAAGCTTTGAAGTATACGATGCCGCGTTCAAGAGAGTTGGCGCAATCCGCGTAGACGAGATAGAAGACCTATTCAACTGCGCAAGCGTCCTCGATTCCCGCTATCTCCCAGAAGGCCCAAGGCTTGCAATCATAACTAATGCGGGAGGCCCTGGAGTGATCGCCGCCGACGCCGTTGTCGACTATGGAGGAGAATTGGCTAAGCTTTCAGAAGAGACCATGGAAGCTCTTAACGCAGCTCTCCCACCGCATTGGAGTAAAGGCAATCCAATAGACGTGATAGGAGATGCTGATGTAAAGCGCTATGTCGAGGCATTGAAAGCCTGCTTAAACGATCCAAACGTTGATGGGGTCATCGTGATCTATACACCGCAGGGAGCAGCCACACCCAAGGAATTCGCCGAAGCCGTAGTCGATCTAGCACTAGAGAAAGTCAAGCCCGTTCTAGCAGTTTGCATGGGCGGAGGAGAAGAAATCGAAGAAGCAAGAAAAATCTTCTACAGAAATAATGTACCATGCTACGACACGCCAGAGAAAGCCGTGAAAACATACATGTACATGTACAGGTATAAGCGGAACCTAGAGCTTCTCTACGAAACACCTCACGAGCTTCCGATCGAGCTAGCTCCTCCGAAAGCCCATCTCAAAGTAATGATTAGAAGAGCCTTGAAGGAGCGGAGAGAAGTATTGACCGAAGATGAAGCTGAACGCTTCCTAAAAGTCTACGGCATCCCCACTCCTGAAGGAGGCCTGGCGAGAAGCGTTGGAGAAGCGATTCTGATAGCGTCTAAGATAGGTTACCCGGTGGTTCTGAAGATAATTTCCCCAGACATCGTTCATAAGACTGATGTGAATGGAGTCATTCTCGGAATAAATAACGAATCCGAGCTTAGAGATGCTTACAATAAGCTCTTAAATGCGGTAAAGCAGAAAAAGCCCGATGCGAGGATAGAGGGAGTCTACGTCCAGAAGATGGTGCCTCGCGTTGACTACGAGCTAATTCTAGGATCTAAGAAAGATCCAATCTTCGGATCCGTAATTCTCTTCGGAGCAGGTGGGGTAGGAGTAGAGATTTTCAAAGACTATGCGATAGGCCTTCCACCTCTCAACCAAGTGTTGGCTAGGAGGATAATGGAGGAAACCAAGATCTACAAGATATTGAAGTCAGGTTACAGAAATAAGCCTCCAGTTAACCTAGCGAAGCTCGAGGAGATATTAGTCAGGTTCTCAAACATGATAATCGACTTCCCCGAAATCAAGGAGATAGACATAAACCCGCTCATAGCATCTAACGATTCATTCTACGCAGTCGATGTCAGGATAATCTTAGATCCGGAAGCGGTGAAGAGGAAGGTGCCACCGTACTCGAACTTGGTGATAATGCCTTATCCGACGAAATATATCACGCCGTATAGGCTGAAAGATGGAACGGAGGTTCTATTAAGACCGATTAGACCTGAAGATGAACCCCTTGAAGCGGAGCTTATTCAAAACTTGTCTGAGGAGACGAAGCGTTTCAGATTCTTCCAAGTAATTAGGGAGATCACTCACGAGATGCTTGTCAGATTCTGCAATATCGACTACGATAGGGAGATGGCGATAATAGCCGAATACACGGAGCCTAGCGGGAAGAAGCGGAACGTCGGAGTAGGGCGATTGATAATGGATCCGACGAGAAAGCGAGGAGAATTCGCCGTCGTCGTGGCCGACGATTTCCAAGGAAAAGGTCTCGGAACAAAGCTGGTTGACATGTTAATCGAAATAGCCGACGAAAAAGGCTTAGAAACAATATACGGGGTAGTAATGCCAGAGAACACGAGAATGATCGAGTTATGCAGAAAACTTGGCTTCGATATACGATACACGCCCGAAGAAGTCATAGTAGAGCTAAACCTAACAGGAAAACGCGTTTCAGAGATCCCCGAAGCAGAGATCTTAGCGAGATCTCGGAAGAAGACATACCTCAAGGCCAGACCATACGTGGAGAGAGAAAAAGCCTAAATCTTTATTCCCTAGATTTTGCTTAAAAGGAATTGGTGAAGTCTTAGTGGCAGAAACTTTCGAGGAAAGCGCATTTTCAAAACTACCTCCAAAACTCCAAGAATCCTTCTTCGAACTCGCGGAGACGGCAGCCAAAAGAATCTCCAAGATTCTGAAAGATGAGGAAGAAAAGTTAGCCTCGGTAAAGCCTTTTCTCAAGTTTAGGAAGATGCCGCCAGAGCTTAAGGAGCCTATTAGAGTAGGCGTCGTGGATGGATCGATTTCGCCAAAGCTTAGCGAGAGACTGGGCTTTAGGATAGGTGTATACGCTGCTAGCTACATGGTGCTGGACGGCGACGCCATAGTCTCAGACGATGACGACGAATCCATGGAAGCAGGATACATAATGTCACCTCAAACTGGAAGCCCACTCCACACGAAAAAGATCCTCGCACTTCTCTGCACGCTTCTCGAGAGAAGAATGGCCCTAAAATGCATGGAGAAATACGACGTCGACCTAATGCTGATAGATGGATCGTTCTATGGGTTTAGAACGAGGTGTAGCGAGATAAAGGAGAAAAGATTTGAGGAGCTGGGGATCGAGGGACCCGAGATCGGCGGCAGAATAAAATCTGGATGGGATTTGATCAAGGAAGTTTACGAGAAGAGTAGGATTCTCAGAAACTCGGGGAAGGCTGTAGCCGTGATTAAGCGCATTAGAACCTCCGCGATCGATGGCTGGCTCATTTCGAGGAACTGGTCGCTTGACGACGCCTTAAACAGAAATGATAGAGCAATTCTCAGAGCATTAATGCGGGTTGGAGAATACTTCGACTACGTTGATCTGCTCGGAGAAAATGGAACATATCTACATTACAGCGGTCTAAAAGGATGGTTTAACGAAATTAAGAAAAAGATACGGGGTCTATCAGATTCCGAGAAGCTGAGAAAAGCGCTCGAACATGTTAATGATAAGCTTAGGCTTCAGATAACGACCGATCTCTGTCCAAAGGGAGCAGGGGAGGAAGAGGCGAATGAGGTGTTCAAAGAAGTTTTAGACTCGAAGAGAATTTACGTAAGATTATCCCCGTATGCTCCGCCAGCCTGCATAGAGCTTGGAAGAGGAGTTGACCTGGATTTCATCCTATCCTATCTTAGGAAATCTGGGAACCCAGCTACAGGTCTACCGTTTCCAATAGACTTAATCGATGAAAATATCACGCTCGATCGAAGGCTTGCATTAGAATTCGCGGATGAAGTTGAGTCACGTCTTCTGTTGAACCCCGAGCTCGACGTAGATAACACTTACGGAGAATTCGAGTCGATAAATCCTCAGAAAATGGAGTAGCTGAACATGAGAATCTGGCTTGACGCTCTTTCCCCTAAACAATTATTCCTCTTCACGAGCATTGCTCAAAGACTTCGCGCCAGCGGACATGACGTTTGGATAACTTCCCGCAGATACGTTCAATTAGATGGACTAATTGAGAGCATATTCAAGGATTGGGATATAATTCAAGTGGGCGAGTGGGGTGGAGGGAGTCTTGAGGGTAAGCTTAGGGCAAGCATTAATCGCATGAACCTCCTTCTAGAAAAGGTATTATCCGCAAAGCCCGACCTATGCTTTTCAAGCGGCTCTCCCGAAGCCTCCAGAATATGCTATGGATTAAGAATCCCGCACTACATTATATCGGATACTCCTCACTCCCCAGTCAATAGGCTCAGCGCCCCGCTTTCGAGAAAAATCTTCACGCCATGGGTAATTCCTCGAAGAGAATGGGTTGAGGCGGGTGCGAGAAAAGAGAGTATATCGTATTACAAGGCTCTTGATCCCTGCTTCTGGCTCAGAGACTTCAAGCCTGATAGAGGAATCTTGGATCAGCTAAATGTCGAAGAAGGTGAATACATTCTATTTAGAATGCCTGAAACGCAGGCATCTTATCTTCAGGAAGCAGACGAGCCTTTCCTAAGGTTCGTGGACAAGCTTGCTGAAGAATTCGCTGGCAAGATAATCGTCTCATGCAGGTATCGAGAGCAATCTGAATTCGCAAGAAAAGTTTTGAGAAAAAGTAACATTCAGATCCTGGATAAGCTTTTCCCTGGAGCCTCGATAACCTACTACTCCATACTCTTTATCGGCGGAGGGGGAACGATGACGCAGGAAGCAGCTCTCCTCGGAGTACCTACAATCTCCATCTATCCCAAAAAACTTCCAACCGTGCTAGAGTTTCTGAGGAAGAAAAAATTGATACAGCATTCAACCAATCCAATCGAACTTGCTGAGGTTGCGCGAAAGATGTTGGCTAAGATCGATGAGGTGAAAAAGGTTTGGAAGAGGCGGGCTGAAAAGCTTTGGAAAATTATGGAAGATCCGATGAGAGTTATAATGAGGGAGTTAGAGACTTTAACCGAGCCTTCTTCTCAGGGTCTCTAAGCTGCTGACTAATTGATTATACGCGTTTTTGAGTTCTTCTCGATATTCTTCAAGCCTCTCTCCCAGCTTCTTCTTAGATAAGCTTCCCGAGAAATAGGGGTAAGCTAGGTTCCAAGCTTTTTCAACCGTCTTTTCAAATACTTGAACCGCTCTCTCAATTCTCTTAACGTCTTCAGAGGCTTCAGGCTTCGCTTTCTCGATCTCCCTTCCGAGTTTCCTAATTCTCTCGATGCTCCTCCTAGTATCGGCCCTCGCTTCTAGCAGGATCTTCCTAGCAGCGCTCTTCTCATAGATTTTTCCACTTGCTATTAGGTCAGCTATCGCTTGATATGCTGAAATCAGCGATTGCCCCTCATTAAGTAAAAGTCCTAAGGGTTTTTCCTCGGCTTCGAGAGCTTCGATAGGCTTTTTAGCGTAAATCGCGGTTACGGCCCCCGCTATGAAGATCAAGATCGCCGCCCCGGTGACGTATGGTAAAATCGAGAAGATGCTGAAGGATCGTTCAAATTCCACGTTTACTTTCATGTCGTTGACGTTGATGGGGTCAACGTGGCTAAACTTGTAGGAGAGAACCGTGGTCTCGGGATACTTTCTATAAAGCTCGTAAGGCTCAGGATTCCAAGACTTTGGGGAAGCTCCCCTCAAAACTACGTCAACCTCGTAGAGCCATGCTGTAGTATTCATTGGGAGAAGCGGCTCAACCTTCAGTCTTCCATCATCCACCTCAATTATGGAATTTTCCTCCGGAAGCTCGAAAGATACTTCAACATAAGCGCTATACCCCGCACTGAGAGGCTGCCGAAGATTCAAGGTTAATTCTCCTGTTTCTGCATCATAGCTTTTCGAGATAGCTCCAACGGAATCCCTTGTCTCGAGTATCCTGCTGCCGGATGGTAGTTTTAGATAGAGTTTGCTTCCAGCTCTACCCGCGAGGCTCTTCACCTTCAGGGCCAAATCTATCTTCCTATCAAATGGATCTACTATCATTCTCGCCGAGCTTATGTCAAGCACTTTCAGCATAGTGCTCGAAAAGGTTAGGGTTAGCTCTTCGAATTTCCCGCCGGACAAATCTACGCTTTCAAGGGTCGCTGAGAGCAGCCCTCTTCCAGTCTCATTAAGGTATTCGGGAGTAATGCTCGAGATCTCGGCATCGACTGGAAGCACGATTTCCACATAGAAGGCTTTCTCACCAGCTCCGGGGACGACTGGATAAAGCGGCATCCTCAATTGGAATAATTGATCACGAGGATTCCAAAGTAGCTGATCGCGAAATATGGTTGTCAGCTTGACTATTTCGCCAGGTGTCGATTTAATTACTATCGAGAACGTGTCGTTTTCCACCCTAAGCTCTGGATTTGGATCATTTGGAGAGACATAATTTACTAGGTTTTTGACCAAGGCCTTTGGGAATTTGAGAATCGTTTGCTCGCCAGTGCTGGGGACTTCATCATATACGTAGACTAATCCATACTGGTTCACTACGATTGTTCTTTTCGCCATTTGTTGAGCTGAGATCGTTGTAGACGCGGCGGCCGCCAGTAGTATTATTAAGATGATTGTGAGGAAGGCTTTTCTCATCAAATCTTTCGCAAAGCTAAAGCTTATTTCATTATTTAAATTTCTTGGACTAGCTTTGCTGAGGTTTCTGCTCGGAGGCTTCCTGCTTCTCGCCTTCCTTCTCTACTTTCTGCTCTCTCCATCTCCTTTGCAGGATTTCCTGCTTTATCTCCTCTCTGGTTTTGCCGTAGGTTTCTATGCCCAGCTCCTTAGCTATCTCGATTAGCTTTTCATCGCTGTCTAAAGTCTCTTCAAGCTCGCTTTGAGTCATATTTATCAGCTCCTGCATAGTCGATGTCGCCTTTTCGTATTCTCGCCTAGCCTCAGCTAAAGCTCTCGCCAGCTTTGGAATCTTCTCTGGATCCCATAAGACTAGAATTATCACGATCAGGCTTATGAAAAGCCATTCAAGCCCGTGAATAGGCATGACTCTCTCCAGCTAAGAGAAACAGGTTACATGAATTTGGGTTTTACTCGCTGAGAGGGCTTCTGGAAGCTTTAGAGAACTTATCATCCGTAAATATTTCGCCTCTGCTTGGGAAATTCTTCAAGTAAATGTTCGTTAGCTCAAATATGGCGTCATGCGTTTTTCCAGAATAGAATTTTAGTCCTGTTACGCCGCGCTCCCTGAGCCTTTGATCAACTTCTTCTCCTGAAAGTTCTGAGGGAAGTTCCTTCTTTGAGCCTACGACGAAGCTCCACATGGCTTCTAGAGACTTGATATAGACGGCGTAGACGCACGCCTTGGGGAAGACGGACTTCATTGTTTCTAGGACTGAGAGCACAAGTTTCGTTTTGAGGAGTAGCGGTGCTGAGTGGGTAACGATTACGCCGTCCTCGCTAAGCTTCTGGTATGCCAGGCTGTAAAACTCCTTCGTATAAAGCTGGATCGCTAAACTATCTTCCGCTGGATCCGTCGCATCCATGATTATGACGTCGAAGTATCCGTCTGGCTGTTTTGAGAGGTAGCTTCTCCCCTCAGCTATGACCAATTTTAGGCGGGGGTCGTTGAATCCCTCTTTGCTCCAGGGGAGGTATTTCTTCACGATCTCGATGAGTTCTCCATCTAGATCCACCATCTGAACTTCCTCTACAGTTCGATATCTCTCAACCTCTCTCGCGGTGGCTCCCTCTCCTCCTCCAACTATCAGAACTCGCCTGGGATTTGGGTGAGCGATCATCGCTGGATGAACTAGGCTCTCATGATATACGAATTCATCAACCTCCGCTGATTGAAGCAGCCCATCTAGGAGTAGAGCTATCCCGAAGTCATGTGTCCTCACGATATCCACTTTCTGGTACTTGGTTTCGCCTGAAAAAATTACGTCCTTGATCCCGTAGATTGAGGCAAGGCTCTCAGTAATCCATTCGAGGATGAACTTCGTCGCCGCGATCTTGACGTACATCGCTTACCTCACTTCCTGAAGCTGCTCCTTCTTGATGCTTATGAGCCCGCGCTTAACCTCGGTGACGTTCACCTTCTCAGGCTTATAGGCTTCAACAATATACTCATAGGCTTTCCAGGGATCCGCGTTTTCACCGCAGGTGAATATGTCAAGCGCAGCGTAGCGATATTCTGGCCATGTATGAATGGATATATGGGATTCCGCGAGGGCTACGATCGCCGTAAGCCCTCCCCACGGCTCAAAAACCTTATGAAATTCACCAAGATAAGTAGCTCCAGAAACGCGGACGGCTTCTCGGAGTATCTCCATAGTCCTATCTAGGTCCGTCAGAAGGCCGGGGTCGCACCCATGCAATTCCGCTATAATATGCCGCCCCAACACCTTCATCTTCGCCAATCAGACTCTCACCTCCGAAGAGCCGGGATATTTAAGGAAACGCTACTTTAAAAGTTATTCACCC
>CAZDPL010000039.1:0-4751 GCA_964507345.1 uncultured Nitrososphaeria archaeon
ATTAGCTCTAACATTGCTACTGCTCGCGAATATCACGGTTCCAGCAGCCGCGCAAAAATTAACCCCAGAACTTGCTGAAGTCGAATCAGTTAAGTTCATCGCGATGACCATCAGCGTCGGAATATGTGCGATAGCCGCCGCATATGCTGTTGCGAAAGTTTCCGTTGCAGCCATCGCCAGTGCGGCCGAAAAACCCGAAATTCTCGGCAGAGCGTTACTTTTCGCCGGGCTCGCTGAGGGAATAGCGATTTACGGATTGCTGATAGCGTTCTTGATCTGGATTACATGAGAGCCGTGTGAGAGTGTTGATTCACTTCGCTAAGAAGTTAAGCAATGAGATAAAGACGAAGTTCGTCAAGATCCTATTACTTTATTTTGCAGTACTGATCGTTATTCAGCTTGTCGGCATAGCTTACATCCTGCATGAACCGAGCTTGCATAGAGGCGTTCCTTTAGCAATATTTCTGGGCACAATCCTTCCAATAATCTTAGGCTTAATCTTCATGAAATTCGTTAAAGCTTCGTAAAACAAACAGATTATATTATTAAGAGCTGCGTGCGAGTTTCAACGGGTAACTCATGATAGATCGAAATTGCTATTGATCTAAGGTTTCTATACTCTACCTCTAAGTCGAGCAGGTATTTTATCACGTAGAAGAAGTTTATGAACTTCGGGATCCTAAGGGCGTCCGCGTACTTCTTCAGTATCTTGTATTTCTCGATTTCGGCTAGCCAAAGCTCTCCTGAAATGAACTTCTCTAAGTATCCTCGATAATTGTGGAAGAGTTCGAGTAGAAGATCTTTAGTACTTCTCTTCATCAAGCTCAGTAGACGCCTACGGGATATTCCAGCTGGGTTCCTTATGACGAGCTTCTTGGCATCATTCAAACTTATGACTCCATTTATTGCGAGTAAGCATGTTTTAAGATTGTGGAGGTCGATTTCCAAGCCTATGAACTTTTTCAAGTCTTTTCTATCCTGCAGCGGAGTTTTGGAAATATTTTTGAGGAGTGCGGTGTAGTAGTCTTTCCAAAGCGACATCTCCAGCACTAGGACGTTTTCGGCTTTCTTTGGAAGCAGGTATCGTTTAGATCTTCTTATGATCTCTAATGCTTGCTCAAGACTCTCGGCTTCGAGTATAGGTTCTAATTTCAACGTCCCTAATTCCTCAACTGGAATCAGCAGTCTTTCGATCTCCTCCTCAGAAGCTTTGCCCGCCTTCATCCTTAGAACTAGAACGAGGTTCTGCACTTCATATCTTCTGAGATAAGCTTTGAGGAAAGATTGAGTTCTCCCCGAGGCCACCCTAAGAACAGCTCTAAGTTTATTCATGAAAACCTCTGTTAGGGAGTCTTCTATCTCTCTAAGTGTTCGCGCTCCTTCAAGTTTTTGACCATAATCTGTTCTGGATAGCTTCTCGACGAATTCCTGGAGTGTTCGCGCTGATGCGAGATCTAAGATCATTTCTCTTGTGAGTAGCCTTGGAGCGTAACCGTGAACTCTGCAGATTAGATAGGTTAGGCTCATCTTATTGTCCTCCTCTTGGCTAGAGCTTTCTTCACTATCTTTATTCTCATGAACTCCTCCAGTGAGCTTTGATCGATTATGTCGCTTATACGCTTTATCAGCGCCTCGTAACTTGGGATCACCACCTTTTCTAGAGCATTCACTCTTACGTTTGTCTTTCTGAGATCCTCGGCGATTCGCTCGATAAACGCCTCAAGCTCGGCAAGCTTGATGAGGTCACGTATTACGGTTGAAGCCATTTTAGCGAGCTTAAGGATGTGTGGGGGGCATGCTTCCTCTGGTTTTGGAATCTTCTTGATCCTGACCTCTGGAACATCCACCCCCATTATGCTTTTCGGGATTACTTCTAGTTCGAGGCTTTCCTTCAAAAGTCTGGAGCTGCTTAGAATTTCCTGTGAGCCGTAGGTTGCGTGAACCATCGCTAGCTCGCGGTGAAGTTCTTCCACTTCTTTCTCGATTTTTTCCCTCATTTCTTTGAATTTCTCTATCGCTTCCTTAAGCTCTCTAACCAGTTGATCTCTCTTCATCTCCAATAGTTCATGAGCATCTCTAACGAAGGTTAGCCTCCGCTTTAGGTCTAGGAGGAATCCGCGCGTGTATCTAACTCCCATGGACATGGTTTAGGCCGACCTATGTTTGGGATGATATTTCTTAATGTTCTCCTCACTTATCCTGATTAACTCGTCTTCTGGCAGCATGGATAATAGATCCCATGCGATTTCTAGGGTCTTCTCGATCGGCCTATTTTCATAGATGCCTTGGTTCACGAATTTCCGCTCGAACTCGTCTGCAAATCTGAGGTATTTTCTCTCCCTTTCGCTTAGGCTTAGCTCTCCTATGATTCTAGCTAGGCTTCTGGCCTTCACTCCCTCGGAGTACGCCATGTAGAGCTGGTTTGAAACCTCTAGGTGGTCTTCTCTAGTTCTTCCAGGCCCAACGCCGTCTTTCATGAGTCTTGAGAGTGATGGGAGCGGATCTATCGGCGGGTAAATTCCCTTTGCGTAGAGTTCTCGGCTCATGATGAGCTGACCTTCAGTAATGTATCCGGTTAGGTCTGGGATCGGGTGGGTTATGTCTCCGCCGGGCATCGTGAGGATCGGAACCATGGTTATCGAACCCTTCTTTCCTCGAATCTTTCCAGCACGCTCGTAGATCGAGGCTAGGTCGCTGTACATGTATCCTGGATACCCTTTCCTAGCTGGAACCTCTTCTCTCGCTATTGAGATTGATCGGAGGGCTTCGCAGTATCCAGTCATGTCTGTGAGAATTGCTAGGACGTGCATCTCCAAATCGAAGGCCAGATACTCTGCTATCGTTAACGCGATCCTCGGGGCGAGAATCCTCTCGATCACTGGGTCTTCAGCTAGGTTTAGGATCATTACAGCTCTATCGAGAGCGCCAGTCTTTTCAAATTCTCTTCTGAAGTATTCGTATTCCTCGTGCTTGATTCCCATGGCGCAGAAGACTACCGCGAATTCTTCCTCCGATCCTAAGACGGTTGATTGTCTAGCGATCTGCGCTGCCATTACATTATGTGGTAGACCTGCCTCCGAGAATATTGGAAGCTTCTGACCTCTAACGAGAGAATTCATTCCGTCTATTACCGAGATTCCGGTCTGCATGAACTCGCTTGGAGGTTCTCTAGCAGCGGGATTTATCACGGAGACGAATACTTCTCTGCGCTCGGTTCCTATTGGTTCTGGAAGGCCGTCGAGCGGCTTGAAGCTGCCGTCGAATACGCGGCCAATTAGATCTTCTGATAGCGGGATTCTCATAACGTCTCCAGTAAACCTTACGGCGGCGTCGAGGCTAAGTCCCTCTGTGTGGCCGAATACTTGGACTACTGCCTTATCCTCGTATACGTCTAGAACAGTTCCTATGATCTCAGTCCCATCTGCGAGCTTCACTTCGACTACTTCGTTGTATCTCGCGCCCTTAACACCTTCAACAAAGAGAAGAGGGCCTCTGATCTCTCTAACCGTTCGGTAAACCATTCCAGCTTTCTCGCTTGAGGGCTTCACTTCCTCCTCACCCCGCTATGCCATATTCCTCCTTCAACTTGTTTAGGTCGCTTTCAACATGCTTTAGAACTTGATCTATCTCTTCGATTCTCTCCCTTTCCTTGAGTCTGAGTAGCTCGATTACGCTCCTCAGACTCCTTATTCTATCAACTGGGACTCCTGCTTTGACTAGCGGAGATACTAGTTCATGGAATCGGATTATTGCTTTAAGGATCTTCACCTGCTTCTCTGGCGGACAATATCTATCTACGTGGTGGTAGGCGTTCTGGACCAGGAATCCCTCCCGAATTATTTCAGATGTAAGTAGGATTAACCTCTGCTCGTTTGGAAGAGATTTCTCTCCGACAACTCGCGCTATCTCCTCCAGCCTAGATGCCTCCTCTAAGATCGCTAACGCTTTTTCTCGATAGCTTTGCCACTCTGGTTCATGTTTTCGCCAGAACTCGCTCAACACATCAACGTATCTAGTGAAGCTTCTAAGCCAGTTAATCGCCGGGAAGTGCCTCCTGTAGGCCAGCTCGGTATCTAAAGCCCAGAGGGTTCCAACGAATCTCAGGGTGGTTGAGGTAACTGGTTCGCTGAAGTCTCCTCCAGGAGGTGAGACCGCCCCCATGATTGTTACCGAGCCTATCCGCTTCTCCTTTCCGAGCGTGATAACTCTTCCAGCACGTTCATAGAGTTCGGCGATTCTCTCAGCTAGGTATGCTGGATAACCTTCCTCTGCTGGGATCTCTTCAAGTCTTCCTGAGAGGTCTCGGAGTGCTTCAGCCCATCTCGAGGTGGAGTCTATGATTACGGCTACGTCGTATCCCTGATCTCTGAAGTATTCAGCTATAGTTACACCCATGTATACGCTAGCCTCCCTCGCCGCGACGGGTAGATTGCTGACGTTCGCGATGAAGATCGCTCTCTCAATAAGCTTCTTCCCCGTCCTCGGATCTTCCAGCTCCGGGAAGTGGGTTAAGATGTCCGCCATCTCATTCCCCCTCTCACCGCATCCGACGTAGATTACGATGTCCGCGTTAGACCACTTCGCGATCTGCTGAAGCGTGATCGTTTTTCCGCTGCCGAATCCTCCAGGAATCGCGGCCGTGCCTCCCTTGGCTATCGGGAAAAATGTGTCGATTACTCTCTGACCAGTGAATAGTGGCTCCGTGATCGGAAGTCTCTCTCGGTATGGTCTCGGAACTCTAACTGGCCAGG
>CAZDPL010000039.1:4851-9430 GCA_964507345.1 uncultured Nitrososphaeria archaeon
CTGTGCTCGACTACGGTCGACTCCTGAACGACTCCTAGAACATCTCCTTCCTCGACCTCAGCTCCAGGCTTAACTTTGGGTACAAACTTCCATTTCTTCTCCCTTGAAAGGGGGGCTATTCTATAGCCTCTTCTAATGAAGGGGCCTGTGAGCTTCCAAAGCTCGACTTCAGATCTCTCAAGACCGTCAAAAATTTCGCCGATTAATCCTGGCCCCAGTTCGGCGACCAGCGGGCTTCCAGTAGCAATCACAGGTTCTCCAGGCTTTATCCCGCTTGTGTCTTCATAGCATTGGAGCGCGACCTCATCTCCTGAAATTCGCACAACTTCTCCGATTAACTTAAGCTCTCCGATATATACTGCGTCCCCTATCTTAGCTCCTTTAAGACCGTGAGCTATGACCAGTGATCCATTAATCCTCTTTATCACTCCTACTTGTTGAGTCAACCTTCATCCACCTCCTTGAACAAGATTGAAGCAACCTTCTCGCGGAGCAGGGGTTTAAGGGACTCTACCTTGCCTTCGAGAGAGCCGTAATAGGTTTTCCTACCTTCAGAATCAGAAACTATTATGCCTCCCATTATGTCAGCCTTCTTGAACCTGATCTTGCTTGATGAAATGTGAGACATCTTGCTAACATGATTTCTCAATAATTCGATATCGGATTCATTAGCATAAACCAGCAAATCGCCATTCGAGTTGGAAAATCTCGAAAGAGCGTGCTCTAGGGATCTTAAGAGGAATTGAGTGTATTCTCCAGATTTAGATTGGGCATCGGCTCTCAGTTTCTCCAATGCTCTTTGAAATGCTTTCTCGACTACCTCATTCTTTGCTAGTGCAACCATTTTTCTACCATCGCTTATCGCTTTGCCTATTATCCTCCTCCTGATGAGAAGCTTCTCTGGCTCGATTCTGCTTTTCAACATCATTTCCGCTCTTCGCTTCGCATCATCGATTATGCGTTTAGCTTCTTCATCAGCATTCCTCAAGATCTCTTCTGCTCTTTTCCTAGCCCTTCTCCAAATCTCTTCTTTTAACTCTTGTATTTGTTCAGAACTCATGGCTTAGCACCTCCTTTCTGATGAGTTCAGCCGCTTGCTCGATGAGGTCGCTTCGCACGGATTTTATCTTCTTGGCTTTCGCTTCATATTCCTTAAGAATTTTCTCAGCTTCTCGCTTTGCTTCTTTTTCACATTCCTCTAGTGTCTTGCGCACTGCTTCTTCGTCAATCGCCGACTTCAACACCTTGTTGGCTTCCGCTCTCGCTTTCTCGATTATTTCCTGAGCCTTCTTTCTAGCTTCCTGAACGTAGAGCATCGCCTTCTTTTCTTCTACGAGCAGGGATGAGATGCTCAACCTCTCTCACCTCTTTAGAGCGTGATCTCCACGCCCATCGCCATGCTGATCTTCCTCCTAAGATCTTCAACTCTTTTTCTTAAACCTCGCTCCGGAACGAAGATTACCACTGGCTCGACCTTTTCTAGCAGAGAAGAGGTCTCCGCCAGCATGCTGACCTTGTCCGCGAATCTCTCAGGCACTATTATCGCAGAGTATCCTCCGCTCTTCAAAAGCTCTTCGAAGACCTTAGGAAAATCTTCCTCAGACTTTATCGAGTATCCATCCGCTCCGACGAGCTTCCAGAGCGCAATGAAAATATCATCGCCTATTGCAGCAATTTTCATCGCGAGCCCTCCATAAGATTGGAGAATTAGCAGTTAAAATGCATAATGTCTGGGTGTTTGGAAAAGAAGGATTAAATAAAATCAGGCAAATATGCCTAGGGTTCACTTTTTCTTCTTTTTCTTCTGAGACTCCTCCTCACTCGATTGGACGTATGGCAGGTATGGGTTTACTTGGCGACCTCCCATATGCCTCACCAAGGAGCAAAATACCGAATCTGCTTTTAACCTTTTACTCTAGCCGCCGCTTTACGTCCCTTATAATCTGACCGAACCCTGGCTTCCAGATTATTAGGAACGTATCTCCCCAAACATTCGCAGTCATCGTCATTCTAGACTTCCCAACAATCTCCAGATATTCAATCGCCTTTTCTGAGGGGCCGAGCCAGATTAGGGCTGCTTTTGTTATGCTTTTTCTTACGAGCTTTAGCTTGTTAAGCAGATTGCTGATCAATTCTTCGGGTGGATCGGCTACCATGAAGTCGCATTGCACTTTATTGTTTAGGAATGTGAATGCATCGCCCTCAATTATCTCTACTTTGCCCTTGCAGCTTCTTAGGTTAAGTAGTGCTGCTTCAGGGTTCTTATCCACGTAAATCACTTTCCTCGCTCCTCGGAGAATTGCGAGCTTTGATATTGCTCCGCTCCCACCAAAGAGATCGACTACGATTCTAGGCTTTAGTTCGGCCATCAGTAGATCTGCGGCTTCGATTATGCCTGGTGTGGGACCATATACGTATTCATCATTGAATAGGGGTAGCCATTTTATTCCAAGCTTCTCTGAGATGAGGGCTGTAGGAGACATGGGGGATAGGCGCTTGCTCCTGATGAGCCAGCTCAACTTAACAGGCTTCGGCTTATTCATATTCTCAAACCAGTCTCATGGTGTTGGGGGCGCCATTTTTAAGCGGCTCAGTCAAATGCCTTCACTTCATCAGATCAGTGTAACTCTGATTCGTCATCGCCGCCTCAATACTTCATGGATCCAGCTTATTAGGCTTTATCGGGAACCTGCTCTCAGCGCCAGCCTCCGGGTTTAACCCCTATCGGAATTATGTAGAGTGGTTCTCCTATTCCTCCAACTATTCTCTTTACTTCCTCGTCGTAGAATGCGCCTATGACGACGCATGCTAGACCTAGGCTTATGCATTGGAGGTATACGTTTTGACCTACGTGGCCGACCTCCATGTGAACGTATCTTATCCCTCGATCGCCATATCTTCTAGTAGTCCGCTCATAAACAGCGTTTATCACGAAGTTTATTGCGGCATCTCTAACCCATTCTTGATCCAGCGCCGCCTTCATCAATTCAACGCTATAATCTCCTAGCTTAACCAATTCAAGTTCATGAGATTTCGGCAGATAATGATAGATTCCTGCTTCGAGTTCCCTGACTCCTCCCTCCTTAACGACGACGTAGACCTCGAGCGGATAAGTGGCTCCAGCGGATGGAGCCGTTCTGAAGCCATAGGTTGGAAGTGTGATCCCTTGAGCAGACCAGAGTAACTGTGAAACTTGTTGAAGGGTGAGCGGCTCATCCTCATATTCTCTAATGCTTCTTCTGAGAAGTAGCGCTTCCTCGATTGAGACTGGACTCTTATACGATGGTTCAGGAAGCTTCAGCCTCTTCAAGGTCGAAGTATCTACTGCCTCCTCATGATTAAGCTTAACCTCGGCGCTGGGCTTGATCTTTTCTAAGAAAGCATAGACTAGAGCTATTGCGCCTGAAGCCAAGCCAGCTAATAGAAGCCTCCTCCTCGTCAGCCTGAACTTTTTCACGACCAACTTGTAAACGGACATTCAATTCTATAAGCGTTAGAGGCCTTTTTCCAGGAAAGAGGGTGCTGGAGGAATGTTTAAGAACGCTATCAGCGGTGTGTTTGTGAAGCCGCTGATGATCAAGGAAGGAGACGAAGTCCTCTTCATTACTCAGAGAGGGAAGAAATACCTGCTCGAAGTTAGGAGGGGTAGGAGATTTCACAGCAGCGAGGGATACGTAGACCTAGACAAAGTCATAGGCTTGCCCTATGGATCTAGAATACGAACGAATACGGGTTCGGTGTGGGTGGCAGCTCGCCCCCTAGTCCTAGATCAAGCACTTAATTTTCCGCGAGTAACCCAAATCGTCTATCCAAAAGATTTGGGATACATCATTTTGATGAGCGGGGTAAGATGTGGAAGTAGGGTTGTGGAGGGAGGAACTGGAGCGGGAGTCTTAACGACGATGCTTGCATATTATGTCGCTCCTGAAGGGAGAGTGTATAGCTATGATATTGATGAAGAGCATCTGAAAAATGCGGCTAAACAGCTCGAAAGAGTGGGATTAAGAGATTTCGTGGAGCTGAAGCATGGAGACCTCACCGAGAAGATTGATGAAGAAAACGTTGACGCAATTATCCTAGATATACCCACTCCATGGCTCGCCGTGGCCAACGCGAAAAAAGCCTTGAAAGACGGCGGCATGCTCATCTCGATAAGCCCAACAATAGAACAAGTAATCGAAACCGTTGAAGCTCTAAGGAAAGAAGGGTTCGCCGATATCACTACAGTGGAAATTCTCCTTAGGACTCTGAGAGTTAAGCGTGGAATGACGAGACCAGAACACTTAATGCATGCTCACACAGCATACATCACCAGCGCTAGAAAAGCCTATAAGGAGGAGGAAAACGTGGAGCGAAACAAGATTTAAAACGTGGAAGTTATCTGGTCTTACCCAAGATGAAGAAGCTGGAGGAGATAATTCTAATAGTGTTGCTGATCCTCGCCGCCTTCATCCCAGTAATATATGCAACGCTGGCGACCTTATCCAAATGGGTCTACGGACTAACGATAGCATGGATCTTACTAGGAATAGTCTACGTCTCGCTGGCTAAGCTGAAGTGGAAATAGAAGAAGAGAAAA
>CAZDPL010000040.1:0-9102 GCA_964507345.1 uncultured Nitrososphaeria archaeon
ACGACTTCATGTTCCTCGAGCACTTCTGAGAAGAGGAAGCCCATCATGAAAGCGAGCACAGCTTCACTAACCATAACCCGTTCAGCGAAGAAGAATAATGCCAGTAAAATGAAGAGAAGAAACTTTAACTCTATCTCCGCGAGGTTTTCACGGTATCTCGCGAAGAGCCATCTACCCAGCTTAGGAGCATACCACATGAAAACTATTAGAAGTCCGAAAAAGAGTATCGTTAGATAATCGATCGCCGCGAATATGATCGTGAGTGAGAGCATGCTCCAAATATCTATCAGCATAGCTGACGTCAAGATGACGTGTCCAACCTGAAGATTCAATAAACCACGCTCTCTTAAAATTGGATAAAGGAGGGCAAGCGAGGTCGTTGAAAGAGCTATCGCAACTATCGCCGCTCGCCTTAAGTCTGGGCCGAAGATTATTATCGACGAAAAGAATATCGAAATCAGCGGAATAAAATATGCGCATGAGGCAAACGCTATACTCTTTTTCGCATGTCTCCTAAGTTCTTCCTTATTGACTTCGAGCCCCGCCAAGAACATGAGCCCAAGAATCCCATAATTTGCCATAAAATCGATCCACTGGAGAGAAGATATTTCGAATATGTTTCCTCCGATAACTCCTGCGATTATTTCCAAGATCGCTGCTGAAATTCCGATTTCCAATGAAAGTACACCGAACAGGACTATGAGAAGGATTATCCAGAGTTCTTGCATTTACCCGCACCAAGCCTGCCGCTCTTTATTTAAACCTGCGTTATTGAATAAGCCCATCGTTTCTGGAAAAATGTGTCGTTTACATGTTGTGGGGTAAAAGGTTATATAAGCCGCTCGCCGATGAAGTGGTGGGTGAGCTAAATATGTCTTGGGAGAGATGGTGGAGAAGAAGATCTCCGTTTAGCAGGATTTTCGAAGAAATGGAGCGCATGATGCGGGAGCTTGATGAAATGTTCTCAAGGTCATTCGAGGAGCTCGAACGAGAAATTCCGAGAAACTTAATCCGTGAGAGGAAAACGGATAGAGGATACATACGGGAAGTCGGGCCAATAGTCTATGGATACTCAATTACGATAGGCCCAGACGGCAAGCCGATAGTAAGGGAATTCGGAAACATTAGACCTGGACGAAGGCCTGAGATAGTTGAGGTAAGCGAGGCGAGGGAGCCTCTGGTAGATGTGTATGAGGAAGATGAGGTTGTGAAGGTTATCGCCGAGGTTCCTGGAGTCGAGAAGAAGGATATTAACCTGAACGCTACCGAGAAAAAGCTGATAATTTCCGTTGATACTCCGCAGAGGAAATACTACAAGGAGGTAGATCTTCCAGCCGAAGTAGATCCACAGTCAGCTAAGGCGACCTACAAGAACGGCGTCCTAGAAGTAGTCTTGAAGAAAACTGGGAAAAGCAAAGGCGTTAAAGTAAACATCGAATAAATTCCTAAAACATACCTTTTTCTACATCATCTCTATTGCTGGAATTCCGAGAATATTCAAGACGTTTGAGAAGACTGTGAGGAAAGCTTTTACGATCGCCAGCCTGAAGCTTCTCATCTTCTCATCTTCCGCGTGAAGTACTGGATTCTTTTCATAGAAGTTGTTGAAGTCTGATGCTAGCTTGAATGCGTAGTTAGCAACCGTTTTAACTAGCATGTTTTCTGCGAAGTCCATTAGGAGTAGTGGGAAGTATGTCATGCGTCTCAGCAGAGTTTTCTCGGTTTCCGTTAAATCTCCATAGGGACTTGTGGAAGGCTGAGAAGATGCTTTTTCTAATATTCTGCAAGCCCGTGCATAGGTGTACTGCAGGTAGGGGGCGGTATCTCCCTCAAGCTTCAGCATCTCCTCCGTGTCTAGGACTATTATCTTGTCTATGTCGGGTTTTATCAAGGAGTATCTGAGAGCTGCTACCGCAATTTTTTCCGCAACTTCCTCAACTTTCTCCGAGCTCCACTCTGGATGCCTTTCGATTATTTCTCGGCGAGCCTTCTCTTTTAACATTTCAAGCATCTGATTTGCTTTCACGTAGAGTCCCCGTCTCCCACTCATGTGAACCATCTGCTGATCTGGCTCGGGTTTGTAGCCTAGCTTTTCGGCGTCACGTCTGCTTAGGGCCACGACCTCGTATGCGTAGTGGATGTATTTTTCGGATTTCAGTCCGAGAAGTTTTAATGCATATTTTACGATCTCTTGAGGTCTTTTTTGCCTAACATCTATTACGTTTATCACTTTCTCGACATTTGATATCTGGATCTTGACATTTCCATTTGCGGATGTTACGTAGATTTTTGTTCCGTCTGGATTTTCTCCGAAGACGAGGTATGTGAAGTCTTTTGAAGTTCCTCCGAGCTTCCAGGCCGCGTACGCTATATCTCTCGCCGTGTAGGTTGTTGTTCCATCGCTTTTAACCAAAACTTCGTCGCCTTCCTTCGATAAGATCGGGTGGCCTGAGAGATCTAGAAGCCAGCATCCAGCTTTTGGACCATGTTCTGCATAATACACGGCCTTCTTCTGCTTGAGCTTTTCGAAGACTTCCTCCCAAAGCCTGTATTCGAGGACGTCGCTCTCCATGTTTAGTATGTCGTATCTCGCGCCTAGTCTCCAACAGGTTTTCAATTGATCTCTCAAAACCTTCTCGACGACGATTTTATTGAACTCAAATCCTTTCCCTTTCCTCGACTCTATTTCCTTCACTATCTGCTTGCGCTTTTCAGCTAGGCTTGGATCTTCCTCGATCTTCTTAACGGATTCGACGTAGACTACGTCTCCGCAGTATTCATCGAAGCTCATTCCATCGGGCGGGGTAAGCGGGTAGCCGAGTTCTAAGAATCCCAGAATCACGTCCGCCATCTGGGTTCCGCTATCATCGATGTAGTTCAGCACGAGGACGTCGTATCCGAGGAATTTGAAGATCCTAGCCAAAGTATCTCCTAGGCATACGTTCCTCGCGTGTCCCACGTGGAGGGCTTTATTCGGGTTGACGCTCGTATGCTCAATTACTATCTTTTTTCCAGCGCCGATCTCCGATGAGCCATATTTCTCTCCTTCCCTGAAGATAGTTTCGAGAATCTCCTTGGCGTATCGATTCCAATCGACCTTGAAGTTTAGGTAGCCGTTTACTGCCTCGACCGAGCTTATCAACTCGGATTTAGACAAATCTATTTTCTCGACAAGCTCTTCTGCTATCTGTCTTGGATTTTTCTTAAGTTCCTTGGAGAGCTGGAAGGCTGCGGTTGAGGAGACTTCACCATATCTCGGATCTTTTGAAAGCTGAATCTTCGGCTGCTCGACTCCGACCTCTCGTAGCAGTGCCTCAGCTTCAGCTATTAGCTTCCTTAACGCCATTCACTCACAGAGCCTACAAGCTTCTGTTAAACTTTATCGCAAGGAAGCCTTGGCGCTGATTTTATTAACTGAGCTTGATTATAGCATTTGAGGGATGCCAGCGAACCTTCCCGCCGAAGCCGAGAAGGCTTTAGCAAAATATCAGGCAGCTAGAACGATTGAAGACAAGATTAGGGCGCTGGAGGAAGCCCTCAGCCTAATTCCAGATCATAAGGGAACTGAGAAGCTTAGGGGGAGGATTAAGCGGAGGATAGCTGAGCTGAGGAGGGAGGCGGAGAGGAAGGCCGCTGCGCGGGTGACGAGGAGAGATTACTTCCATATACCTAAGGAGGGGGCGGCGCAGATAGCGATAATAGGGCCAGCGAATTCGGGTAAATCCAGTCTTCTCAGAGCATTGACGAACGCTAAGCCTCAGGTCTCTCCCTATCAGCTGACGACCACCGAGCCAACTCCAGGAATGATGATCTACGAGGGCGTCGAACTACAGCTCGTGGAACTTCCAGCAATCCTAACCGAAGATCTTCAAGAAACACACCTCACCAATAGGTCGATCGGATTCGCTAAGAACGCAGATCTGATGGTAGTCTTACTTGACGGAGAAAAGGATCCAGAACTCCAGTTGAGAAAGATCTTAGAGCTTTTAGATGAGTCGGGCATCACGCTTAGACCTAAACGATGCGAGATCGAGATAGAGAAGAAGGATAGCGGAGGAATTAGGCTGGTGGTTTTCGGTAAGCTTAAAGCAGATCCAAGGGAAGTGACGAGCCTGCTAAACTCCGTTGGATTGAGAAATGCTGTGGTCAAGGTTTATGGAGATGCATCGATAGAAGACTTCGAAGAGATAATTATACGCGATTTAATCCACAAGAAAGCAATAATCGTCATAAACAAATCCGAAAAAGCGGATAGAGAGAAAGTGCGGAGAATACGCGAGATAATTGGTGGAGAAGTTCCAGTCTTAGAAGTTTCGGCTGAGAAGGGAGAAGGATTGAAGGAGCTTAGCAAGGCGATCTTCGAGGCGCTCGATCTCATCAAGATCTATACTAGGAAGAATGGAGTCCGCTCGGATAGACCTCTCGCAATTAAGCGAGGCTCCACCGTTAGAGACTTAGCCGAAATCATTCATAGAGAATTCGCGGAGAAAATGAAGTATGCCAGGATCTGGGGTAAATCCGTAAAAGTCCAGGGCCAGAAGGTCGGCCCAGACCACGTCCTAGAAGACGGCGACACGGTTGAGATCTATGTTTAGGGAAGTGAGGTGGACTCGATCTGAAATTCGAATGCTTCGCAACAACGATCTCCGGGCTAGAGCGGTACGCCGCCGACGAATGTAGGGAAGTAGCTGGAGTGGATGCGAAGCCAGACGTTGGAAAAGTCATTTTTGAAGCAGATCTCGATCAGATAGTCAAATTGAATCTAGCGTCCAGAATGCTTCACAGAGTCTTTATAACGCTTGTGAGAGATAAAGCGGAAACACTTGAAGACGTATTCAGGCTCGCCAGGCAGGTGGATTACACGCAGTTCATAGATCCAAGTCAAACCTTCGCCGTGAAGGGAGAGAGGCATTCAAAGGACAAGCCTTTCACGAGCATAGATATGGCCGCCGCCGTTGGGAGAGCCGTGATAGAAAGCTTCAGAGAGAAAACAGGTATACGGCTGAAGGTTAATCTCGATGAGCCAGATGTTCAGCTTTACTGCTTGATCAGGGACTCGGAGTTCTTCCTCGGATTGAATACTACTGGAAAATCGCTTCATAGAAGATTTTACAGAGTCTTCCATCATAGAGCCGCGCTTCAGCCGACGATAGCTTCTGGAATGATCAGGATCGCGGGTTGGAGCCGCGAGCAAATGCTCCTAGACCCCATGTGCGGAGGCGGAACAATACCGATAGAAGCAGCATTACTGGCCCGAAGAATTCCGCCGGGAGCAAAGAAAATTCATGAGCTAGCCTTATTGAAGCTTAACTTCATCGATCAAGAGAAGGTTTCCAAGATCCTTCGAGATCTGGAACAGGAGATCGATAACGAGTTTAAGCCGAAGCTCATGGGAACCGACGCCTCACCGAAGAGCATCAGAGGAGCTTTAATGAATGCAGAGAAGGCGGGAGTATCCAATGCTATCGAGTTCTCGGTTAAAGATATCTTCAAGATAAATGAATGGCTGAATGAAAACCCAGACCACATTCTAATGAATCCACCATACGGCATTAGGATGGGTATAAGCAAAATTCGAGAATTCTATGAGAGAGCTTGCAAATGCCTCGCCGAAGCAGCTCCAACAGCGAAGCTCACCGTAATCGTGTCTAAGCCTGGAGTATTTTCGAAAGCATTACAGAAAGCGGGATATCAAGTCTTAGAAAAGATTCAGATAGTTTATGGCAGGCTTAACGCTACGATAATCTCGGCAGAGCGCTGACGTGGCCAGCTCCATCCTATGCAAGTATTCCATGGAGAAAGAATTATGGCCAACGCAGGGTAGGTTAATTTCATAGAGCACACCGACTACTTCAAGATGGATAAATTCGAAGAAGATATACGGGCGATGCAGAAACTTCTCGAGCTTAGATACGGCTTCAATAATAGGAACAAGATAGCAGCAGTTGGAGCAAAGCTGATAGAGCTTCACAAGAAGAACCGCGTAAAGATCAATCACTCCATCATGGAATACGTCTTAGCCGCCTACCTCATTAGCAGAGGATTTGAAGTAGATGTCGAGCACCCTCTCGAAAGAGATCTTGTAGCGGATTTAATCGCGTGGAAAGATGGGGAAAGCTTAATCATCGAAGTCGAAACAGGATTCACCTCCCCCGAAAACGCCTTAGATCCCCAGAGCTATCTCACAGCAAGGATCGTAAGTAAGATAGCGAGATATAGTCCTCACGCAGACAAGTTCGGCCTCGCAACCCCCGCACACAACATACTCCAGATACCCGACATGCTATTGAAACCTTCAAGGCATAGAAGCCGCGAGAGCCTCCTCCTTCTAAAAGAACTCTGCGATAGATATTACGCGACGCCTAGAATAGCCTTAGAAAAACTTTCCAAAATGCGGCTTCACGCGGTTTACGTCATAAACGTCGACACCCTGGAAGTAAGAAAACTCACGCCGAGAAAATATCTTGAAAAATTCCGCAATCTCTATCCAAGCCGAGATCAAATAAAGAAATATGTTAGGGCTGGCCTTCGGAGACGCGAAGCCTACGAGCACGCCGCCACGTGAGCTTTACCCCGAAGCCAACGTGCTCTTCAGCTTCACCACGCACCCGCCTCAGGGAACCGCTCGCGCGGCGCCCACGGACGGATGCGTAGTGCACGCAGGAGCTGGCTGCTAGGGCACCCCCCAGCAGCTTCTCCTGCGGTGCGCGCTCCTTTTCCGGCCAGCCCGTTATTATCTTTCTGGTGGGGTGGGATAAGGGTTTCGATCTTTTTGGCCTTCGGTATGACTGTGGAATTTAAAGGGTTATTAAGGTTGGAGGGTTAGGAAGCGGGGTGGCTTAGCTTTTTCGCCAATCTCTCGATTAGTCTATCATAGGCGTCGGCGAAGACGTGGTATATTCGTTTTCCGAGTCTATAGAGGGTTATGAAGAAGAATGCTGCGGCGGCGGTCATCAGGATTTTTGAGAGAGCGTCTCCTATCAGCGGGATCCTCGCGAGGCTTGTGGCGTAAACCCATGCTATAAGCCCTAGGATCGCGTACATCACGTCTAGGAATAATCTCTTTAGGGTCTCCTTTGTTGCGCCAACCCTGCTAACCAGCCTCATCGCAACTATGTCTGCAAGCTTCTTTATCGACAGCAAAATCGCATACCCGAAATAGATTATCAAACCCATCTCAATCACCAAGAGGACGTCACTCGACGTGAGAACAGCATTTTCTAAGTTAATCAAGGTGAAGCCGGATAAGATGGGAGCCAGTAATTTCAAGATCAGTAACGCTATTGTCAGCTTCAAGATTTTTCCTATGAGCTCTGAGAGGGCTTGCTTTACTAAGCTCGTCTGCGTATGGATCTCCGGCCATGGAGATCTCGCTGCTTCTATGATAGGCTTATGAACCTCGATAAAGCCTCTAGCGGCGAGAATGCCAGCTACATAGTATGCGAATGGCGCGAAGGCTATGTAATACAAGGCTATCTCTGGGAAGCCTATTGCAGCTGCTAAGAAAATAGCGAAGAGCCTGACATCACGTGTAACCGGAATTCTTCTAAGTGGATCTACGTTTATCCCAGATGATTTCAAGAGGTGGGTTGTATAGCTTACTAGAATCGTGTTCGCTGAAGCGAGAGCGATTACCAGAGCCATTAACACGTCCAGAGGCCATAATGCTAAAGCTAATCCCAATATTATCGAGAGATCCGCAAGCCTATCCAAGAAAGAATCTAGGAAACCTCCAAATCTCGATGTTCTCTTGTAGAGTCTAGCAAGCTCGCCATCCATTCCATCAACTATTGAAGAGACTTGAACAAGTATTCCACCTAGGAGGAAGCTTCTAACAGCGAGAAGTATGCCTCCAGCTAGAGCTATGAGAAATGACACTATTGATACGACATTAGGGCTTATGAAAATCCGCCTCTTATAGAGGGCGAGCGACGCCGTTGAGGAAATGGATCTATTCAGATATCTAGAGATAACGCCGTCACTTCCCCTCACAAGCTCCCTCTTCAAAATATTCCAATAAATCTCCCGCGCCTTCTCTAGGTCCTGAGGAGTATCGATATCTTTCCAGAGGTAGCCCGTGACGTCGACGAAGCTTACTTGTCCATCAGCTGCAGCGAGATTTAACGCATCCTTTATCACGGCGTTCGGGCCCTTCTGCTTTAAAGCCTTCTGAATGTATTTTCGAGCAGACTTATTACAGAAAATTATCCCCGTATCGATTCCATAGATCGGCGTCAGCGATTTATCCGCCTCTAGAACCTTACCTTGATCAACATGATCTAGCTTAAGCTTCAACCCCTCTTCCGCATCCACGACCGTAGGCTCCCTATCCAAACACACTAGGAAAGCTTCTTGAGCATGCTCAATCCGCTCTAACACCGTCTTCAAAAGATCGCGCTCGAAAATGTGATCGGACATTAGGACCAGAAACTTGTCTCGAATCTTCTTCGCCGCTAACCCCATGCTGTAGAGGTTTCCAAAAGAATCGAGATCAGCCTCTATAATCTCAACCGAGTCTCCAAGCTTTTCTCGAAGAACTTCAACATGCTCAGACCTCGTGACTATGAACAGCTTGGTAAGGCCAAGACTCCTAAGCCTCTCGAGTATGAAATCTAAAATCGTGACGCCCGGCTCAAGCTCCATCAAACACTTAGGAGCCTGATCTGAGTAAGGCTTCAGCCTAGTAGCTTCGCCAGCAGCGAGAATAGCCACCGGGATATCGGGCATAATCCGACACATCAACAAGCCCTCACGATATAAGTCTTAAACGCCCAAAAAACCCGAAAATAGCCAAAATAATGAAGAGAACGAGCAGAAAAATCCAGTATATCAAACCTACTCCGAAAAGCTTTTATCATCCAACCCCAGCCTATAGAATGGCTGGTGGCGACGGCGGTGCCGCCCACGAACGGGGCCGGTTCCCGGCCTTCCTATGTGTGGGCGGTCTCCTCCGCCAGCCACAGGATGGGGACCTAAGCAATAAGAAATGACGCTTAGGTCCTACGCGGGGCCTTCCGCGAAACCCCCTAGGCGCATCCCCAGGCGGCAGACTCCGGTTGATCCTGCCGGACCCCACTGCTATCGGGGTGGGACTAAGCCATG
>CAZDPL010000041.1:0-1681 GCA_964507345.1 uncultured Nitrososphaeria archaeon
TAGTTGAAGATGCCTTCGCGATAATGCACGAAAACAACATAATTCCCGCAGCAACCCTGATCCTAGGACTGCCAGAAGAGACGCCAGATGACGTAGTTGCGACTGCGGAGCTTCTCGACCGCTTAAAGCCCTATCGATCCTTGATAGTTCCAATGTTCTTTGTTCCGATGGGTCTTCTAAAGAATAAGGATTGGTTTACCGAGGTTCATGTCTCCAATGAACATATCGAGGTGATGAGGAGATGTCTCTGGCATTCGGTTAGATGGGCTGAAGAGATAATTGACAAATTCTACCTCGAAAAGCCTCAATACTATCCGTTGAAGTTGCTGCTTAAAGCTTTCCTGAAATATGTAAGGCATAAAGGAAGAGAAGCCGAGAAATCACTAGGGCTGGCTCCAATCGAGACAGAGGCTGCTCCAACAGTTCACTAAGTATTTTTCAGCTTTCTTATTCTCCCCAGTCTTCTGAAACTTCCTCCGCCTGCTTCAGCTTCATCTCTCCGTTCTCGTCTACCTCGAGCTCTAGTTGAGCTCCGCATTCCTCGTGCTCGAAGAGCTCTCCTGGAAGAGCATCATCTGGGATTTCTATATCTCCTCCACAGATTGGGCATTTCAGGACGGGCATCTTCCACGCACCTCTACTCAGCTATTCCATAAGGGAAGAGGGAAGCTTTATAGTTGTTCTATGGAATGATTTTCGTCCCACATTCTTTTTCGAGCGCTAGGAGCGGGTCATCTATTAATCCAGATGAGATTATGGCTGCCCCAACCCCCTCAGTAACAGCTCTCGCGCACATCATGACCTTCCTATTCATTCCAACGCCTATCTTCGGCTGCAGTTCCTCTACCTCGCCTACGCTGATCCTGCTTACTATTCTTCCATCGATTATAACTCCTTCAACATCGGTTAATATCAGAAGTTTTTCGGCTTTCATCGCTCTAGCTATGCTCGCTGCTGCTTGATCTGCATCCACGTTCAGCAATTCATGTTCGGATCCAAGGGCTATCGGGGAAACCACCACTAGGTATCCTAGGTTTAGGAGCTTTTCCAGAAGCTTTGTATTAACATTTTTTATGGATCCCGTGAATCCTCCTTGGATCGCCCGCTTTCTTCCCCGCTCATCGATGATTACTATCCTCTTCTTTCTCTCGGCTCTTAGAAGACCTCCATCAGCTCCAGATAAGCCTATGGCTTCGACTCCGAGGCTTTGAAGCTTTGCGACGATTTCCTTGTTTAGTTTTCCAGCCATAACCATCACGTAGACTTCTAGCTCCCGCTCATCTGTGTATCTGCTCTTGATTCCCTGCGGGGAAATCACGAATTTAGGTTCGATTCCCATCTTTTCCTCAAATCTGGTTACAACATCCCCTCCTCCATGAACGAAAACAATCTTCATTCCCTCCGATGACCTCTTAGCTAAGCTTTTCAACACGCCGTCTAAATTTCTTTCAAGAACTCTTCCACCAGCCTTCACCACGATCATGCTCATCATCTCTCTTTAAGCAGGCTTAAGAGGCGGGAACATTAACCCCTCTCTCTCATCGAATCCCATCATTATATTGAATGCTTGAACCGCTTGACCAGCCGCTCCCTTCATCAAATTATCAATAGCGGCTATGAAGGCGGCGCGTCCAACTCGTTTATCATAAGCGAATCCCACATCTGCGAAATTACTTCCAAT
>CAZDPL010000041.1:1781-8446 GCA_964507345.1 uncultured Nitrososphaeria archaeon
GGTCTGATAACGTTCTCTCGCTCAGGGTGATGCGTTCCAGGCGCGGGCTTCCTCCCCGCCTCGCTGCTCCCGACCTTAACGTCGATTGCTATATGCTCTAAATCGACGAGTTTCTCCCTGATTGCTGGAATTAACGCGAGTATGGCGGCAGTTGAATTACACCCTGGAGAAGCTATAAGCTCCGCACTGGCTATCTCTTCTCTATGAAGCTCAGGCATCCCATAGACAGCTTTCTTCAATAGATCGGGATGCGGATGCTCAAACCTATACCATCTAACGTAATCCTCTGGATTCTTCAGCCTATAATCCGGCCCTAGATCAACGACTTTCAAGCCAGATTCCAAGATTTTTGGAACATAGTTTACCGAAACACCAGCTGGCAGGCTTAGGAAAACTACGTCAGCTTTCAAGATTTTATCGAGATTGATGCTGATGAACCTCATGGCCTTATAAAATCCTCGAAGATGCGGATGAACATGCGTTATAGGCTTTCCAGCATACTCCCGCGAAGTCGCCGCCACGACCTCAACCTCTCTATGCAGAGCTAGAATCCGTAAAAGCTCTCCGCCCGTATAACCGCTTGCTCCTATAATCGCGACCCTAACGCTCACATTCATCACCATAAATGCTCGACAATGTTAAAGCTTCTGACAACGCAGCTAATTAAAACCATTTCTTAGAGAAGTAGGAAAAATTTTTCGAAAATCGGCGGGCTTTACCCTGCTTATATTTTTTGCTTTTATACACTTATATATGTTTAACGTCGGCATATAATCTGATAACATGAAAATCGGCGTTCTAACAGGAGGGGGCGATTGCCCGGGGCTTAATGCCGTTATTCAGGCGATAGTTCTTAGGGCTTCGCAATACGGGTTTGAGGTTTGGGGGATAAAAAACGGTTATGAAGGCTTAATAGAGGGGGAGGCTCAGCAGCTCACACCTAACGATGTTAAGGGAATTCTCCAAATAGGAGGGACGATTCTCGGGACATCTAGAAAAAATCCCGTGAAATCTGAAGAAACCCTCAGAAAAGTTCTAGAAAACGTTAAGAAGCTTCAGCTTGACGCCTTGATAACGATTGGCGGAGACGATACCCTAGGCGCGGCTGAAAAGCTATACGAAAACGGGGTTCCAGTAGTGGGCGTTCCAAAGACGATAGATAACGATTTATCCGCAACCGATTACTCGATCGGGTTCTGGACTGCCGTTGATATAATCGCTGACGCTTTAAGCAGACTTCACACGACAGCTCGCTCCCATCGCAGAGTGATAATAGCCGAGATCTTTGGAAGATATGCTGGTTGGCTGGCGCTGATGGGTGGATTGGCTGGAGGCGCTCACGTGATCCTGATTCCAGAAAAGCCGTTCACAATAGATGAGGTATGCGAGGTGATAAGAAGGAGAGAGGAAAGCGGAGAACATTACACGATCATCGCTGTGGCTGAAGGCGTGAAGTTGCCTGAAGTAGGGAAAGCGGTCGCGGTGACAAAGGAGAAAGACGAATACGGCCACGTCAGGCTCGGAGGAATAGCAAAACTACTGGAAGAGGAGATCAAGAAGAGAACAGGAAAAGATGTTAGATCAGTCATCCTAGGACACATTCAGCGGGGCGGTCCTCCAAACGCCTACGATAGAGTTCTAGGAATAAGGCTTGGAATAAAGGCAGTCGACTTAGTCAAGGAGAAAAAATTTGGATATGCTGTAGTACTCCGTGGAACTGAAATAGTTCCAGTCAAGCTAAGCGAAGTTGTTGGGAAAATGAAGCAGGTTCCCAAAGAATTCTTCGAATATACTTCTCTGTTCTCAGGACAATGACGATAACTTCTTCATAAACATTATTTTTTGATCAAATTCTTTACATATTCCGCGAGCTTCCTCGGAACATTAACCCCCGTCACCATCATGAATCCCTTGAATTCTGGAACTCCGTTAACCTCGTTAACCAGGTATCTTCCATCGTCTTCAAATACGTCGATTGCGATGAATTCCCCTCCGATCACTTTTGCTGCTTTTAGGGAGAGTTCCTCGAGTTCGCTATCGATTTTTATTGGTTCAGCTTTTCCCCCTCTTGCAACGTTACTTCTCCAATCGGCTTCCGCTGCTACTCTCCTAATTCCTCCCAATACTTCTCCCCCTAAAACTAGTATTCTCAAATCTCTATTCCCGCTGCTGATGTATTTTTGAATTAGATGCGTTTTAATTAGCTGGCTTTGATAGAGTTCCCTATGCTCGATTATGCTCCTAAGCGACTGAGGATCTTTAACTAGGGTGACGAGCCTACCCCAGCTTCCAATAGGAGGTTTATCGACTATCGGATAGCCTAAAAGTTCTCCAGCTTTTTCAGCTGCTTCTGAGTTAAATGCTACAATGCTTTCGGGGAAAGGTATGCCAGCTTTCTTCAAAGCGCTTAGTGTGAAGATCTTATCTCCTGCTATCAGTATTGCTTGAGAGCTGTTGATAGTCCTCACTCCCAGGGCCTCCCTCATGGAAGCCGAGTAAGCTGCTCGCTGCATGGAGATAGTCCTCACTAACGCTAGGTCAGCGGCTTGATCGCTCCAGCTAAGAGGCTCATACTTAACATTCGTCAGCTTCAGCTCGAGGTCTAAGTTTTTCAATTCTTGTATGATTAGCTTTTCCTCAAGCCTTGGAACATCGAAGATAAGCTCTATCAGCGACGCCATTTCCGCAAGCTCCAGAAATAAAACCGCCGATTTCTATAAAAATCTTAAGACGTATGTGAGTTTCTTATGAAGAATTTTAACTCAAGACCCATAAGATTCTTAAGATTTTTCGAGATTTTCGGAGGGCGTTCTCGGGAAATAGTTATAATCAGGTGTGGTGGGAGATTTGCTGGGAGTGATTTAGCTTGCCCATCAAGCGGAAGAATAGGGGTAGGGGGAAGGGTTCCAAGGGCCATGAGCCGATGGTTCAATGCGATAACTGCGGCGCCTTCGTGCCGAGAAGCAAGATTCAGAGGGTTACTAGGAGGGTCTCGCTCGTTAGCGGCGATCTTGCGAGGGAGTTAAAGAAGCAGGGAACATACATCGCCGAAAGCGTCGTAACAAAGAACCTCTGCATAAGCTGCGCCATCCACTACGGGATCCTGAAGGTTCGACCGAGGGAGGAAAGAAAGAAAAAGGTAACAATCTGACCTTTTTCGTCCAGTAGCACCTTCAAGGTATTTATCCTCGATTTCCTCACTTCTTCCGAATGAAAAAGCTCTATGCTCTAGTTGCATTCTCTTTGGTATTTTCTCTTGTCACAGGAGTCTGCGCGATTCTCCTTTATCAGCGGGTTGTAGAATTAACCGCGCAGGTAAATCGTTTAGAAACCTTTACTCAACAGTCTCTATCTGAGCTTCGGAACTCTGTTAAGAATTGGATTAACGATCTCGCCGAAAAAATTGAATCGAACATAACTCGGCAAGGGCATGCGGTAGTAGTCGTTAAGCAGAATCTAACGGCTCCTGAATTGGTTTATGAAAAAGTCAAAGATTCCGTGGTTTTAATTAAGGCGACTGTGGTCGTGGAAACGCTCTTAGGTAAAACCTATGCATCAAGTCAGGGATCAGGATTCGTTTACGATAAACTAGGACATATCGTTACAAATTATCACGTGATAGAAGGTGCTGTTAGAGTTGAAGTGTTCTTCCGAGATAAAAGTGCTTATATCGCTAAGATAGTCGGCGCCGATCCTTACTCAGATTTAGCTGTGCTGAAGATAGATGCTAAGAATAAAACTCTTCACCCGCTCATATTAGGAAATTCTTCACTTTTGAAGGTTGGACAACCCGTAGTAGCAATAGGCAATCCTTACGGATTTGAAGTAAGTCTAACCGCAGGAGTCATAAGCCAACTTAATAGGCTTCTGAAAATTAGGACAAGCGAGGGTTCATGGAGATACATCCCAAACGTCATACAGTTCGATGCTGCGGTAAATCCGGGAAGTAGCGGAGGTCCTCTCCTAGATTACTCTGGCAAAGTGATAGGTGTGACAAGCGCGATTTATACTCGAACTGGTGAGTTTGCTGGAATAGGGTTTGCCATTCCATCCAATATGGTCGCGAAGGTTGTCAAGTCTTTGATTGAAACTGGGAAATACGCGCATCCATATATTGGCATATATCCAGTTGACGTTGACGTGGAAATAGCCAGAAAACTAAATCTGCCTGAAACCCGCGGTGTTTTAGTCTACAAAGTTTATCCTGGAACTCCGGCTGAAAAAGCCGGGTTACATGATGGAGATATAATCTTGGGAGTCGATGGCATGAAGATTCTCGGGCTTGCAGATTTCCTGGGTTATATTGAGGAGCATAAGAAGCCTGGAGATGCGATAACGTTAACAATCTATAGAAATGGAAAACTTACTGATATTTCGCTAACTTTAGGCGCGGCCTCATCCTAATTACTCGAGATAACAGATTCTCACTTCTTCATCACCTATGAGAGCTCCAGCTGGCCTGATGCCATAGTATCTGCACGAGAATACGGTTAGTAGTCTGTTATTGAAGAGATAACCGTATCCTTTATCCTGAGGTTCGTGTGATCGGATCATTAGTTTCAGATTATTTGTATTCATGAATCTCTCGAATGCCAGTCTTCCGAATAGCATGGCTCCGCCGCCTCTCCAGCTCGGAGCGAATTCATCTATGTCTTCGCAGGGATCGTTCCAGAGGAGTTGAAGAACTTTTAGATCTACTGGATCGATTTCCCCCTTCGGGAACTCGTTTATCTCGTCTATGGTTTTCAAGTTTTTTGGAATACCTCCATGAGCGCAGAAGATTTCTTTTCTGATTAAGGCTGCGTATGGTAGCTGAGAGAAGAGTTCGGCGAAGCGGTTGTAAAATTGCGGGCCGTAGGTGGAGGCGACCACGCTGTAAAACCCATACCACTTATTCATTTCGGCTGTTTCATGATTTCCTCTAAGCATGGTTAACCTACTTCCCCAGCTGAGCTTCAGTTCTAGGAGCGTTGCTATGTTCTCGATTTGCTTGGGTCCGCGGTCTACGTAGTCTCCGAGGAAGAGCAGATTGAGGTTTTCTCTTTCGGCGATTTTTATCGCGTTAAGCGTCGTATCTAAGTCCCCATGCGTGTCTCCAACTATTAGGAAGTCTCCTGACTCGTGCTTGATCAGCTGAGGCTCCTTCGAGAATACTTCAAACGCTTGCTCTATCAGCTTCTCCATCCGGCTTCTCTCAATCGACATTCCAAAATCTTTCCACGAAGTTATTTCTTAAGGATTCTCGCCGCTGCATTTAGCAGTGCGGAGAATGCGAAGGCTGGGATGCTGGCGCCGATCTCTGGGAAGAAGTTTGCAATCGAGAAGTATACTATCGCTCCAGCCGCCCACGCCGCTATCGTGCTATACCTGATCTTAGGCGCCTTTTCATAGAACTCAGCTATGTCGAACCCCCCTCTTCTCTCTCGCAGCAAGTACTCTGAGACGACTACGCCTAGGAGCGGAACGAATAGTCCCCCGATCATTAGGAGGAATTGCTCATACTCCGCTATCGGGATCATTATCGCCGCTATCGCTCCGATCACGGTTACCGCGACTATGGATTTCCATTGCTTAACCTTTGGAGCTATGTTTTGAAGCGAGACGGCTGTCGAGTAGATGTCGGCGAAGCAGTTATCGGTCTCATCCACTAAGATTAGCAAGAGTGCGAGCGTTCCGAAGAGAAGCGTGGCTATCGAGGAAACAACATCAGTTATCCCCATGATAACCACGAGCGCGGCTCCCAAGAAATAAAACCAAGTATTCGAAACCGTATAGCCGAGAAATGTTCCAAGGAACCCGCCCTTTTCAGTTGATGAAAACCTATTGTAGTCGGATATCAGCGGCCACCATGAGATCGGCATGGCTATCACTAGATCGAGAGCGAGGAGCAGCGGAAGAGATCCATCGCCAGGTCTCGTGAAGAGGCTCCAAGCATTAGGCTGAGAGAATACTTGAATTGTGATCCAGATTGTCGAGAAGTAGACGAACCAGATCGCCGCCCGCTCAAGCCACTTCCTAACAACGACTAGGGGGCCTCCTAGAGCTAAGGACGCGCAGCAGATCGCGAAGACGATTATCCAAAAAGCGTTCGTATAAGATCCTAGAAACGGTCCTGAGATATTTGTTGCGGCGATTCCCATGATCATGAGTTCGAACGCCGTCCAGCCAACTAGCTGGAAAACGTTAAGCGCGGTCGGAATATAGGATCCAGTCCTCCCAAGTATGGGTCTAAGCGAGACCATAGTCGGAACCGAATACTTGCATCCGATTAAGCCAGCTGAAGCTAGGAGAGCGCTTCCAATAAGCGATCCGATAAGCGAGACTATTAACGCTTCAAGAAGGCTAAGCCCCGGGACTAGTAAGGCTCCAGCAGCTAGAACTAGAAGACCTACTCCGAGGCTCGACCAAAGAACGAAGAGATCGATTCCGCGGAGGATTTTATGTTCTTTGGGAACTGGCTCAACTCCCCACTCAGGCGGCGCCCTAATCTTCAGTCTGCTAGACATCGGCTAAACCAGCTTTCCTGAAAAATTTTAAGGTTAATTTCTCTACTCGGCTGGCTCCACTCTTCTATAAACATCGTCGCTAAGCTTCCTTCCAGTTCTCCGCTCCCATTCCTCGATCGGTATTCCATACTTCTTCTGGATTGCATCTCTATAGATTTC
>CAZDPL010000042.1:0-8240 GCA_964507345.1 uncultured Nitrososphaeria archaeon
TGCGGGAGGTCGCGGGTTCAAATCCCGCCCGGTCCACCACTTCTCTCCCAATAATCCTGTTCCTTTCAGGTCTCTACTCGGATGTTCTCGGTATTCGAACAATCTGTTCAATTAAGAGGCATTAAAAGGCTCGGTTTTCGATTATATTTGATGAATCGTGGTTTGACCGCCTTGGTGGCGGGAATCGGCGTAATCGCTGTTATTGCTCTAGTGATTTCCATAATTGGAGTAAGCGTTGGATATGCCACTACAAACGACGCGACTACAATCAATCTCGAGCCAAGAAACTATACTCGTCTAACGGTCTCGGGATACGGCGAGGTCACCTTCACCCCAGATAGAGCTGTAGTGACATTTGTAAGTCTCGGATATGGAAAAACGGCGTCAGAGGCCTTGGAGGAATGTACGGCGAAGGCTTCAGCGATAATCTCCTCACTCGAATCTCTCGGAATCAGCCGAGATAACATGAAGACCTTAGGGCTAACGATTAGGCCGAGATACGATTGGGAGCAGAAGCCGCCTAAGATAATAGACTACGAGGCATCTTATAGCCTACAAGTCGAGATTACGAATATAGAGCTCGTTGGAAAAGTGATCGATGCAGCCTTTTCAGCTGGAGCCGACAGCATGTACAATTTACGATTCACGCTTTCAAAGGAGAAGCAATCCGAGCTAACGTCGAAGGCTATTCAGAACGCGGTTGCCAACGCTTTAGCAAAAGCTGAAGCCGCTGCGTCATCGCTAGGATTAAAGATAATACGAGTAGAATCGATAAACATCTCTCCCCAGCAAACTCCTCCGATAATCGTGCGCGCGGCCTACGAAGGGAAGGCGGAAGTGCCGATAGCTCCTGGCGAGGGAACTATATCTGCCAGCGTTACTCTAAGCTGCATTCTCTCCTAAATTTTTCATTTTTTGGTGAAAAACATCTTTCAGAAGTTTACATCAATTTTTGGTAAGGGATGTCTAGGTTGAATTGTATCTCCGAGACGTGAATACGCTTGTTGCATAGGGTTATGATATGGCGCGTGGTTTTCGGAGGCATGAGGTCGCCGCTCAGACTAGCCTTTAAGATCAGCGACTTAGATAACTTCTCACCACCCTTCCATCTGAAAGCGGTGATCCTAGGGGATCGATAATCCACCAAAAGGCAAGGAACCTTTCTACATCCGAGCCTCCTAAGGGCCTCAACTCTATGATGACCATCTATTATGATCAAGGTTTCCAAATCCACTAGTATGGGTTTTCTCAGGTGTCCGCGTAGCCTTATGTCTTCCATTAGTTCGTTGACAAGCTTTGGGTCTATTGATTCATGAGGTCTGAGAATACTCATCGGCAGAATCGCAAGTCTGCATGAAAGCTCTCGAAGGACATTCCTCAAACTAGAATCTTCTGCATATCGCTCAGCGGAGCCTAGCCACGTCATCATTTGCATTCTTGGCGACATATAACACTGTTATATAAATTCTCTTCCCCAAAGCCTTATAACCCTGATCACCTCAATTGCTTGAGAGGCGGTTTGAAGGATCTTAGTAAGCTCAGGGAGGATTTTCCAGTTCTTTCGAGGAGGCGTGATGGGAAGCCTTTGATCTATTTTGATAACGCGGCGACGACCCTTAAGCCTAGGCAGGTGATCGATGCTGTTAGAAGCTATTATGAGAATTGTTCTGCGAATGTTCATCGAGGGGTTTATGAGCTATCTCAGGAGGCGACGGATCTCTATGAGGATTCTAGGAGCAAGATATCCGATTTTATCGGATGTAAGTCGAATGAACTCGTGTTCGTGAAGAATACTACCGAGGGCATAAACTTGGTTGCCTATGGGATTAAGTGGAGTCCGGGTGATGAGGTGATTTCAACGGTTATGGAGCATCATTCGAACATGATTCCCTGGCAGATTGCTAGCAAGAGGTTCGGTGTTAAGTTGAAGTACGCTGGGGTTAAGCAGGATGGTCAACTAGACCTAGATGAACTTGAGCAGCTTGTCACGGATCGAACTCGATTGATAGCCGTCTGCCATGTCTCAAACGTCTTAGGAACGATAAATGATGTGAAGAGGATAGCTAGGATCGCTCATGATCACGGCGCCCTACTTCTCGTCGATGCAGCTCAATCCGTTCCACATATGCCGATAAACGTGAAGGAGCTTGATTGCGATTTCCTAGCTTTCAGCGGTCACAAGCTTCTCGGACCAACCGGGATAGGCTGCCTCTACATTAGAGAGGGGGTTGAGGAGGAGCTTGAGCCGCCTTTTGGAGGAGGTGAGATGATCAGCCACGTAGAGCTTTACAGCTATAGGCTTAATGATATGCCTTGGAGATTTGAGCCTGGTACGCCTAATATAGCTGGAGCGATAGGCTTAGCCACAGCGGTCGATTATCTCAAGTCAATTGGAATGGAGTCGATAAGAGAACATGAAAAGCAGTTGACAGCGCGCGCAATCGAGATTCTCAAAGAACTTGATGGAATAGAGGTTTACGGTCCCACGGATCCTGAGAAGCGTTGTGGTTTAGTGGCATTTAATCTGAAGGGTGTTAGCGGAGAACTTGTCGCCGCTCTTCTCGACGAATTCGAGAATATTGCGGTTAGATCGGGGTTCCATTGCGCTCAGCCTCTCCATAAAGTCTTCGGCGCTCAAAGTTCGGTTAGAGCATCATTCTATCTCTACAATACCTTGGATGAGCTTGAGGTCTTCAAAAGAGGATTGGAGCGCATAAAGAACGAGCTTGGAAAATAGTTCTGGAGGTGATCACATTAGATGAGCGAGGTTAAGCTTATCGAAGTAGATGAGCTTAAGCAGGTTTTCGACCCAGGTCTCAGCCGCGTTTTAGAAGCTTATCGCGAGATCATGGGTCGGCAAAGCCTAAGCAGACCCCTGATCGTGGAGAAGGATAGCGGGGTCGTTGTTGATGGAGTGGAGGTACTGGAAGCCCTCAAGCTTTTATCAGCTTCTAAGGCGCCGATCATTCTAGCGAGTAGGGATGAAATCAAGATCTTCAGGGTTAAGCCTGTTGAAGAGAGCATCGGCATCGATGAGCTGCTTGAGGAGTATTCGCGGAGAGGTAGGCTCTCCCTCGAGGAGTTCAGATTAGAGTTTTCGATTAAACCTGAATCTGTGCCTTTTTCCTTAAAGGATCTCGGAGTATCGTGGAAGGTGGATCGACGTAGGCTGAGAGTGTATGATGACACGCTTTCACTCCTCGTTGATAATTGGCCTACCCCACTCGTCAGGCTCAAGTCGTTCTCAATTGGAGGGAAAGCGGTTTACGCGAAGCTTGAGGCGTTTAATCCATTTAGTAATAGCGTCAAGGATAGGGTGGGCTGGTCAATGATTATGGAGGCTTTAGAAAAGGGGCTACTGGGAGATGTCTTGTATGAGGCCACGTCCACGAACACTGGGATAGCTTTAGCATCGATCGCGAATATACTTGGAAAGAGGGCTAAGCTATTCATTCCTAAATCAATTCAGAAGGTGAGCGATACATTTCTGAAGGTTTTGGGAGCCGAGGTTGTTAGAATGCCGGTTAGCTTGACGGTCGAGGCGATAGGCGACGTCGAAGCCATGGCTAAAAGGGATAAAGCAACCCACCTAAACCAATTCGAGAACGATGCAAACTTCAAGGTTCACTTAAAATACACGGCGCGGGAACTCGATCAACAGCTCACCTCGATTGGGGTCAAGCCAGATTACATAATCGGCGGGCTCGGGACATCGGGTCACATGAGCGCAATCTCAATCTACTTCAAGAGCAAGTATGGTGAAAAAGTTAAGCTGGTAGGAGTCCAGCCAGCCCCCAAGGAAATTATTCCCGGAATACGGAGAATCGAATCCGGCATGAAGTGGGTGCATCTAGCAGAGTTCGATGAGATTATTGACGTAACCTTAGATGAGGCGATAGAGGGCGCGCTTGAGGTCGCGAGAAAGGAAGGCCTGCTCATAGGATTGAGTTCGGGAGCGGTTTTCCAAGCATTCAAGAAGATCTCAGCTGATGTGGGAAACTTCGTCCTAATATTCCCTGATAGCGGTTATAAATATGCTGAACAATTTGAGAAGTATTTCAGGAAGCGGGGGATCTCGCATGGAAGCGGACGAGAAGATCGTGGACGCGAGGTATAAGTCATGTCCAGGGCCGATAACAACCCTACTCAAGGAGGTTAGAAAATCTGCCCCCGGAACCAGAATTAAGCTTCTAGCAACCGATCCCAAGGCCCCTCAAGATGTAAAGGAGTGGGCTACCCGAACTGGCCACAAGTTTATAGGATTTAAGCGGGTGGAAAATTATTTCGAGATACTGATCGAGGTATAGCCTCCTCAAAACTTATAACGGCGTAATAATAATTGAAGCTAGGTCTTAATGCTCCCCTGTGAGGTCTCCGCGAAATATGTGCTCCCGGCTATAAGGCTTATGATAGCCAGAAAGTTGATCGATGAATATAATTTCACGCAAGCTGAGGTCGCGAAGCTTCTTGGAGTATCCCAGCCATCCGTAAGCCATTATCTAAACTCTAAGCGAGGCGCCCGAGTAGCGAAGATGCTCACGAGATCGAAGGAGGTAAGGGAATACGTTGATAGATATGTTAAAGAGATCTTAGCAACGGGCGCACCTCCCAGAGACACATCCTTCTGTAAGATTTGTAGAACGGCTGTGAAGCGAGTATTAGGCAAGAAGGCTGAACTAGTTCAATTCCCTAGGATCACGGGATAACATTATGAGGAGAGGTAGCGAAAGATTGAGCCCATCAATCGCTGAACAGAGAAAACACGTGAAGGCGCTTCTAAGACTTCACGGCGAAGTCGAGCGAGAAGTCTACCTAGACCTCGAAAACTCCGGACTAATCTTCCCAGAAGCATTGGACGCGATGTTCGAGGCGTATAGGAGCTGCGGCCACCCATCGATCACGCATAAGCCTGGGTGGCGAGGATATGATGTTATCTTAGAGGCTGAGGAGAACTTAAGGAAATTGATTAATGTGGATGGCGGCGACATCGTTTTCACGCATAGCGGGACGGAAGCAAACAATCTCGCGATAATTGGGCTTGCTAAAGCAAAGCCGAGTCGAAAGAAGATAGTCTACTCAGCTATTGAGCATCTGAGCGTGAAGTTTCCAGCTGAAAGCCTTCAAGAACTTGGATTTAAAGTGGAGGAGGTTCCAGTCGATGAAGAGGGATTCATTGATTTAGATAAGCTTTCAGATCTCGTTGACAAAGACACTCTTCTAGTAAGCATCGCCGCCGTCAACCATGAGATAGGAACAATCCAAGATTTGAAAGCGGTGATAGAGATCGTTAAAGATAGGGATCCCAAGATAATCGTGCATACGGATGCCTGTGACGCGCTTGGAAGAATCCGCTTAGATTTCTCCAAGCTTGAAGTAGATATGGCGTCTTTCAGTAGCCATAAGGTTTACGGACCTAGAGGCGCTGGGGCTCTATACAAAAGAGAAGGAATCGAGCTTAAGCCCATACTTCATGGCCAGTTAAGCTCTCAAACCCTCTGGCCTGGAGTTGAGAATGTTCCAGCGCTAGCTGGTTTCGCGAAGGCTCTAGAAATCTTAGAAAGAAATTTCGATGCTTATCGAGAGAAGATGAGGAAGCTTAGAGATATGTTAATCGAGGGAGCAACGAGTAGTTTAGACGGGGTTTTCCTAAATGGTCCGAAGGGCGATAAGAGAGCTCCTGACAATGTTAATTTAAGCTTCCTACGCTGCGAGGGAGAAGCTTTAACAGTCGAATTGAGCCTCCGAGGCGTATATGTTTCAAGCGGAAGCGCCTGCACGAGCAGGATACTTGAGCCATCCCACGTCCTCATTAGTATAGGTAGGCCGTATGAGATAGCTCATGGAAGCATCTTGATGAAGACTTCTCCCATGCATGATGAAGAGGATATAAGATACGCTGTCGAGCAGATAATTGAAGCCGTTAACAGAATACGATCATTAGCTCCAAGGGAGGTGAAGTGAAAGGCATGTCGAGAATCCCGTTGCCATATAGTCCAAAGGTCTTGGAACTTTTCAGAAACCCGAAGAACCTCGGCAAACTCGATGACGCGAACGCCGTAGCAACGGCTGGAAGCCTCGCATGCGGAGACATGATCACAATATATCTCAAAGTCGATGAAAAAACGGAGAAAATAATCAAAGCATCCTTCGAGAGCTATGGCTGCGCGGCAAACATCGCGGCATCAAGCATCCTGACCGAGTTAGTCAAGGAAAAATCACTCCAAGAAGCATGGAAAATAACTTGGAAACAAATCTCAGACGAACTCGGCGGCCTACCAGCAATAAAATATCATTGCGGGGTTCTGGCCGTCGGAGCACTTAGAAGAGCAATAAGAGCATATTACAAGGATCGAGAAAAACCAACTTGGCTTCCACAAGACTTAACACCAGAAGAGAAACAAGCCTTAGAAGAAGAGGAGCTAATGAAAATACTTGCGAGAAAAGTCGGATTAATTGAGAAAGAAGACTCAAGTTCATAAGCCTTTGAAGTTACGATTTAAAGGATGGTTAAAGTATTCTTAGACCGAGCTGATGACAGAGCGAATAAAAACCAGAATCAGCAAATACATGAGCTATCTTCTGAGACATAACCCTGAGGACTTGAAAATGGATGAACAGGGATTTGTTAATCTAACGGAGCTAATAGAGAAACTAAAGAAAAGGTATCCGCAAACAGACGAGCAATTAATTCGTGAAATAGTTGAGAAAAGCGAGAGGCGGAGATTCGAGATAAGGAATGGTAAGATACGCGCGCTCTATGGCCACAGTATTCCAGTGGAGCTTCAGCCGGAGGAGGCTAAAGATGTAAAGATACTGTATCATGGAACAAGCCCAGAATCGGCTAAGAATATTCTCAAGGTTGGTTTGAAGCCTATGAGGAGGCAGTGGGTGCATCTTTCGCCGACAATAGAGATCGCGAAGAAGATAGGCTTAAGGAAATCGAATAAGCCCGTGATCCTAGAAATAGATGTCGAAAAAGCAAGAAGAGATGGAATAAAATTTTACAAAGCAACGGATGAGATATACCTAGCCAAATACATACCGCCAAAATATATCAAGCGCGTGATAACCGAGTCCTAATCTCCAAATCTAATGACTATGTGTTGGAGAAAAACAGATAATGAGGAAACTCAATGCTGATAGCTGAGGAATGATTGCAATAGTCTTGGCTGGCGGATACGCTAAAAGGCTCTGGCCTCTGACTAAGGAAATTGCCAAGCCCTTATTGCCAGTTGGAGAGAAGCGCGTTATAGATTACATCATGGAGAAGCTTACAAAACTCGATGACGTGCATAAAATAATAGTATCGACGAATCTAAAGTTTAGAAAGGATTTTGAAAAGTGGGCTGAACAATATGCTGACGTAAACCTCCAGCTTGTATACGATAAATCTTATCGTGAAGAGGAGAAGCCGGGAGCCATAAGGGCTCTATTAGACATCACGTCGGGGCTTAATGACGACTGTCTCGTGATCGCTGGAGACAATATATTCACAGATGACCTAAAGGACATGATCAAATTGTATCATGAGCGCGAAGCTACGATTATGGGACTATACGACGTTCAAGACATTGAACTAGCCAAAAACTATGGAGTGGTGATCGTTGATAAGAATTTCAAGATAGTTTCGATGGAAGAGAAACCTCAAAAGCCTAGGAGCACGCTCATTAGCACGGGAATCTACATCTTCCCTAAAAAGATTTTACCGAAACTGCGAGAATACATTGAATGCGGTCAAAACCCAGACGAGCCAGGAAGATTCATGAAATGGCTTCTAGAATCCGAGCCAGTCTACGGATACGTCCTTTCCGGAGAATGGTATGATATAGGAACCAGAGAGACCTATAGAAAGGCTTTAGAGCGCTTCGGCTATTCAGGTGAAAAGGATAAAAGCTTTCTAGCACTTGAAGACTTAAGGTGATTTAGAGTTGAGCAGGGATCAGGTAATAGGTCTACTATTATTGATCGCGGCCATCGCTGGGATACTGATTTATGGATGGATAATATTCTTCACGGACTGGTTTCTGCTCCTCCTCCAGATAACAGGCTTCATAGCCGTCGCCGGCGTTCTAGGAATACTAGCATGGATAGGTTATACTCTCGCGACGACTCCTCCTCCCAAACCCATCGAGGAAGTAGAAAAAGAGCTTGAAGAGGAGCTTAAGAAAGCGGATGAAGAACTGAAGAAGAGCGAATCCTGAGAAAACTTAGCTGAGTTAGGTGGGAATATTTATATCCCA
>CAZDPL010000043.1:0-1493 GCA_964507345.1 uncultured Nitrososphaeria archaeon
GCTCAGCTCCTCGCCCTAATGGATGGACTTGAAACAAGAGGCCAAGTGATAGTAATCGGAGCAACGAATAGGCCGAACGCAATCGACCCAGCATTGAGAAGACCTGGAAGATTCGATCGAGAGATTGAGATAGGTATTCCGGATAGGAATGCGCGGAGGGAGATCTTGCAGATCCACACGAGAGGGATGCCGCTGGCGGACGACGTAGACCTCGATAAGCTCGCTGAAATGACTAGAGGATATACGGGAGCGGATCTCGCCGCCCTATGCAGAGAGGCGGCTATGAAGGCTATTAGGAGGATCTTGCCCAGCATAGACTTCTCGGAGGAGAAGATTCCGCCCGAGATCTTGGACAAGCTCGTCGTAACCATGAAGGACTTCATGAACGCGTTCAAGGAAATTACGCCGACCGCCCTCAGAGAGGTTGAGATAGAGGTTCCAAATGTTAGATGGGAGGATATCGGAGGATTAGAAGATGTTAAGCGGCAGCTAATCGAGGCAGTTGAATGGCCTCTAAAATACCCGGATAAGTTCGAGAGGATGGGAATCAGGCCTCCGAAGGGAATCCTGCTCTACGGCCCGCCAGGCTGCGGAAAGACCTTGCTAGCGAAGGCGATCGCTACTGAAGCTGAAGCAAACTTCATCTCCGTTAAAGGTCCTGAGATATTCAATAAGTGGGTGGGTGAGTCGGAGAAGGCGATAAGAGAGATCTTCAGGAAGGCGAGGCAAGCCGCTCCATGCATAATCTTCTTCGACGAGATCGAGTCGATCGTAACGAGGAAGGAGCTTATAGAAGATTCCTCAGGTGTCGCAAATAGGGTGACAAGCCAGCTTCTAGCAGAAATGGATGGAATCGAAGAACTTACAGACGTAATAGTCCTCGGAGCAACGAATAGGCCAGACCTCCTAGACCCCGCAATACTAAGACCTGGAAGATTCGATAAAGTAATCTATGTGCCGCCGCCAGATGAGAAATCCAGATACCAGATATTGAAGATCTATACGAAGAAGATGCCGCTCGCTCCAGACGTGTCTCTGAGAGATCTTGCAGCAAGAACCGAATGGTATTCTGGAGCGGATCTCGCTGCTCTATGCAGAGAGGCTGCGATGAATGCTCTCAGAAGAAGCCTCGACGCCGAATACGTGACGAGACAGGACTTCGAGGAGGCTCTGAGAACCATTAAGCCGAGCATATCGCCTCAGCTCGTGAAGGAGTATCAGAGAATGAGCGAGCTTCTAAGATACACTAAAGAACATCTACCCATGATAGGCTGAAGACCTATGGCTGCGAGAGAATACTCTAGAAAACTCGTTAGACCTGGAAGCGAAATCTATTCAAGAATTGTCGAAGCCTTAGAAAAGCTTGGAGGAAAAGCGATGGAATCCGTATTGCTTGAGGAACTTAGGAAGAGGGGATTCGATATCACCCTGCCAGAGCTTAGGCAGATGCTAATGAAGCTTGAGATAAGAGATAAGGTCCGCGTCCTAAGTTT
>CAZDPL010000043.1:1593-8199 GCA_964507345.1 uncultured Nitrososphaeria archaeon
AAAGCTTTCTCCACTCTTTCTTCTGAGAAGTCGTGCTCATCGCAAAGCATCCTCTTAACTCCCTCATAATCCACTTCCCTCCACTCGACAGAATAATCTTCAGAGACTTCCGGTTTCAAGAATAGTTCCCTAACTTGCTTTGGATCGACTTCAAGCGTCTTGCCGAGAGCTTTTAACGCCTTTTCAGCTGATCCATGAGTTTTGATGAGCTTGAGAGCCGTCTTCGGCCCAACACCTTTCACCCCCTCGCAGTAATCCGTTCCAACGAGGATCGCTATATCGATCAACTGCTCTCTCGTGATCTTTAATTCTTCAAGCAGTTTATCAAGGAAAATTATCTCAGGCTCGACTTCAACGTATTCTTTCCTTCCCGGAAGCTTTCTCCTACCAACTATGGAGAGGTTTCTGACGAGTCTTGGAGAGCCGAAGAGTAGGGAGTCGAAGTCTTGGGAGCCAGATGCATATGCATCACCTCGTCTTGCTAGGAAGGCGGCTTGTGCCTCTCCCTCGCTTGGGGCTTGGATCACTGGTAAGCCCATGAGGGTTAGAAGTTTCTTCGAGCTCTCGATTATGAACTCGTTCAAGGTTGCCGCCTGCTTTGCGTATTTCTGGGCTTCCTCGATCCTTCCCTCGGCCAAGGCTTGCTCGTAAAGCTTCGCCGCCTCGCTCCTCCTCTCCTCCCTCTCTTCTATCGTCGCCTTCTTTAACTCAGGTGGTCTCCCATCGTAAACGAAGATCGGCTTTATCCCAACCTTCAACAGGTTTATCGTCCTGAAGAAGAGGCCACTTAGATGGCTTGTAATCCTTCCACGCCTATCCATCAAAGGTCTTCCATCCGGTCCTCGGATTATGGTGATGAATTGGTAAAGCATGTTAAATGCATCGAGCGCGACAGCTTTTCCATTCAGAGATTCGAGAGTGATTTTCTGGATCGCCGATTCAGGAATTATCTCCCTAATCTTAACTCCCATGGCCGCTCTCCAACTAAACTCTACCTCAAGGCCAGTATAAACGTTAAAGCCTAAGTCCAGGAGAAAATCTCTACGCTTTCCTTCTAAGATCCAGCACTATCGTATATCTGCCGGGAGCAACCTCCATAACCTCTCTCGAAAACTCTATTTCGACGTCAAATCCCAGTTCCCGAGCCTTTCTTAAAGTCTTCTCAACAGCGGCCTTAATGGAGTCTTCTGTAATGTAAAAGTTTACCACGCCGCCGATATTGCAGGATCTTAAGCCTACGTCGAGAAACTCTAGTGAGCTACGGGGAAGATCCATTATCACTCGATCGAATTTCCCATCAACAGTCTTCGCTACTTCGCGGGCATCGCCGTGGATAGGTGTCACGCGGTCACCCACCTTGTTGAGGTTAATGTTTTCAACGAGATATCGATATGCATCTGGATTAAGTTCAACAGCAACGACCCTGCATGAGGGATTCTTCTTCGCAATCAATATCGAGAATGGGCCAACTCCCGCGAACATGTCAAAAACCTTCTCACCTGGTTTAACGCTTTCAGCAACTCTAAGCCTCTCACCTGAAAACCTAGGGTTAAAGAAGACTTTTCTTAGATCGAGCTTGTATACGCATCCATGCTCACGGTGAATCGTTTCAGTTTGATCTGATCCAGCGATCACCTTAACCTCTCGTATCCTATATGCTCCCAAGGTCGCGCCTTTAGCGAGAACGCTCTTCACTCTTGGATGCAGCTTCATGAGCTCTTCTCCAATAATCTTGGAGTATTCTTCAAGCTCCCTTGGAATTTCTATGAGGATTACCTCACCCACTATGTCGTAGGATGAGGGAACATATTCCAGAAGCTCGCTTGGAATCTTCCCTTTCAAAGCCTCCTTAAGAGACTTGGGCTTTTCAAGTCTCCTCTCGAATTTGAATCTCTCTAAGGTCGCATCGAATTCCTTCAATGCCTCTAAAACCGAGTCATCGATCTTTTTCAATGGAAAATAGATGAAGTTCTCTTGATATGCGGGCTTATAGTTAGTGTCTAATGCGTCGAGCGCTCTAAGTCTTCTTCTCAAAGCTTCGGCCTTGACCCTACCCACCCGTGCCGCATTTTTCTCCGCTATCTCCATTTTTGCAGTCAATTATGTGAGAGAGGATCTAGAAAACTGCTTCTACGCGGATTGCTTAAATGCCTCGTTTAGCAATTTCTCAACTTTCTCCACGACTTCGACGGCGTCCCTCCCAAATACTATAATCATGGGCTCCTTGCCCCAATCGCCTTCATGATACATTAAATCTGGAACCTTTCCACCAATTCTCCTTATCGCGGTCTCAGTCCCCCAAGGAATCGTTTTTCCTTCCAGCTTTCTAATCTCTTCTGGTTCCTCTCGCCTATCGTAGAAGCTAATAATCCATCCTAGTTTTCTCGCTGCTTCTATGATGCGCGTATCATATCGTATGTTCATTGCTGCCCGGATTCTATAGTCATATTTCATCGCCGTTAAGACCGCTTTGGCTACATGCTTTGACGCGTTGAACCATGGATCTGCGGAGGCTTTCGCCCTACCCAAGACATTGACTATCCTTCCAGGTATCCCTGCGACGTCGTCGAGGTCGTCTGCGAACTCCGTAGCCATTACGAGGTTTGATTGACATTCGGGTATAGCCTTTGGAATTATCTCGCTTGTCTCCACTTCTTCAACCGCCTTCCTCATCACTTCCAGAACCTCGAATTTTCCAGCTTGCTCGACTATTCTTCCAGTCGGATTTACGGGTCCATGGCCTCTACCTATGGGTAGACCGTATTTGATCGCGTTGAAGACGAACTTTTTCGCATTCTCCACCGCATCGAAGATTCCTTTCCCCTTTGCGAGTTCTGCGGCGATCGCTGAGGCGAAGGTGCAGCCGGTTCCATGCGTATTCTTGGTTTCGATTCTCGGAGATTCATAGAGCTTGAATTCTCCCTCATAGTAGAGCACGTCAATTACTTTTTCACCTGAGAGGTGTCCACCTTTCACGACGACCGCTTTAACTCCATACTCGGAGATTTTTTCTGCTGCTTTTTTCTGCGATTCTAGATCTCTAATCCTTATCCCGGTTAATGCTTCGGCTTCCCTCGCATTTGGGGTTAGAACGTATGCTTTTGGGATTAGTTTTTCGATTAAGGCTTTCATAGCCTCTTCCTTGAGGAGCCTTGCTCCGCTTTTCGCGATCATGACTGGGTCAACGACTATTGGAGCGTCTATGTTCTCCAGCTCTGATGCGACTGCTTCGATAATCTCGCTCGTGTGAAGCATTCCAGTCTTGACGGCGTCTACGCCTATATCTTTCACGACCACCCTTATCTGCTCTCGAATCACATCTACTGGGACATCGTGAATCTTGGTGACCTCATACGTGTTTTGAGCGGTTATAGAGGTGATCGCGCTCATTCCATGAACTCCGAGAGCTGCAAAGGTCTTCAGATCCGCTTGAATCCCAGCTCCTCCTCCAGAATCCGATCCCGCTATGGTTAAGGCTCTTGGGATTTTCATGAAAAGGCACCCGCGAATGTGTGTGAAAAAGATGATTTAAGCTTTGGTTAGGGAGATCACAAGATCCATATGTTTCTTCAAGATTTCTAAGCCCGCCTTCTCGCGGTGGGTTACCCCGCTCCCTTTATCATCTTTCAATTTGATTCCCTCATAGGCCGTCGCCGCGAAGGTCGAACAATTCTCGATAATTTTCAAAATTTCTCTTGGATCGCCAGCGTGTAGGAAAATGGTAACATCGTTTACCAAGAGAACTTCCGTGGGATTTCGTGAAAACTCTTCAAAGAGCTTCTTGATCTCGCGGTAATTATGCTCAGCATACTTCAGAACTTCTTCTCTGTTTCGGCCGAAAAGCCTCGGGGGAATTATCTTCTCCGGCTTTAGATATCTTACCTTATCGACGTTTTTCGTATAATCCTCAACTCTTCTGCCGACATCCGGTAACCCCGGGGCCATTTCGATTAATGTTATCTCATGCGTATATCCTTGCTCGATTAGGTAGTCGAGGAATTTGCTGAGGAGTCTCGTCTTCCCTGAGCCGACCTCTCCTACGATGAGAACGCGTTTTCCTAAAAATTCTTCGAGGTTTACCATTGTCTCATAGAAAGCTTGTGGAAATCTTTATGAGGATTCCCTATGCGCTCAAATCCGTGAAAGCCGGGGAATTGGCTACGAAGAAGATTTCGCTTATGGTGGTTTTGACAGCGTTGGGAGTGATACTTGCGCCGATCGCGTGGTTTCCATTTATCTCAACTAAGGCTTATCCTGGACAGCATCTAGTCAATGCGCTTGCTGGAGTCATGCTCGGGCCATGGTGGGCCGCGGTTACAGCGATCTTAATAGGAATCATAAGAAACTTCCTCGGAATAGGCACGATCTATGCTTTCCCCGGCGGAATCCCTGGAGCGATAGTCGTCGGATTAGTTTACCTACTGACCTCCAAAGCGAAGAGCAGGTTAGTGAAATATTCAGCCGCGCTTTTTGAGCCCATTGGCACGGTTCTGATAGGTGGCACTCTTTCAATATTCATAGTTGCTCCAGCTGTTGGAGACTTCAGGCTTCTCGGAGTGATAGAGCAACTCGGCCTCTACAGCTTCTTACCCATATTCTGGTCTGGATGGGCGTTAAGCTCGGTTCCCGGCTCTATTGCTGGTTATTTGCTTCTGCTTATCTTGGATAAGATGGGGGTTATGAGGCAGGTTGGAGTCTTTAGAGAGGCTTCGCTTCAGGCCAGACGAAGAGATCGCTTGTAACGAAGTTTGTTAAGGTTCCTAGGCCGATTGCGATTAGATATGCTAGAAACATGTTTATGCCTATGATATCCGCTAGAAGGTAGAGGCTTCCAACAGTTACGAGTAGGCCGAGGATTCTAGAGCCGTGGAAGTATAATAGTCGAACCCCGAGGCTCATCTCGCTTCTCCTATCCCTGAACGTCCATAGATGGTTGAGTGTGAAGTTATTGAGTATGGCTATCTCGGTCGCGATTGCGCTGGCGATCAAGTGATTAACTTCGAGGATGGTTGTCATTATCCAGAAGGCGGCGAAATTCACCACAACGCCGCTCCCTCCGACGATCCCGAACTTAACGAAAACCCATGAGAAAATTTTCCGCCTAACCCAAAGCAGCATCCTCTTCAAGATACTCATTCTCCATCACTTTTCCTTAAGGTAAAGCTCCTTAAGCTTCGCTAGGTTTGTCGCGAAATTCCCCCTCGAATCCACTGGAGTCTCAAGGATTAAGGGCAGCGGCCTTATTGCTGGATGATGAACGAATTCCAGGAAGCCCCTTTCTCCAATTTTTCCTAAGCCTATGTGTTCGTGCCTGTCTATTCCGCTTCCCAAGTCTCCTTTCGAATCGTTTACGTGAACTACCTTGAGCTTCTTTAATCCTATGATCTCGTCGAAGTCGTTTAACGTTGTTTCAATAGCTTCCCTGGTTCTGAGATCGTAGCCTGCGGCGAAGGCGTGGCACGTGTCAAAGCATATTCCAACTCTCTTCTCATCTTCGATTAGGTTTAGAATTCTCCGTATGTCTTCGAATCGTGATCCGACGCTGTTCTTTTGCCCAGCCATGTTTTCTAAGAGGAGCATCACATCGTTATCTACTTTCGATAGAGCCGTATTCACAGCTTTGGCCACTTGCTCGATTCCCTTAGCTAAACCTTTCCCGAGATGGCTTCCGACGTGAACCACGAGGTAGGGAAGCCCGAGTTCGCCAGTTCTTTTTAATTCCTGAATTAGAGATTTCACGGATTTTTGATGAGTCTTCTTATCGGGTGAGGCGATGTTCGGAAGGTAAGGCATATGCGCTACGGCTATCTTGAATCCAGCCTTCTTAAACTTCTCCTTAAACGCTTCAACCTCCTTCTTCTTCAAAGGCTTTGCCTCCCATCCGCGGGGATTTCTCGTGAATATCTGGAAAGTCGTGCAGCCCAGCTCCCTAGCTCTGTCGACAGCTTTGTCAATCGATCCAGAAATCGAGACATGCGCTCCCAGAAGCATCCATCAAGAGAAACCTGTTTCCAAGCTTAAATCTTTACGGAAGGCTACTCCAAGCCACCTTGCGAAGCTTTCTTGAACTCGAGGCTACCTCCCCGCTTAAGCTTAATCAAAAACCTCCTCGCCTCCTCGGAATCAAAACTCGAAAACAAGATCGAGTCTTTATCCAATTGCCAAGCATGACCACAGCTAAAACACCTAACACTCTTTGAAGCAGTCGTGAGCTGAAAGAAACCGCAACGCGGGCACTTAACGACCTTAAAGCTCTTCCTCAAGGCCATGCCTCCTTCCCAAAACGACTCTCCACTAGAAGCCTGCAAAAGAAGCTTATCAACCCTATTTGGCGAAGCTCAGCGATCATCCACATAATCCGGCTAATTATCCAAATTTTTGCAAATCAATAGGGCCGACAAGATATGGGCGCTGGTCTAGCAGGATGAAGAGGAAAGTACAAAAAACACCTTGGGTAGAGTGATTTACGAAGAAAGCCCGGTCGTCTAGCGGCCAATCCAGCTGGTCAGATTGGGGCGAAGGATCCCGGGCTTTGGATCATGGCCGCTAGAGGAGGCGTGAGAAGAAACCCGGGGACCTGGGTTCGAATCCCAGCCGGGCTACCAT
>CAZDPL010000044.1:0-2962 GCA_964507345.1 uncultured Nitrososphaeria archaeon
CTCCGGCCACTTTTCGGCGGGATATGGAGCGGCTTTGGCGGGCATCACCTTTTTCGCTAATCTTACAGAGCCTGTCTCGATTCCTACCTCAACTCCCCAGTAATCTTGTAATCCATCTGCACAGATTATCTCCCTTAGTTTAGTGATCAGCTTGTATTCTTCTTCGGCATTCTTTATGGCTGCGAGGCTTGCATGGCTCCAAGCTATTGTCGTTAGATGTTTTCTAGCCATTTTGTGAAGCTTTATCAAGGCATCTGGGTTAAGGTTAATGCCTTTAGCTCCGTAGAGTAGGACGTCCTCGGAGTGGAGTATTCCAGAGCGGACGCCTTCTCGAACGTTTACTAAGATCTCTTTCTCGATCATGTCTAATGGAATGTGCCGTAGAGGCCGTAGAGTGACTGAGCAGAACTTACATCCTCTTGGGCATCCCCGCATTATCTCAACTAATCCATTGACGCTGGCGTGTTTTATGATCGGGATCTCCTCGATTTTTGGCACATCTCCTGGCCCCACGAAGATGTATCTTGGGAGAGGTTCTCCTGCATAGGCTTTCTCAACTAAGTCTAAGACTATCTTCTCGCCTTCTCCATCAACAACCGTGTCTATTCCCCATCTGTCGAGGAGATCAGGTTTGTAAAGCCACTGCCATGCAGCTGGTCCGCCGACGATTATCTTCAAGCCCTTCTTTTTGGCTTTTGGAATGTTTAGGCTCTCCATGAATTCTCTAAAGCTTTTAGCATTTACGGGCTCCTTTTTCGTAACGATCCACCATTCGCTGCTCGGAGGACAGAGTGCGAAGTAATCGTGATGACTTAGCATGAGGATCTTAGCATGTTCAAGGTATCGGTTAACGTGATCTGGATCTATTACAGCTGCATTATATCCCTCGTCTTGGAGAAGGGCTTCAAGCTTCCTTAATGCATAAGGTGCTTGCCAAGGTCTTCCCATGGCATCAACCCGCATCTTCGGCGCGGCTATCCACATCCAGACTCGCTCAGGAACTCCTATCGGCGGCCCCGTGGCCATGAATCCTAGAAATTCTTTTCCATGATGATTCGACATCATAGTTCTATCCGTGCTTAAGATTATGTCCACATGCTTCATCCTGCCTTCACCTCCTCGATTACTAGACGCTCTCCCTCAACGGTCTTCAGAACTTCTGGCGGGAGATTGTTAACTATCAGAACTACTTGACCACCTATTTTCTCAACATCCTCTGGAAGCTTTTCTATACACTCGTCCTCTATTACTATCGTTAACGCCGTGTTCTCTAACAAGATCTTTCTAATGGCATCGAGGTACTGCGAGTTCTCCCGGCTCTTCAAATAAAACCTAAACCTTATTCTCCTCTCACCTTTTTTCAGAATCGAGATCATTTTCTCTCTTAACTTTTTCACGCTTTCTTCGTCTAACTCGCCTGCGAACCAAACTTCAGAAAAATGTTCTTTTAGCATGAGAGGCCCCCGCGCAAGATTCCTAGGTGAAAGTATTCCATTCATATACGATTAAGATTACGCCTGCTAGACGGAAACCAATATATAAGTATACGGCTTTTTCAGCGTGGAAGAGGGCGTAGGAGAGGGGGCGGTGCTTCCTGAAGATTGGGTTGATCTATGACCTGGCTCGCTGGGAGGAAAAGGATCTAATTAGAGCGATTAAGGAACTCGGCTATCAAGTGGAGTTGATACAGGTTACGAGTAAGCCGCTTTGGCTCACAAAGTCTAATGGCTTCAATGATCTTGACTTCGCCTTTCAGCGATGCGTCAGCTTTTATCGAGCCTTAACTTCGACCATAGTCTTCGAGGAACAGGGAATCCCTGTAGTCAATGCATCTAAAGTGATCCTCGGATGCGAGGACAAGCTCTATACAACTATCAAGCTTGCGAAAGAGGGGATACCCGTGCCGAAGACAGCGATAGCCTTCAGCAGGGAAGCATGCCACGAAGCAGCAGAGGAACTCGGCTACCCGGTTGTAGTTAAGCCGATTTACGGAAGCTGGGGAAGAATGATCGCTAGAGCACTCGATCGAGACGGCCTCGATGAGATCTTAGAATTTAGGGAGAATATGCAGAGCCCGCATTTCAAGGTGCATTATATTCAGGAATACGTGGAGAAGCCTGGCAGAGACATAAGAGCATGCTATATTTGGGGAGAAGTTCCTGCGGCGATCTACAGGGTAAGTGATCGATGGAAGACTAACACAGCTTTAGGTGGAAGAGCTGAAAAGGCGGATCTAACCGATGAGCAGATGGAGCTTGTGATCAAGGCTGGAGAAATTATGGGCGGAGGAGTTCTCGGAGTAGATTTAATAGAGAAAGGTTCTGAGAACCTCGTGCTCGAGGTTAATGGAATACCTCAATACAAAAACGTCGCTAGGGTAACTGGATGCGATATATCGGAAATAATAGTCAGGGAAACCGTTGAGCATTTTAGGAAGTAAGGCTATTAACTGGCAAGCCTGTCAAAAAGGGAGGCGCCCATAGGTGGAGGAAATGTTGAAGCTTGCTAGATTTTATGCTCCAAGAGGCTTAAAGATCGTCAGGGGAGAGGGACAATACGTTTGGGATTCTGATGGAAGAAGATACCTCGACTGTCATACAGGTCATGGAGCGGCTTTTCTAGGTCATCGGAATAAATGGGTGGTCGAGGAGCTGAAGAAGCAACTCGACGAAATCATGGTCACGTCGCCAGTCTTCTCAACGGATGCCATGGAGGAAGCCGTTAAATTGCTGGAGAAAATCTTGCCCAAGCATTTGACCTACTTCTACATGCTTAACAGCGGTAGCGAGGCCGTCGAACTAGCTCTTAAAACCGCTAGAAAGGTTACTGGAAGAAAGAAGTTCATCTCATTCATTAACGCGTTCCACGGAAGGACGATGGGAGCCCTTGGAGCCACGTGGAATCCAAAGTATAGGGAGGGCTATGATCCATTTCCATGGGAAGTCGAGTTTCTGCCATATAA
>CAZDPL010000044.1:3062-8097 GCA_964507345.1 uncultured Nitrososphaeria archaeon
GAAGAAATAGGATCAAAGCTTTCCCCAGGCGCTCATGGATCAACCTACGGAGGAAATCCGCTAGCCTTAGCAGCGTTGAGAGGTGGAATCAAAGCCCTATTCGAGGATAAAGTGGTGGAGAAAGCTGCCGAAATGGGTGAACTATTGAAGAAAACTTTAGAGAAAGTTGTGGAAGAAAATGAGGACGTTGCAAGAAGAGTTAAGGGCATAGGGTTAATGATCGGCATAGAGCTGAGGACGAATCCAACTAAGGTCATCCAACTTCTTCAAGAAAAAGGAATTCTCGCCCTAAAAGCTGGATTGACCGTCCTCCGATTCCTTCCACCATACCTCATTAATAGAGACGATGTGGAAAATCTCAGGATAAAGCTCAGCGAGGCGCTTAACAACATTAAGATCTCGAAGCAGTAAATGCGAGAAAATAGTGCGAGGTGTTTGAATTGAAGCTAAGCGAGGAAGAGGTCGCCAACGATCTCATAACGCTTCTAAAAATCTACTCTCCCCCAGGGAAGGAGAAGGAGCTTCATCAAGCCTTAAGCCAGATTTGTGGGAAATGGGGATTCGAGGAATGTTACGTGGATGATGTTGGAAACTTCTTCGCTGAATATGGTGAAGGAAAAACCATACTATTAGCGAGCCATCTGGACACTGTTCCCGGCTGGCTTGAAGTATCATTTGACGGCGAGTTTATTCATGGAAGAGGAGCGGTCGATGCGAAGGGGCCCCTCCTAGCATTTATCCTTGGAGCTGCTATGGCTAAGCAATCCGTCAGCGGAGTCAAGGTTCAAGTCGCCGGGCTAGTTCATGAGGAATCAGATGGACTTGGAGCGAAGTATCTGGTCGAGAAGGAGATGAAAGCGGATTATGTTCTGATAGGCGAGCCGACCAATTTTGGAATAGCGATAGCGTATAGAGGGAGTATTACGGCAGAAGCTATAGCTAGGGCTCGCGGAGGCCATAGCTCCGCACCATACATCGGAGAATCGGCCCTAGATAAGCTACTAGGCTTCTTGAACGAATTTAGATCAAGGTTTCGGGGATCGAGCTACGATGAGATAACCTCCGCCGTAACGATGCTTAACGCTGGAGATTGGCCGAGCAAGCTCCCCGAAGAAGCACGCGCCCACATAAACCTCAGATTCCCAAAGACTTACAGCCTCGAAAAAGTTTCCAAGGAGCTTTTCAACTTAGCTGAAAGACATGGTGTTGAGCTTAGGATAATTGATGAAACACCCCCCGTCGAGGTGAAGCTTAACTCGAAAGCGGTTAGAGCTTTGATGAGAGGATGCTTGAAGAATGGAATCAAGCCTAAGATCGTGAAGAAAACTGGAACCAGCGACATGAACGTGCTTGCAAAATTGACGGAGCATATAGCGGCTTTCGGCCCAGGGGATTCCAGGCTTGCCCACACTAATTCTGAGGTGATTTCAGTAAGTGATGTCATTAAGGCTTCGAAGGTAATTTCGGCGGCGATAATCGAATTGGCTAAGCAGTAGACGGTTACTCCGCCTTTTTCGAAGATGCGATCTTCTGAAGCCTCATCTCCATGGTCCAGAGCTTTGAGAACGATGCTCCATCTCTTTGATCGAATAAGCTTTCCTTCGAGTAGGTTATCAGCTCCTTCGAATACAACGACTTCTCGCATCTCCTTCCCAAGATCCTCATCGCGCCCTTATAGAATCTGATCCTAACTTCTCCAGTTAATCCTTCTTGCGATTTCTCGATGAATGCGTCTAGGGCCTCTCTCAGCTCGTCATGCCATAGCCCTGAATAGACTAGATCCGCCCACTTCGCGTCAACGAGCTTCTTGAATTCGAGGAACCTTTTTCCTAGAGCCATCTTCTCTAGATCCATGTGCGCTTTTATTATCGTGAGAGCGGCTGGGACTTCGTAAACTTCTCTGCTCTTCAACCCTATTACCCTGTCTTCGATGTGGTCTACTATTCCGAAGCCATGTCTTCCAGCAATCAAGTTTATCCTCCTGATTATCTCCAGCATATCCATTTCCTCGCCGTTAATGGATTTTGGACATCCATTCTCGAATCCGAGAACTATCTCCTCTGGCTCGTTGGGCCACTTCGATGGAGGAGCAATATACTTGAACGCTTCCCACGGCGGCTCGATCCAAGGATCTTCAAGCTCTGCGGCTTCGATCGACCTACCCCAGAGATTATCGTCTATGCTGAATCTGCTTTCCTTCACGTTTATCGGAAGCCCGTGCTTCTTCGCGTATTCGATCTCTTCATCCCTATTCATGTTCCACTCTCTAATCGGCGCGATTATCTTCAGATTCGGGACGAGGACCGCGAATGAGCCATCCATTCTGATTTGATCATTTCCTTTTCCCGTGCATCCGTGGGCGACCGCATCCGCTTTCTCAGCTAAAGCAACCTTCGCAACCTCCTCGGCTATCAGCGGCCTAGCGAGAGCTGTGGATAGCGGATATTCTCCCTCATATAATCCATTTGCCTTAACGCATTTCGGAATGAATTCTTCCGCAAACCTCTTTTTAGCATCTATGAGTATGAACTTCGAGGCACCAGCAGCTAAAGCCCGCTCACGAATCTCGTCGAAGTTTTCTTCCTGACCCACATCAACCGAGACCGCGATTACCTCCGCGCCGTATTTCTCCTGAAGCCATTTTATCGCGACCGTTGTATCTAGGCCTCCGCTGTATGCTAAAACCACTTTCATCGAGAAAATAGTCGCTTATACGGCTAAATAAATTATGGCATTGCGCTGATGATCTTCGAAAAATTTTAAGCTTTAAGCAGGTGAAAGCGAAGATTTTTAGGAGGTTATTCGGCGTAGAGTTCCTGAAGCTTCTCCATAGCCTTCTTCTTGGCTTCCTCGACCATCTGCTTATCGACTCCGAGAGATCTCAGGATCTTATCGATTTTCGGAGGCTTCTTTCGGTCAGCGAGCTCGGCTGAGTACTTGGCGATTAGAGGTAAGTATCTCGCGTAGAAGTCTAGCCTCCTCTTCACCATTGCGCGCTTCTCGATCTTGCTTAAGTATAGCCTCAGCGCCCTGGCCGCCTCCCTGATCGCGGTCACGAGCTCTCGCTCGATCTCAGGTCTATCGGCCACAGCCTCTTTTCCAACGGTCTTGTATGGAACCTTCGGGGAGCAGATGTGGGTGATTATGGCGAGTGGGGCTGGGAATGAGACCTTGTAGGTTGACCAGTCTATTCTCTCGTTCACGACCTTCCAGACTACGTCTGCTCGCTCATCGTAGAGAAGTGGGATCTTGTTCGCGAACCTGTATAACTGAACCGTGTCGGATGCTGGTATCGATCCGCCATAGGCGAGGCCTACCTCGACTATGAATGGATAGCCTGAATATGATGCTGGAGGCCGCTCAACTATGTAGAGGAACTCTGGGTTAAGCATGTTCTTGATCCCAGTTTCCAGCAAGTCTCTTCCAATGGGGCTTAAGCTAGATGGATCGGGCATCCTAAATCTTCCATACTTCTTAATCGCATCAACTAACCTCGTGACCTCGTCGTGGCTTAGCTTCTTCGGATTCTTTCCTTCATCTATCCCTGCGAGCTTCAAGACGTCTCTCGCGCTCTTCTCTCCAACTCTCTGAAAGCTCTTCATCAAGAACGTCAGCATAGTTCTTTCCCTAGTGGTTGCGAGAAGCCTCGACATAGTCTCGACGTCAACTCCGACTGGGTGTGGAAGGGATTCCTGCGGAGGCTCTGGAATCTTCGTCGTAGCTCTCGGATAGTAGTATAGTCTTCCACGCGGGTCGATGAACATTATCGATGCATGGGGGTTCGCGATCGCCGTGTGGTTGAAGTATTGGATTATCTTCGCCTTGCTGTTCGTATAATCTCCTTCGAGATAGAACTCGACTATCGTTCCATGCCACTTCTTCTCGTTCTTCAAAACCTTGTGTTCGAAGATTTTCGGCTCGTTCTTGACTATGTCGATCATGAGAACGAACTTGTGAACTTCTCTTCCGCCTTTACTGGAGATCACGGTCGCGGGCTTATTCGTCGTGATCTGGCCATAGAGGAGCGCCATCGTTCCTCCCAGCCCGAAGGTCCCCCTGCTCTGCTTGTATCCATATTTGCTTCCGTAGAAGACCGTGGCGAATGCTTTGGGAATATGCTCGGCGCTGACCCCTATTCCGTTATCCTCGATTCTAAGCTTGTAAATATCTACGCCCTCATCGGAGTTTCCCTCAGATGATAATTCGACGATGATGTTCGGAAGAATTCTCCCAACCTCACATGCGTCAAGAGAGTTCTCAACAAGTTCTCGAATACTCATGTAAAGCGATCTAGACGGGCTGCTAAACCCAGCGATATCCCTGTTTCGATAGAAGAAGTCCGCTGGAGAAATTTCCTCGAACTTCACTTCAGGCATTAGCAGTCGAGAATGAGCTAAGCCCGCTAACTCATAAACCTATATGAAGAAAACGAAGACACATCTTTATTGAAGCTTCTCAGCGACAATACCAGCTTTTACGGTATAGCACACCTCGGGAACACATCTGTCTCACATATGCAAAATCCGTAATCGTTCCCCGTCCAATGACATTCAGGATCACTCTGGCAACTAGTTTTACAATTCGGATCTCCTACATCACCTAACCCTAGAATCCAGAAATAAAAGCATTTTATGTAAGTTAGTTTTGTAAATTTGCACAAAGAGACTGCTACTTTGTCTGAAAGGACTGAGCCGTAGGTTTGTCCTGTTGTTTCTCCTTTTGCTTCTACTAAGCTTGCTTGAAGGATTACGTATCCTCCCATTAGGTTGTTAGTTGGAATTAGTTTTAGTCTGAAGTTTAAGGTCATGTTGTCTCCTGGTCTTAGTTTCTCAACTTCTATTTCGCCGTAACTGCAGTCACTATCGCCGCATGGATATATTTCGTAGTCTAAGTTGCTTGGGCTATCTGGAACAAATAGCTTTATTTTTAAGTCTCTTAGGGATTCGTTCGCTGCAGCTATGAGGCCTATCCTAACGCCGACATTCACGGTCACGGTTTTGTAGCTTCCATCCTCTTGCTCTGTGAAAACATCTAA
>CAZDPL010000045.1:0-7976 GCA_964507345.1 uncultured Nitrososphaeria archaeon
TTTGAAGTGAACTTGGGCAGGCATCTAACCGGAGTGATAAGGATTCCTGATCGAGAGGAAGTTAAGAGCATGAACTTGAAGATCGGAGACGTAGTCTACGTGAAGGTCAAGGAGAGCGGACTGGGAGGAGTGATCCTGGAGCGAAGCATGAGAATAAAGAAGTTTGAGAGCGGCCTTCTCATCCAAATACATCCAGCGAAGATTCCAAGGCTCATAGGAAAGAAGGGTTCCATGATCAACATGGTGAAGAAACTGACGGGATGTGATATAGTGATGGGGAAAAACGGGCTAATAGTCATAAATGGGCCTTCTCCGAAAAACGAGTTCGCCGCCATGAAAGCCATACAAATGATCGAAAATGAAGCTCATACCTCTGGCTTAACCGAGAGAGTTGAGAAATTCATAAAGGAATTTCTCAGAAGAGAGGGATAACTCGGCTTTTTCCACCCCGAATAAGGCGCCGTATTTTAGTATTTAGGTCGGGCTGGAATCAATATATAGCGTGGCGTAAAGGAAATCTAGGAAAGAGCGTATGGGATGATCACGGGAGGTATTATGCGTAATGGAGAAACCTGAGAGATTGATAGATGATGAGGGCAGGAGAGTTGATGGTAGGAGGCCTGATGAATTAAGGCCGATTAGAATGGAAGTTGGAATTTTGGATAAGAGCGATGGCTCAGCTTACGTCGAATTTGGGGGGACAAAGGTAATCGCAGCCGTCTTCGGACCTAGGGAAGCCCATCCAAAGCATCTCGCCCTACCAGATAGAGCGATACTAAATTGCCGATATCACATGACTTCCTTCAGCGTCGAAGAGAGGAAGCCCTTAGGAATGACTCGGCGAGAAGTAGAATTATCAAAAGTCATCCGAGAAGCCTTAGAAACAGTCACATTCCTTGAAGAATTTCCAAGAGCATCAATCGATGTTTACATTGAAGTAATTCAAGCAGATGGAGGAACGAGAACCACAGGTCTAACCGCCGCCTCGCTCGCTCTAGCTGACGCGGGGATACCTATGGCCGACCTAATCGCAGCGGTCGCCGTCGGAAAAGTAGATGGCCAACTAGTTCTCGATCTATGCGACATCGAAGACAAGTATGGCGAAGCAGACATGCCCGTAGCGATGGCTCCCAGATTTAACTCGATAGTATTGTTACAGCTTAACGGCAGACTAACGCCTGAAGAATTCAAGAAAGGACTAGCCCTAGCTCAGAAGGGCATATCCGAGATCTACAAACTCCAGCGAGAAGCCCTGAAGAAAAAGTTCAGCGAGGCTAAGACTCCGGAGGTGTAGAAGATGGCGCTTGCAGCTAAGAAAGATCTAGCAGCCCGAATAATGCGGAACAAAATCTACAATCTACTTCTCCAAGATAAGCGAATCGATGGAAGAGGGCCGAAAGATCTCCGGCCAATAAGCATCCAAACAAATCTTCTAGCGAAGGCTGATGCGTCAGCGCTAGTAAAAATGGGTAGCACGAAGATACTGACCGGAATTAAGGTGGAGGTTGGGTCGCCGTTCTCTGATAGACCAGATGAAGGGATATTCACCGTTAATGCCGAGCTTCTACCCTTAGCGTCAACAACGTTTGAACCCGGCCCACCGGATGAGCGTGGGGTTGAGTTAGCGAGAGTAGTTGATAGAAGCTTGAGGGAGGGTAAGGCGCTTGATTTAAAGAAGCTTTGCTTAGTTGAAGGAGAGAAGGTCTATGTGCTCTTCATAGACATCTACGTGCTTGACTACGATGGAAACTACTTCGATCCAGCTCTGATTTCAGCATTAGCCGCGCTTGCAACCCTGAAGATACCGAAATATGAAGTCGTTGACGGAAAAGTTGAGAAAACCGATGAATACTTCCAGCTTGAATTAACTTCCCTACCATTCTCGGTGATGATAGGGATTATCGGGGAAAAATTCCTCGTCGATCCACAGATAGAGGAAGAGAAGGTCTTAGATGTTTCATTAATAATTGGAACGGATGAGAAAGGAAATATCGTATCCATTCAAAAGAACTCGCCAGGCCCAATACCAATAAACCTAATGGACAGCATAATGGAGACGGCCGTAGAGAAAACAGAGGAAATAAGGAGGAAATTCCTCCAGGAAGTGCCGGTTAAACTTGCTTCTCAGGAAGAGGAAGGGTAGAACTTAAATTGCGAGCACCAGCCGAATTAGGATGGCTTAGAAGGGGGAGGATGAAAGATGCAGGTTGGAAAAATTAAAGGAAATCCTGCTAAGCGCTTCATGGCCAGATACGGATCTACTCTAAGAAAGCGTGTTGCAGAGATCGAACGCGAGCAAAGAGCTTGGCACATATGCCCCAACTGCGCTCAGCCTAAGGTGAGGAGGGTTGCGATCGGAATCTGGAGATGCAGGAAATGCGGATACACCTTTGCGGGAGGAGCTTGGACGCCATTCCAAAAGAGGTAATCACACCTTAACCATACTCTTCAGAATTCCAGAACACAAAGCCTATATAATATATAAAGCCATAGCCCCCGAAGCAGAAACTCTTCCATCCAAAAGAACATCCGTTAACCTTGAGGTAAGCGAGGAAGGATTGATCTTAAGAATATGTGCGAAGGATTTGGTAGCTCTCCGAGCCGCGATGAACTCTTTCCTGAGATTCATTAATACAACCTTGGACGCGCTTAACTTAGTCACGTCGAAAAGCGGCAAATGACACTTGCCCTCGTCTCGTACGGCGGGGGATATCTTTTTCGAGGAATTAGGGAGAGTTTTTAAATTCCACGATCTTAATGTCTTTGAGCATGTCTGCTAATAGAGGAGAGCTTCCACCGAGCGTGAGACAGCAGCTGGCAAGATTTCAACAACTTCAGCAAACGCTTAACGTGATTCTCGCGGAGAGGCAGAGGCTTGAAGCCGAGCTCCTTGAGGTAAAAGACGCCTTAGAAGCATTAGAGAAATCTCCTGACGATGCGCTGGTGTATAAAGCCGTTGGCCCAGTTCTTATACAGAGTAGCAAGCAGAAGTTGATCGAAGAGCTTAATGAGAAGAAGGAGCTAGCTGAAACTAGGCTGAAGCTTTTGGAAAAGCAGGAGCAGCGGACGCGAGAGCAGTTAGAGTCTCTTCAGAAAGAGTTAAGGCAAATGCTTTCAGGGTCAGGGCAAGCTCCCACATGAGAGATGAAGAGCTGATAAAATCGCTTAAGAATCGGTTAGAAAAGCTATCAGGTAAGCTGACTGCCATCTTGACTCATTCAGGAGGAGATCCAGACTCGGTCGGCGCCTCGTTCGTTCTATCAAGAATTCTTAACTCAATTCTGAACGTTCCAACGATCTTCAAGATTCCAGCCGAAGTTTCAACTCATAGTAGGTCCTTTATGGAGCTTCTCGGCTTAAAGGAGTCAGATAAGGTGGAGGCAGCTGAGGCTTTCATAGTATTGGATTGCGGCTCTCCTGAGCAATTAAATGATTATCAGTGGATTCTGGATTCTGAACGCGATGTTATAGTCGTAGACCATCACTCAACAAGTCTTGAAAGCTTCAAGGGTAAGGCTGAAATCTTCTGCTCCGAGAGCTATCAATCCGTTTGCGAGATAGTCTTAGATCTTGCTGACTTTCTAGGCTATCAATTAGATCTTAAGGATGCAGAAGCGCTTTTTGCTGGAATTTATTACGATACGGCAAGGCTTGTAGTTGCGGATGAAGAAACCTTGAGGAAAGTATGTAGGCTCGCTTCTCTCGGAGTGAATCCCAGAGAGCTTCTCTCAAGTCTTGAAATAAGAATGGATCTATCGGAGCGTATTGCAAGGCTGAAATCCGCTCTTAGAATGACCATCTACCGGATAGGAGATTGGCTGATCGCCACGAGCAAGCTGAGCAGTTTCCAAAGTTCATCTGCTAGAAGTCTCGTGAACTTGGGGGCACATGTCGCGATCGTCGCTGGAGAATCTGATGAAGGCGTAACCATATCGTTTAGGGCTCTCAAAGACTTTATAGAAGCAACTGGCGTAAATCTCGGAAGAGATCTCGCGGCTAGGATAGCTGCGGAAACCGGTGGATACGGGGGTGGTCATGCATCAGCCGCAAAAGCCTACTGCAGGGAGGGCGAAGTCGAGAAAATACTAGAGAGATGCGTCGAAATCTTAAGCGAGCGATTGGGGAAGCCCGCGGAGATAATGAAGCCTTGAAGCTAATTGAGGTCAGAGATCTATCATTCAGATACCTCGGCAGCTCCAATTATGCTCTCAAGAATGTGAATCTAGATGTGAGGCCAGGAGAATTCATAGTCTTGGCTGGACGCAGTGGATGCGGAAAGACAACTCTCTTAAGATGCTTAAACGGCCTCATTCCACACTTCTATGAAGGGGACTTTGAAGGAAAAGTGTTAGTGGATGGCAAAGACACGTCTGAAAATCCTCCACACATCCTATCTCAGATCGCTGGAATGGTTTTTCAAAATCCTGACAGTCAGCTATTCGCGTTAACTGTTGAAGCTGACGTAGCTTTTCCTTTAGAGAATCTTGGGTTACCTAGAGAAGTTATTCGAGAGCGTGTTGACTGGGCTCTCAAAATTTTAGGCATAGAAGAGTTGAGAAATCGTTCACCCTTCGAGCTTTCTGGAGGTCAGAAGCAGAAGGTAGCAATAGCTTCAGTTCTCGCGATGAAGCCTAGGGTCTTACTCCTCGATGAGCCGACAAGCTCCCTCGACCCCCTTTCAGCCAAAAATCTCATAGACTCGATTCTGGAGCTGAATAAGCGGGAGGGTTTATCGATCGTGATATCAGAACATAGGCTAGAGCTTTTGCTACCATACGCAGACAGGCTGATAATAATGGATGAAGGAAGAATCATCTACGATGGTGATCCAAGAGATGTTCTTGAGAAGGATTTAATGCCCTATGGAATATCGGCACCATCTGTTTCTGAAGTGGCGAAGCATGTGAACGCGTTGAAAGGCCCATTAAGATTCGGCGAGATTCCTCTCAGCGTTGAGGAGTTCGTGAACGAGGTCAGGAGGGTGATAGAATGATAAGCGTGCAAGAAGTCGAATACGTTTACCCAAGCGGTATTAAAGCTCTTGATAATGTCAGCTTAGAGATCGGAAGAGGAGAGCTTGTCGCATTGATGGGCGAGAATGGCGCAGGCAAAACCACGCTTCTAAAGCATCTTAACGGATTGCTTAAGCCTACTAAGGGACGCGTGTTAGTCGATGGAATCGATACCAGAGAAGCAACCGTAGCCTCCCTCTCGAGAAAGATCGGCTTAGTCTTCCAAAACGCTGAAGACATGTTCTTCTCAAGCACCGTGTGGGATGAAGTAGCATTCGCGCTGAAAAACTTCGGATACGATGAGCGCACGATTAAGAAGAGAGTTGAGTGGGCTCTGAGATTCATGGAACTCGAAGAATACGCCAATCAATCACCCTTCACCCTGAGCGGAGGAGAGAAGAAGAGGCTCGCGCTCGCAATAATCCTGGCGTGGGCTCCAGATGTGATAGCCTTAGATGAGCCGACTACGGGACAGGACCAACTACAAAAGGAGAAGCTCATGGAGATGATAAGGCTTCTCAACACGCAGGGAAGAACCGTGATAATTTCATCACATGATATAGAATTCATCGCCAAGCTTAAGCCTAGGATAATATTAATGAAGCAAGGAAGAATCATAGCCGATGGAAAAGCTGAAGAGATACTCCTCGACGAGGATCTTTTAATCTCATGCAACCTCCTGCCTCCGCAGATCGTGAGCCTGACGAAGAGCTTGAACTTCATCGGGATCAAGCCTTCTCTAATCGAGCCTAGAAAGCTTGCCGAAGAAGTGGTGGCGAAGCTTAGAACCTTGTCCAAGCATTGATTGCTCAAACTTTTATTTCCCCATGTCACCCCCTATAGCGCGAATGCCTCCGATATTCTGCATTATAAGCCTTGGAAGAAAGCGAGGAAAAACCACCCTCATAGAGTGGCTTCTCAAAAAACTTTCCGAGAGAGGAATCTCAGCTGCTTCAATAAAGCATTCGAGAGAAGGATTCGACGCCCGCGATAAAGATACTTGGAGACATCTAGAAGCAGGATCCCTAGAAGTGGTCTATGTCTCTCCAAGCGAGCTAGTATCCATCAGGAGAACGTCCGCGTCCATTGAAGATGCTTTAGAAGCCTTCCACATCGAGCCGGATGTCATTCTAGTTGAGGGATTCAAAGAAGCTCCTTATCCAAAGATACTCTGCGCCAGCGATCTAAGCGAAGTCGAGGAAGCGGCGAAAAAGCTCAAAAACGTGATCGCGGCAACAGGGGAAATAACATTAAAAGACGTTCAAGAGATCTCAGAGATCAAGGTAGTAACTCGGGAAGAAATACTAAGAATCATAGAGGACGCTGTGAGAAAAAGCTGGATAAATAGGATCCCTGGATTAAATTGCGGGAAGTGTTCGTATGGTTCATGCGCCGCTTTAGCAAGAGCTATCGAGGAGGGTCGAGCGACGATTAGAGATTGCGTAATGAGATCTTTCATAGCCGCGAGGCTAGTGATTGATGGAGAAGAGGTTCCGCTCGGGACATGGCCTCAAAAACTTCTCAGAGAATTGTTAAAAGCCTTTGTAAAATCGCTGAAGCTTAAAGATCTGGACGTGGAATCCGCTCGTAAAATCTTGCTAGAAGTGAGATTACAGGATCTCGAGTAATGTTAATTTCAAAGAGGCGTCACTTGGATGTGAGCTGAAGTGGCAACGCTACTTCAAGGACTGCAATTCTACCCTGGCAGGAGCTTCGTGCATAGACTCGATCCCCGAGTCAAGCTAACGCTATCCACCGTGCTCCTAATAACAACCTTACTCTACCTAGAGGTAACCGTAATCACGATAATAATCTTCGTGGAAGCCTTCCTCGCGGCAGTCAGCGGAACGATTCGAAGATGGGTTAAGACGATCTATGGTGCAGCTCCTCTAATAATCATGGTTTTCCTAATGAACTATCTCGTGAGAGCATTTTCTTACGGAGGATTTTATGATCCTTCAGCTTTCTACGAATCTTTCGCCGCATCATATCGATTAATCGCCTTCCTAGCATCATTCTCAATCTTCTTCCTAACGACCACGCCTGAAGAGCTTGGAATGACCTTAACCAAGCTCAGAATACCCTACATGTACTCCTTCGCCTTCATCTCAGCTATAAGATTCACCCCAATCCTAGCAGAAGAGCTTCAAACAATAATGGATGCGCAGAGATCCAGAGGTCTAGAACTCGATAAAGGAGGCCCATTAAGTAGAGTGAAGAAATACATTCCAATCCTCGTGCCCTTAATAGTGAATGTCTTGAGGCGCAGCTACGAGCTAGCCGAAGCAATGGAGGTGAAATGCTTTGGAGCCAGCAAGAAGAGAACTTTCCTCAAGGAATTGAAGATGAAGCCAATGGACTTCGCGGCGCTCGCTATAATACTCCTCTGCTTCGGAGCGGCAGTCTATATACGCCTCTTCTGCAGGCTGCCAGTCCCATAACTTAAATCATTGATCCAAGATATTCCGTGAGGATGGCGCTGAGACTTAAACCCGGAGTAGTAATTGTAGATAAGCGGGAAGAGAGATCTGGAATCGCGGATTTCCTGCGCAAGCTAGGGCTCAGCGTGCGATACGAAGTCCTAGAAGTTGGAGACTACCTCCTTCCCGGAGATATTTTAGTTGAGAGGAAGACTGTCTCAGACTTCATCTCATCGCTGCTCGATGGTAGGCTTTTCGACCAGGCCGCAAATCTGATCTCCTCCACGAAGAATCCAACCATGATAATAGAAGGAGACATGAAGAAAGCTTTGAGGAGGTTCGAGAATCCTAATGCCGTTTGGGGCGCGTTAGCAAGCATAGGCTACGATTTCAAGATAACTCTCTTCCACACGTCAGACATCGAAGAGACGGCAACCCTCCTAGCAGCGATCTCAAGAAGAAAGCGGTCTGAAAAAGAAGAAGTTTACCTCAAGCCCAAGAAGAAGAGAGGTGAGCTTGAAGAGCTTCAATTAAGCATAGCTGC
>CAZDPL010000046.1:0-4289 GCA_964507345.1 uncultured Nitrososphaeria archaeon
ATCTCGAAGCATCATACGCTTTGGTGGAATCAATTTAAGGAAGGCTTGGACTACGCGATCTACATTACGACTGCATGCGAGTATGATGGAAGTCTTAGCGGAGCGCCTGTTATCGAGGCCGTGTCCTGGTCTAAGGTTAAGCCAAAGGCCATGAAGGTGACGGTTTACGGAGATGCTACGATCTTAGTCCCACTTCTCATAGCCTTCGCCATAGATAAAACTCAGTAGCTTTGCCGCTTCTCCTTTCTCTCCAAGACATCTAACTTAGCTAGCTTTATGTGAAGAATTCCATTAACATATGAGCTACTTAAGACCCTAACCTTACATGGAAGCTTAACAACCCTGCTGAACCCCATTCCACCCCTTAACAGAATCTTCTTGCCGAGAACCTCGAAGGAGACGTGTTCTTCTGGACCTGGGACCTGCGCTGTTAAACTAATCACATCATCTTCTTCGGAAATTTCAAGCAAGTAGTCTTTTCGAGGCCGCTCCGATTTCAAAGCTTTCTTGATTTCCTTAAACCAGTAGAATCCCAAGATTACCAAGATTCCGGTTAGTATGAGGCCTAGGAGGCCTCTCTGGAATCTGAGGAGTAGGGATAGGGCGAGTAGGCTTATGAGTATCAGCAAGCTTCCGAGGGCGATGTTCGTTCTCTCGCCTTCCACCCGCGGCTCCCTCGTCATAACCTGAATAATGCTTCGGCTTAAAGCTTAGCTCCTAATTATGGTGATGTAGTGAAGTTCGACGACGCCATTATTATTGAACATGGATCCGACGTTTATCTTCCCATCCTCAAGCCAGATCAACACCCGCTTTAACCCTCGATTCAGAACCCAATTCTCCACGAAGGATCTCAAAGCAGATCTAAACGTCTCAGCATCCTTAAACGCTACTTCTCCTTCCTTGAAAACTAGATTTGGGTTAAGCTGCTCGGGATGAACCACCTCCACGCCCATTTCTGTGAGCGCTCTAATTGTGAAGTTGTAGACGTCGATTTTTTCGGCCATCGATGCGCCTAAGCTCTTCAGAAATGCTTCGAAAGATTTTTCAAGGGTTGAGCCTAGGCCGATGTAATATTTGCCTGTGAACTCCGCTCCAACCGTAGCTATTGTTCCTAATTGAGCAACAACTCCGCCAGTCGGCGAAGTATAGACGGGGATTATGTAGACGAGTCTATCGCCTATGTAGTAGAGGAGTATGTCCCCGATCCTCGGGTTCTCGAGCAAGGTTCTCAGCTTCCTGAACTCGGCAAATCTCTCCAAAGCTTCACGTGCGGCCGAAGGTCCGAGAAGCTTAATCTCAGATTCTATCGGGACTCTGTAGAAGATCTTCTCGCCTAGATGCGGGTAATCGTTTCTAACGACCATGAATCCGGCGAGGTTTCTCCCCATAGATCCTTTAAGTTGGAGTGAGATCACTCCGAGGAATTCTGGCTTCTGGAATCCGGGATACCGCGCTATTATGAAGTAGGTTGAGACTCCCTCGGGTATCTCGTAGAATTCTCTGGCTTGAATGAAGGTTGCTGGATCATCTATGTGATAGTAATTGAACATCTCGACCTGATACTCGAATGCTTCAGCTGGGAATCTGCTCTGCTTCTTCAGCCAATCTGGGATTTCTTCTATCAGAATGTCTTTATAGATGTGCTTAATCAGCTTGCTTATCGGCTCGTTTCCGATTATTATCAGCTTAATGTCTCCGTTATAGACGTCGACTAACGCGTATCCTATGAATCTCATGAAACTGTGGTCTTTGCTCCATGGAACATCCCCGGCGGATAGCTTCACGATGAGGGGGACGAGCCAGTAAGTGTTCTCGCCATCGGTGACGGGGAACATGTCAACGTATTCTCCATTCCATTTATAGCTGAAGTATGGTAAGAGGAGTTCAAGCCTATCATAGACGTCTCTATATCTGAGTAGCCTGACCTGCTTATCTGGATAGGATAGGAGGAAGGTTACGTCGTAGAGCCATGTTATCGGGGGGCCGACTACTACTCCTCCTCTGCCACTATACCTGGTTCCCGTAATCTCGTCGCTCTTCTCCTTGCCCAGTATTATTGCCGCCCAAGTCGATTCGAGAAGCCCGCCCTCGCCATAGTATATTCTCCGCTGCTTGAAGAATATCGACGAATCGACTACGGATCCGTTATTCGCGTCGAGGAGAAGGAAGCCGTTTGGAACGTGCGTATAGACCAGGTGTTCATTATACCAAATGTTCCCCAAGGTTACTCCATGAGGCAGTATCGGCTTCATCGAAGCGCTCCAGTAAATTCTATCGCCGAATCTGATTATGTCTGAGTCCTCGAAGTCGACGTATGGTATGAGCCCGATCTCGGGCTTAAGCTTCGTGAAAGCTGCATCCCAATCCCATAACCTAACTACTGAAAGCTCTTTCTTTAATTGGCTCACATCCACTTCAACAGGCCTAGTTTCTCCCGTGAAGTTGTATTGAATGACCGTGATATTCGATATGTCCGCTAGATACCTGTTGACTATTATTTCTTGCTTGACGTATGGGCCAAGCCATTCGACTTTCCTCGCATCTGCTATGCTGTTCTGAATTGTTGCAAGCGTTAATATTAGGAGAAGAACGAGTATGAGCGTTCCAAACTTGATCTTGAATGCGTAGAGAAACCCGGGCTTCCTCTTGTCTAAATACACGAAGAGGAAGAATATCGCGGCGATTGCGAACGCTCCGAGAATGTAGATTTTTGTATTGTAGTCGATGTAGCTTGGGAAGAAGAGGGTGAAGCCTATCCAAGCCGCAGCGATCGCTATCAAAAGCTCTATTACCTCCATGGGTATCCTGAAGAACCCTGTTCTAAGATAATGGACTATCGAAGAGGATACTGCTTTAACTATAAGCGTAAGCCCAACAAGGATCACGAGCCTCACGCCGATAGCCGAGATTATAGGCGGAATTATCAAAACTAGAGCAGGAGCTGCTGAAATCACGGTTAAGGCTGGAGTGATGTCCGCCGCTGAAATCGGGATAAATGGGAGCATGAATATTCTCGGAACGTTCTGCAACCCGAAATCAACTCCGCTGACAGCTGCTGTCAAAGCCATTCCAAATAGGCTATTAGCGAAGATTGCGGCGCCGATCAGTACTTTTGTAACCTGCCAAGCCAAGAACTTTCCTAAAGAGAGCCTATACGCTGAGAAGTCGATATCGACCACATCTATGTAGCCTGCTCTGCGGTAAAACTTAAGCAGGAGTTCTAGAAGCCAGAAAGTTAAAGATCTTCGATTTACGAAATCGAATCTGAAGAGAGCGATTACTGAAAGCGTTAACCCGCCTATGAGGGAATAGTAGAATGGTCTAACGAAGAGATCTCCGAATTCCCAAAGATTTAGAATGAATTGAATTGTCTGCGAGATCGCGATAAAGGCTATTATCAATCCAACGATTATTATGAGTATTAGGAAGACCGGGCTTCTTCTCCGCCTAGCATTATGCATGCCTCTTCACCTAGAAGCCTCCAACGGCTCAGCATCCTTCCAAAGATACTCAAAATATATCTTCGCTATTTTCGCCAAACCTATATGATCAGACCAAATTGCGAGATTGGGGACATTTTTCTTTCCGGTTCCGAGTATTATTATCGCTTCCTTGGAATCGGATATGACTCCTCCTCCGAAGAGCTGGTCTCTGAACCTGACTTCAGCGTAAGTGCTAAGTCTTTTCGCCATGGATCGACTACATGAGCTTGAAAGCATTATCTGAACTTTCCCACCCTTCGTGGAGATCGTTGTCAAGGTTGGGAGAAGCATATCCACGAGCTCCTTATTCATCCATGGAGAAGCTATCTGAAGCTCCATATCGCAGTTGGCTAACAGGGATTTTAATTTCGATAAGATATTCAATTCTCCTCTGAGGATCCAGATATCGTGTTTTTCACGCGATCCTGCGCCCTTATAGATTGGGAGGAGTTCTGAGAGCAGAATGTTTTCATATTTTTTGAGTTCTCGATCGATTCTCATCCGATTTATCTCGAGGGCGGTCATCGGGTTTTGAGGATAGAATTTAGCTGGGCGGCCTCCCTCGCTTCCGATCCATCCCTTCTCTTCCAAGTTTTCTAAGACTTCGTAAATCTTGGAGTAGGGGACTTCGGCAATCTCGCTTATCTGATTTGCGGTCATGGCTCCATGCTCTAAAAGAGCTACGTAAACTCGCATTTCATAATCCGTGAGACCAAGTTGGTGGAAGGCTTTCTTGAGCTTATCGCTGATCGGAGACACCATAACCAACCTTAAAGCTACACCTCGCTATATACAAGTGTTTGT
>CAZDPL010000046.1:4389-7800 GCA_964507345.1 uncultured Nitrososphaeria archaeon
ACGTCGTCGATTCTGAGGATCATGGCAGCTGCCTCGAATGCGCTCTTAAGCACCTGCTCCTTCACTTTGACAGGCTCGATCACTCCTGCTTTGAACATGTCTTGAACCTTTCCGGATAGCACTTCGACGCCATATCCGTGTTCTCCTTTCTCATGTCTCATTCTAAGCTCTGTGAGTATCTCGACTGGCTCTAGGCCGGCGTTCTCCGATAATGTTCTCGGAATCATTTCGAGGCTTTCGGCGAAGGCTAGCATTGCGAGCTGCTCCTTACCCGGATACTTTGGAGCTTCTTTCCTTATCATGCTTGCTAGTGCCATTTCGGTTGCGCCGCCGCCTGGGACGTATTTCATGTCTCTGATGAGTGAGATCATGTTCATTATCGCGTCGTTGAGCGCTCTCTCCGCTTCGTCAAGCTGTCTCTCAAGTCCAGCTCTCAGGAGGACTGAAACCGCCTTCGGGTTCTTGCAATCCTGTACGAACACCATCTTATCTTCTCCGATCTTCCTCTCCTCAACGAGGCCAGCGTATCCAAGATCTTTCTCAGATAGATCATCGAAGTCTGTAACGATTCTGGCGCCAGTCGCCTTGGCAAGCTTCTCCATATCGGAAGCCTTGACTCTTCTAACTGCAAGGATTCCAGCTTTCGCTAGGAAGAACTGTGCTATGTCGTCGATTCCCTTCTGGCAGAATACGACGTTTGCGCCGACCTTGACTACCTTGTCGACCATCTCCTTCAATATCCTAGTTTCTTCATCTAGGAACTCCTTCATCTTGAGTGGATCTCTTATCCTGATCTCAGCGCTGAACTCCGTCTTCTCGATCTCGAATGGCGCGTTGATTAAAGCGATTTTTGCATTCGTGACGCGCTTCGGCATGGCTGGGTGAACGACTTCTTTATCGACAATTACGCCGTTGACGAGCTCGCTCTCCAGTAAGCTCTTACCCATCTTCTTAACGATCTGAATATTCTCCTTATCTGCGTAGAGTTTTCCATCCCTCTCCTCCACTATGCTTAGAACGGCGTTGATCGCTAGATCGGCTATGTGCTCTGTGGCGAATCCTAGGCTCTTGCTTCCAAGAGAAGTGTTCACGATCTTCTTCAAAGTCTTCTTATCATCAAGCTTAATCGGCTTAGCGATCTTCTCAAGCTCTCGGAGAGCTATGTCGAGCGCCCTCCTATAACCTGTGATGACCGTGCTTGGATGAATCTTTTGATCAATTAATTCTTCAGCGTGCTTTAGGAGCTCTCCTGTTAACACTACTACTGTAGTTGTTCCGTCTCCAACGCTTGTGTCCTGAGCCTTGGCGACCTCGATAAGCATCTTCGCAGCAGGATGCTCTACGTCCATTTTGTCTAGGATCGTTGCGCCGTCATTCGTTACGACGACGTCTCCGATGCTATCGACTAGAATCTTATCCATGCCCTTTGGTCCGAGGGTAGTCTTCACCATTTCGGCGATGATCTTCGCGGCTGCGATATTGTTCCTCTGAGCAGCCCTCCCCCTAGTTCTACTCGTCCCCTCCTTTAAGATAAGAACAGGTTGGCCAGCTCCAGCTCCAACAGCTCTAGACATTTACTCTACACCTCCTCTCGACTCTCAGAATCCGAGCCGCTTGGTCTAACCATCAAGCTAAATATAAACCTTAATAAAGGAAGATGCAAAATTCGCTAAAGTTCTCCCTTTAAGCACGTTTCCAAAGGATTTTTCGACCTCTCTACTGCGAGGAATAATATCCTCGGAGCAAGGTTCGCGCAGCTCTCTCAATATCCTCTCTTCTTACAGTTCTTCTTCCAGCATATTGAGCCAAGCTTAAGGCCTCCTTAGCTATCGCCATTCCAAGCTCCTCTAAAATCCTTCTAAGTTCTTCAGCTGCCTCCTCACTTGCTCTAGCCGCTCCCGCTTTCTTGATTAACCTGTGGATAGGTGCAAGGGAAAGCTCCTCAGATCCCAACTTTCTTCAACCCCTATGCTATGAATTTGCTTTCACTGCATATATTTAATAGTTTATCGCTCGGGTTGGAAGCCTCGATAAAGGCGGTACTACGCAAAGCTTTTGAAAATATGGCGTTAAAGCTTCAGAAAAGCCGCTAGCGAGAAATTCTTATTATAAGGAGAATCGGAAGTATTGATCGGCTCGAATGATGTGGGAGGAGAAAGTTGTCTGTCCACATTGTGGGCGGGAGACGAATAAAGCTCCCTTCTGCAAGTTTTGCGGCAAACCTCTCAACCTTGAGGAGGTTGAAGAAGTGAAAGAGGAAACCGAACCTCAGGCCAGCAAGTCAGAGGAACCCTCCGAGAAATATACACTTCAAGAAGTTTCAGAAGAAAGGAAGATAGTGGAGCAGCTTGCCAACTTCTTCAACTGGAGACACAAGCTCATAGAATTGTTTCTAAATGGAGAAGCCACTCCAGACATCTTCATAGAAATATACAAGGAGTATAGGTCGAGGATTCAAGCAATAAATGCGAAGCGTATGGAATTGATTAAATCCTTGGAGCAACGGATGAACGAGCTAAACACCAGACTTGAGCAGCTCAAAATAAGACATGAGGTTGGAGAAATTTCCGACAGGCAATACATTACTGATAAGCTTGCGATAGATCGAGAGCTTTCCAAGATAAAGCCGAAGCTGAACATGCTTCACAATGCTTTCGACGTTAAGCTCGCAGATATTCCAAGCTATGAAGAGAAGTTGAGAAAGTTCCGTGACGAAATTTCTGAGCGTGGAAAATCTCTCGGCCTAAGCGAAGAAGATGTCGAGATGATAGTTGGAGACCTCGAGGAAACATTAGACTCGTTGAAGGATCTGCTTGAGCTACATAAGAAATTGAAGAAAGAACTTGACAAGCTTGAGCTGAGATATAGGATAGGCGAATTAACAGAAGAAGAATATCAAGCTGCCAAGCAGAAGATAGAGCGTCAAATGCAATTATACTGATTTTTCAACGATAAGTCAAAAACCCTAATCTTTATGTCGTAGGCTCAAGATTAAACCAACATGGTGCGGGTGGTTGTTGTAGCCGTCCCTGGCGCGGGTAAATCTACGATTTTGAAGAAGCTTGTTGAGAAAATTCCCTCCTTGAAGGTCGTGAATTTCGGAGACTATATGTTCGAGGAGGCGAAGAAATCTCTCGGAATATCTGATAGAGATGAAATGCGGAGAAAAATTAAGCCAACTGATTATAAGGCGCTTCAAGAAAAGGCGGCTGAGGAGATTGCGAAGATCGACGGCGATCTGATAATAGACACTCACGCGGCCATCAAAACGCCCTATGGATATTATCCTGGTTTGCCATCTAGGGTTGTCGAGATTTTAAGACCTGACGCTATCGCTGTTTTAGAATTCCGTCCCGAAGATATTCTTCAGAGAAGGCTGAAGGATTTGAAGGGAGAGGAAGGTCAGAGAAG
>CAZDPL010000047.1:0-7663 GCA_964507345.1 uncultured Nitrososphaeria archaeon
TCTGGCAAAGGTTTCGGCTCAGCATCATCGCAGGTAACCAAAACATCCAAAAGCCTTAACTCGATTCCTAAAGCTTCTAAAACCATCTCCGCTAATCTTCGACTAGAATTAGTATGGCAGCCGATCTTCAGTCCAGCGTCTTTAAGCTGCTTGAATAGGGTTGTGAGCTCGGGTCTCGGGCGAATAGCTTTCTTCGGATCAAGTTTCTCGATTAATAACTGGTAAAAACGTGAACGATCGATGCCGAGCTTCCGCAGTCCCAAGCTTATGCTACCGAATTCTGATCTAAGTTCTTGGAAAACTTGCTCAGCTTCTTCGTAGGGTATCGATAAAAGCTCGGAGATCGTTTGACAGATCCCTTTGATGAGCTGCTTGACATAGGTCTCGGATTTGTAGAGGGTGCCATCTATGTCAAATACGATAGCCTTGATCTTCAATCCCAGCAACTTCAAGCAACACTCCCTCTTAAGTGATCTCGCCAGCCCATGGCTTCCTTGAGGAGATAACTTATCAAAAAGTTTGTTTAAGAGTTTTATTTGGAGGGATTCTCGCCGATGTCCGCCGATCCCTCGATGATAGTCAGCTCGATGGATCCTATTCTCCGAGCGGTAGTTACGATGGGCGTCCTCGTCTTCTTCGCGAAGATATTTGCAAGCATATTCTCCAGCATGAAACTTCCAGACGTGATAGGAGAACTTTTGGCGGGAATAGTTTTCGGACCATATGCTTTGGGATCGGGGATCATAATCTTCGGCGAGCCGCTCGTGGTTTTGAACAATTACGTTGACGCCTTCGCGGAGATAGGGGCGATAATGATCCTCTTCTCGATGGGGCTTGAGATGGGTTTGACGAGCCTCAGAAAGACCGGTGGCTGGGCAGTTCTAGTAGCGACCTTTGGAGCAATAGTCCCATTCATAGCTGGATACGAGCTCTATATCCACTTGGGATACCCTGAAACCACAGCACTCTTCATCGGAGCCGTGATGGTTGCGACGAGCCTCGCTATCAGCGCGAGGGTTCTAGAAGACTTGGATCTGCTGAAAACCGAGGAGGGAAACTTGTTGATCAACGCCGCGGTCATAGACGATATACTCGGCGTAGCGATCCTCGCCGTGGTCACCTCCATACTAACCCATGGAAGCATAGGCATCTACGACGTAGTGAAAACTATCACGATCTTCTTCCTCATGTGGCTCATGATGGTGGCCGTCGGAGCCTACGTCCTCCCGAGAATGATCGAGAGATTCATGAGCCTCGAGACCGAGGGAGCCGTGGAAGCCGCGGCAATAGCCTCCGCATTCATCCTCGCAGCGATGGCCGGAGGCATGGGGCTCTCTCCAATAATTGGCTCCTACGCGGCGGGTATGGCCATCGCTGAGTCTAAAGCGCTCCCCCACATAAGGGATTTCATCAGACACATCAACATGATCTTCGGCCCGATCTTCTTCACGGTCATCGGAGCGAAGATGAACCTCGGCTTGGTCACGGATCAAGTTATAATCGGCATATTATTAATGACCGCCGTCGCCGTAGCCACAAAATTCGTCGGATGCTTCATGGCAGCTATGATAAAGCTTAGAAACGTCTTGGGAAGCGCTAGGATCGGAATAGGAATGGTTCCGAGAGGAGAGCTTGGGCTCATCATCGCGGGGCTGGCCTTAAGTAAGGGAGTCATCGCAGAGCCCATTTACGTAGAAGCCGTTTGGATGGTGATCTTGACCTCAATAATCGCGCCAGTAATTCTCTCAAAGCTTTACAGGATCCCACCGACGGAAGTTGAGGAACCTAAGAAGCCTGAGATCTCGCCTATACCGCCTCCGCCCACTCCTCCCGAGCCTGAAGAGCAGGAAGTAAGTTAATATTTTAGACCGTTTGCTGAGCTTTGGCAGAAATGGCTTGGTATCATCTTCTCTTAGATTTGTATGGGTGCGATGTCGCCAGCCTTAATGACGAGAATCTTCTGAAGAAGGTTTTCAACGACCTCGCGAAGCTTATGGAGATGCACGTCATCGCAGGCCCAATAATAGTCCGCTACGTTGGGAAAGAAGATAGCCCAAGCGGCGAAGGGCTCTCAGGATTCATGATCGTAGCCGAAAGCCACGTCTCAATTCACACCGATATCAGAACAAGCTACGCGTCGATTGATGTTTACTCTTGCAAGAAATTTAACGTGGAGCTTATCGAAGACTACCTACTCAAAGTATTCAAGCCTCAGAAGATCGAGAAGAGATTCGTAACCAGAGGACCTCTAAGGGAAGAAATCGAAGCCCATGCAGCTGAATAGCCTTTAAGAAGCAGTTTTATTTCTCTAACCACCCATACAGCTTGGAAAGCATGGTTGGAACGCGGTTTAGTGTCAGATGTAGGATCTGCGGAAAGACTTTCGAAAGCTATGAGGAATACGCTCTACACGTATTCTCCGAGCATCCGGATAAGCTTTGGGCGAGGTTTAAGCCCGAAATCGTTCGAGAGGAGTAAATATATCTCGGCAGGACAAAATTTAGCTGGAAATCATGCCTGAAAAAAGCGATTTCGAAACATTTCTCCTCTCGGGGCAGAAGGTTTACAAGGATGACGAAAGAGTTGAAGCTTGCGGCGTACTGGATGAACTCTCATCTCTCCTAGGAGTTGCTAAATCCTTTCTCGATGAAGAAGACGATATATCGAAAATCCTAACAGAGATTCAGGGACATCTATTCATGATTGGAGCGCAGATCTCAGGACTAGGTGCAGAGCGAGGTATTCCGAGACTTGGAGAAAAGGCTATCCAATTCCTTGAAGATATTAGAGGAAAATATGAGCCGAGGCTACCTAAGCTCAAAAGCTTCATCTATCCTGGAGGATGCAAGGCGGCTGCCTTCCTCCACCTAGCTAGAGCTGTGGCGAGGCGCGCGGAGCGTAGAGCAATCGCTCTCTCGAGGCGATTTGAAGTAGACCCCCTAGTCGTTAGATATCTGAATAGGCTATCTACGATTCTCTTCATCTTGGCCAGATACGTGAACCTGAGGGAGGGAGTGGGAGAAAGCACTTGGATAAGATCTTAAGCAAGCTTGTAGAAGTGTTGGTGGAGGAAGCGTTTAAGCCTTGAGCGAGGAGCTAAAGGAATACTCGAAGCTGCTTGAAAGAGTCTTGGCAAGATTCCCCGAGCTTACGAAAGAAGAGATCGAAGCAATGGTAGAAGCTAAGCTAAGGGAATCAAAGCTCTTGAATAAGGTTGGAGCACTTTTACTAGTCGCCGAGGAGCTGGGAGCCTTCAAGGAAGAGGTTTCAGAAGAGGCTGAGAAAAGCGGATTTCAGACCTATGTAAAGCTTGGAAAACTCGTTCCGGGGCTGCGAGACGTGTCGGTGAGAGGCGTAGTCTACGCTATTACGAAGCCGCTCGACGTCAGAGATCACAAGATAATGAGAATGAAGCTCGGAGACGATACCGGGACAATCGATGTAACGATCTGGGATGAGAAAGCCGACGAAGCAGCCTCACTTAACCTAAAGATAGGCGACCAAATAGCCATACTACATGCATATACTCGAGAGAGAATAGAAACAGGCCAGCCGGAACTCCATGTCGGAAGAAATGGAATGATTATGAAGCTTGAGCCCGAGCCCGGAGCACCTGATCCCAAGAGCTTTTACGTCGATCTAGGCGAAGCACTCGAAGCCGGCGATGGTATATACGATATAAAAGCAACAGTCCTAGATCCCGGGAAGGAGAAGAGGATCGACACGAAATATGGAGAAGCGCTCATCAAGGAGATGAAGCTGATGGGCGAAGTAGGTGAAGTGAGATTAACCGTCTGGAGGGATAGAGTTGAAGAATTCAAAGACCTAAAGCCGGGTGAGACTGTTTACATAACCGATGTGAGAATCGAGGGATATAATGCAGCCCTAACCCCAAGGAGCATACTAGCTTTCAAAGAGGAAGCCTCCGAAGAAGCTCTTAAGAGAATAGGCGAGAGAAAGATAGCGAATCTAGTTGTGAGAGTTCTCGATGTGATAGAGACTCCCTCAGCTTCCATCTATATCTCGACAGATGGAGAAAACATCCTCAGAGTATACTTCCCTGGGAAACTCGATATCAAACCTGGAGAACACCTCTTGATTAAGAAAGCGCTTAAAGAAATCAGAAGAGGGAAGATCAGGATCATATGTGAAGAAGATGGGTTGGAGAAGGTCTCAGAAGTGAAGGAGATAGAAATTCCAGATAGATTGGTTAAGCTTCGAGAAATATCTCGTGAAGAGCGGGTGGACCTATCCGATGTGATCGTTGAGGGAGTTCTCTATACGAAGACTCAGATAACAACCATAAAAACGAGATTTGGAGAAGCTGAGAAGATAGGATTTTGGCTAAAGGATGAAGACGTGGCGATTCAGGCTTCGGCGTGGAGGGGGAAGGCGAAGGAAATCGCTGAGATAAAGGAGGGATCTAGAATACGGTTGAAGTGGGTGAATATTCGAACTAATATATTCAATGAGCCTGAGATCCAGCTCGACAACGAGTCGATAATCGAGGTCTTAGAAGAACCGAAGGAGAGCCTAAACAACTCTCGATAATAGGATCTGAACGATCTCTATAACGCCTTCTCCATCGCCGCGGCTGGCAATGTAGTCTGCCTTCCTTTTCAAGGCTGGATCCGCATCTGCTACGGCGGCTTTGAAGTCGGCTATCTCTAGTAATTCGAGATCAATCTCAGAATCTCCTATCGCTGCAATGAATCCATTAACGTCTAAAAGTCTCAAAGCCTCCTTCACGCCAACTGCCTTATCAACGCCTTCTGGGAGGAGTATTATCGTTCCCTTATTGTCTTTGAATACCGCTTTTGCTCCCAGCCTCGCGGCCTCAACCTTCACCAACTCTAGATACTCGGACTTAAAGGCTATCGTGTTCTCCTTCTCCTCGACAAAGGGGAGAACCTTCAATTTCTTCACAAGATATTTCCAAGAATCGCTTGCGAGGCAGAGGTATTCGCCAGATCGCGGCAAGTAAATCGACAAGCCAGCCTCGGAAACCCAAGCATCGAATAAGTCTCGGATATCTTCTCTCCGCATGAGGTATAGCCTATCCCTACCAGTCGCGAGTATTAAGGTCCATCCAGAATTTCTTAAGGTGAGTAAACTCGCTCTTACATTCGGGTTTATCAGGTCTTCTCCTCCCCTAGTCAGCGTCCCATCTAAATCTACTACCAAGATTTTATTCGACTTCAACCTCTATCCCCTTACTGAAGAAAGCTTTCGCTATTCTCGCGGCAAGCCATTTAAGCTTCCTCACATTTACTACTGGAAGGCTTACAAACGCTTCAACGCGCTTCTCCTTCTCGTTAATCGAAAGGATTTCAGGTTCTCCGAAAAGCTCGGGTCTCAGTTCTTTCAGCACTTCTTCAAGCGCGCTTCTTAGCTTATCGAGCTTCATTTTCGGAAAGATGAGCTTAAGCTCGACGTATCTCGCGAGAGACTGAGATTTATTGATTATAGGATGTTTTAGGAAGTATGAGTTCGGCACGACTACGAGGTCTCCATCGTAGGTTATTATCTCGGTATCCATTCCACCTATCGCTTTAACGGTTCCTTCGATCTCTCCGACCTTAATCCAATCGTTTTCCTTAAACGGCCTCCTAGTTACTAGGTAAAGTTCAGCTGCGAGGTTTACGAGAATATCTCTCATACTGACCAAGAGGAATAAGAGAATGGCCGCGATTATTATCGAAATTGCCATGATGTCTAGGCTGAGTATACTCGCCGCAATCGCAACACCCATGAACAGAATGAAATATCTGGCAACCTCCGCCGTCTTATTTGCAAAGCTGGAGCCAAATTTCATTAACGCTCGCTTAAGGTGAGCATGCACGTATCTACTCACGAAGTAAACTGAAACTAAAACGAGGATCGCGACGATTACGCGCAGAACAAGCTCATTCAAAGCTGGATTAAGCTCGAACAAGCCTCTTCACCTCCTAACTTTCTTCAAAAGCTTCTTCACACTCTCCTCCTCTCCAACTAGATACAACCTTCCACCGACGTCAAATTCTCTAAGCGAATTTGTGACCTCCCCTGATCGTGAAGCAAAGATCGCGGAGACATTTTCATCTCTGGTTAGCTCGTTCTTCAATTCAGCGAGAGTTTCGCTATCAGATACTTTTACGGAAGCTAACAAGATTCTCGTTTTTGGTGATTTGAAGAGGATGTGAGCGGGTGAGTCTAGTAGCTCGGAGAGCTCGATCGATATCAAGCTGTATGGGTTAATTATGTAACGTATCCCCTCCTTTAGGAAGATTTCCAGGTTCAATGGGTTATTTATTATCGCTATGGTTAGTGGTATGGCGTTTTCTTTCGCGATCTTGCAGTAGCGGAGGTTTAGTGCATCGCTCTCGGTTGCGGCTATGACGGCGTCAAGTATGCTTCCATTATTCCTGATGTAATCCTCCACCTCATCTATTCCTTGCAAGATTACTTCTGCGAATGGAAACGTTTTTGAGAGGACTGTAACCTTCTCGCTGGTGAATTCTATGATTATCAGCTTTCCATCTGGATCTATCTCTCTTATCGCGTTCGCCGCGAAGTATGCTGAATGTCCTCCGCCGATGAGCAGGGTTCTCAAGCTTCTCCCCCACTTAGCCCAAAGCCTAGATCCATAGCCCTAACTCCTCTAAGATAGCTCTCCGCCCATTTGGAATCCGTCTTTCCATCCCTGATGGCTCTTCGGAGGATCGCGCCAGCGACTTCATACGCCATGTCTGTTAATGCGTGGAGAGGCTTCATTTCATGATCCTTGTATCCCAGATCTTCCTCCACTATCCTCGCGCCCATTTTATAGAAGTCTATTAGAAGACCGACATCAACGCCCCAGCCCTTTTCGAATTCAACCCTATAGAACAGCTTTCTCAATCCAGCTATCTCACCGCTTAGAGGCTGCTTAAAGCCGGCAAGCTCTGGATAAAACATCCTAAGTAATGGTTTCGCCACAAGCTCCGTAACCCGTCCAGCAGCCCTCTCAAAGAATCCTTTCACGAAATCGGCTTCGCCGCGGATTATAGGCTCAGCTAGCTTTTCGATGAAAGCAGGGGTCAGATTCTTGATATCGATGTCCAAGTAGACTAAGACGTCTCCGGTCGCGAAATAAGCGCCATCTCTCATGGCTACGCCCTTACCGGGATAGATTAGGCTGCTTTGAACGATTACCTTCGCTCCCTCTTTTTCAGCAAGCTCCACGGTTCGATCCCTGCTTCCACCATCTATAATTATAACTTCATGCACGTTCCTAGCCTTGAAAGCTGTTTTCACCGATCGCTTAACGAAGCGCTCCCTATTCTTCGTCGGAAAAATTACCGAAACCTCCATCGAATACGATTAAGGATCCCACTATATAAGAATCATAAATGCGCCGTGGGCGGCGATCATATCGCTTCAAGGCGTAGAGAAAGTGAACAAATAAATCGAAGGCTCATGTTAATGAGCACATGGGAGATATGATCTTGGCAACGACTCCAACCATTCCAGGGTATAGGGTTAGGAAAATCCTCGGGATAGTGCATGGAATGACTGCGAGGACGAGGGGGGCTGGAGGAAAATTCGTCGCGAGCATTCAATCGATTTTCGGAGGAGAAGTAAGCGCCTTCACGAAAGAATTAGAGAAAGCAAAACGGGAAGCAATCGAGCGGATGACCGAGGA
>CAZDPL010000048.1:0-3522 GCA_964507345.1 uncultured Nitrososphaeria archaeon
GATCTAGGAAAGTTTAAGGGGTCACGCTCAAACATCGTCACTTTAAGGCTCATCTACGAAGCTCCCGTGATAGAGGCTTGGGTTAATGCTTCGAAGCTAAAACCCCTTGAAAAACTCAGGATCTCCGGATTGATCGCTAATACGAGCGGAGCTATTCCGGAAAGAGTTTACGTGGAGTCATTTGGAAAGAAGATGGCAGTTAAGGTTACAGAAGATGGATCCTTCGATCTCGTGACAGTTGTTCCTGCAAACGCCTCGACAGGCTTTCACGAAATCTCGCTATACACCAAGCCTCAGGGGGTACTCGCTCCAGCGCATAAGGAGCTTATTATCCAAATCTACAAAATTCCTTCAGAACTTGTAATCCAGGCTCCGAGCATCTTGGTAAGCGGATTCACGGCGACGATCTCTGGGAAGATTGTGGCATCGGAGAATTACAGAGAAGACTCTCTCAGCGGAACAGTAATTCTAGAGTCTCCTTGGCAGATCTACTCCAGTCGGATCGAGAATGGCATATTCATTCTAAACCTTACGATACCTTGGAGCATCTTCAGCGGCATTGCCGAGCTGAAAGTTAGATATATTCCATCTTCGCCGATTTACAGGGAATCCGAATCCGAGATCTCTCTTCTAGTCGTGAATCCTCTAACGCTATTAATACCAATCTCCGCGGCAGTCTATTTGGTAAGGCTGGGAGCTAAGGAGCTCTCTAGGAAGAGGAGCTTTATCCGCGTAAAAGAAAGACCTGTACAGGTTGTTAAGGAGACTGAACCTTCTAGTAAACGCGGCGAGCCTATTTTAGAATTCTATTTGGAGGCCGTTAGAATTGTTGAAGAATTTGTTGGTTTAAAGAAGCGGCCTAGCGAAACCATTAGAGAATTTCTCGAGATTGTAGGCTGGAGGCTTGGGGCTAAGGGAGCGGTTTTCGCAGAGCTTAGCTATATGACTGAGGCGGCGGTCTACGGCGGAATCCAGCCCGATCTAGATCTCGCGAGATATTTGCTCGAAAGCCTGAGGGAGATGCGTTATGAAGGTTAGCCTGCTAGCAGGTCTCATGGTAGGAGTCGCTGTTGCCATGCTGATTCTATATACTGCTCCGCCGATAGAGGACTTTAATCCATTAAACCCCTACTGGAACGGGCTCTCGGATCTCATGTCCAAGTTTCATGCGGTAGAGCTGGGGTCTCTCCTCGATGAAAACCTCTTCCTAGATCCTTCTAATACAAGCCTTTTGATAGTAGGGCCCGAGAAAGAGTTTTCTGAAGACGAGGCGAAAATAATCGAAAGATTTCTTAGATTGGGAGGGCAAGTTATACTTGCTGACGATTTCGGGAGCGGTAATCAGCTACTCGAATTACTAGGAGTAGATGTCCGGTTTAATGGATCCCTTCTAATCGATCCATTATTCAAGGAGCGAAGCATGAGACTTCCGAGAATTCGTGCCATGGTTTTGGGCGTAAGGGAACTTGTCTTTAACTATGGAACGGTTCTCGAAGGTTGTCCAAGCCCGATAGCGAGGAGTAGTAGTTATAGCTTCTTAGACTTGGACCTGAACGGTAAATGGAGTGAAGAGGAGCCTAAAGGATCTTTTGCGACCGCTTGTTCTCTAAGCTTGGGTAGGGGAAGGCTGATAATCGTAGCGGATTCGAGCCTGTGGATTAACTCGATGCTTCAGATGAGAGATAATCAAAAGTTTCTAGAATCTCTTACTGGAGGTAGAGCCGTGCTTATTGATGAGTCTCATTGGAAGCTGAGTTCGCTGATCATAGCTAAGCGAATGTTAAGCATATCGTTTTCGTGTATTGCTTCTCCCGAGCTTAGATACGCCTTGATTGCGCTGATAATTGTGGCTTTGGTTAGGTATAGGCGCCGCCGCAGAGTTGAGGAGAGCGAGGTTGAAAAGGTTTTAATGCGGAATCCCACATGGGATAAAGGGCTTCTAATTAAGCTTGAGAGGGAGATGAGGGGTGAGCGCTAACCCGATAATTAAGAGAATAGTTTCGGAGGTCTCGAAATACATTGTAGGGATGAAGGATGTTATCGAGCTCATGCTTATCGCGATGCTAACCGAAGGCCATATCCTGCTTGAAGGACCTCCTGGAACGGGAAAGACTCTTCTCGCAAAGACCTTTGCGGGAGCCATAGGAGGAACGTTCAAAAGAATACAGATGACTCCCGATCTCCTGCCAGCCGATATACTTGGAACGGTATATTACGATATGACGACGGGTTCATGGAAGCTGAAGAAGGGGCCGATCTTCGCTAACGTTGTTTTAGTCGACGAGCTTAATCGAGCAACTCCGAAAGCTCAGTCAGCTCTACTAGAAGCCATGCAGGAAATGCAGGTTAGCATAGAAGGCTCAACAATAAAGCTTCCGAGACCGTTCCTGATAATCGCAACTCAGATACCCTATGGCGGAGAGGGAACCTATCCGTTAACTGATGTTCAGATTGATAGATTCGCCTACAGCATAAACCTGACTTATCCGGCGAGAGACGAGGAACTCGAGATAATCGCTAGAATAGACGAGCTCGAACATCCGAACGTGAGGCCAGTCGCGTCTCCAAGCGATCTAGAAGTTTTAATCGAGCAAGTTAAAGCCGTTAGGGTTTCAGACCCAGTGAAGAAATACATTCTAGACATAGTCGGAAAGCTGAGAGGAGCTGAGGAAGTTTCAGCTGGACCAGGGCCTAGGGCTAGCATCTGGCTGTATAAGGGTAGTAGGGCTGCGGCCTTCCTAGAGGGTAGATCTTACGTGATACCCGACGACGTCAAGCGAATGGCGGTTCCGGTTCTAGCCCATAGGTTAAAGCTCAAGCCAGAATACCTCGCAGATAACGTTACTTCGATAAACGTTGTTTTAAGAATTCTCGAGGAAGTGGAGGTCCCCCTATATTGAAGGTTACATCTAGGGGCTGGAAGCTCTTATCAATCCTAATTCTCCTACTGGCAGGCTCCATCCTATTTTCCGACCCTTTGCTTGCGATAGCCTCAGCGTTTTTAATCGCCCTAATACTCAGCTCTCTAATCACTTTCCTGCGCAAAATCAATAAGGTGAACAGCGTTAAAGTTACTCCCTCTCAGCTTGAGGTTAAAATTAGGGCTGGAGATTCTGGAAAATACTTCTTCAAAATTTATTCCGATGTCCCTCTAGTTTTAAGATCTAATCAGAGATGGTTAACCTGTGAGCCCGATAGAATTGATCCTCCCGAAGCCCTTCTAAGCATCACGGTTAGCTCTCCTAGAAGCGGAGTATACGAGCTGAAGTCTCTTAAGGCCATGGTATCTGACATGCTTGACATTCTCAAGAAAGAAGTGGAAATTCCTTTAATCCTAAGAGCCGAGATTTATCCTAGAGTTGTTCCTTGGATCTTGGAGGCTCTTAGGCTATTAGGGGAGAGCGAGCTTGGATTCGGAGAAGCTCCGGGCAGGAGAAAGGGGCTTGGAACAGAGTATCTATGGAGCAGGGAATATCAGCCGGGAGATGAGATATCGCTTATAGATTGGAAGGCGACGGCAAG
>CAZDPL010000048.1:3622-5733 GCA_964507345.1 uncultured Nitrososphaeria archaeon
TCAAATCTAGGCTAACTGATGAATGGAATGTATATGAACTTGTTGAGCCTAAGTCGGCTCGCCTTCTCTTGAGAATTCTAAGAGAAATCGGGTCAAGTGCCTTTTATGAAGTCGTTAAGCTTGAGATGGATGAGATGCTCAAGAGGATTAGGAAATCCTTGAAGAAGGCGAGGACTCACGTAATCTATGTTGGCTGCATTCTAATCGATTCAGCCTTCCTAAAAGAGCTTGCAAGCGAGGTCTCGAATGCTGGTGGAAGATTGACTGTTCTAGCTCCCCCTAAGCCTTGGCTCGACGCCAGAAATCTTGAAGAAGCTTATCTAATGTATCAATCAAATCAAAAAATGCTTAGGGCTTTAGAGAAACTTGGAGCACGCCTTAGCTTTAAATCAGCTGACCGGATAAGCTTTCAAATAACGTAGAAGGTTTATCCAATTGGGTAGATTTTCCCGTTTTTCAAAATATAATCCCGGTTCGTTGGAAGCTTTTCTTCATGGCTTACGGTTGTCAGGATGATCGTTACCAAGTATTCTCTGTTTATCTCCTTGAATAAATCGATTAGTAGCTGGCTGTTCTCCTCATCTAAGCTTGCGGTCGGCTCATCTGCCAAGATTATGTCCGGATTATTCGCCAAGGCTCTTAGAACAGCTATTCTCTGCTGTTCTCCTCCGCTAAGCTGATTCGGAAATCTATCAGCCAATCTTTCTAGCTCGAACCTCTCGAGAAGTCCGATAGCTCGTTTTCGTCTAGAATCCTTATCAACTCCCGCTAAGGCCATTGGTAGCTCGATGTTCTCGAGAACAGTTAAGGATGGGATCAAGTTGAAGAATTGAAAGACAAACCCTATGTGGTTAAGCCTAATTCTTGAAGCTTCTTCATCATCCATTCTCGAGGAATCTCTTCCAAGTATGAACACCTTTCCTCTCGTCGGCTGATCCATTAATCCAATTATCCTAAGGAGTGTTGACTTGCCGACTCCAGATTTTCCTCGAATTGAGATAAAGCTCCCGACTTCGACTTCTAGGTTAACCCCCTTCAGGACAAATTCTCCTTCGTTATAGGCTTTCCAGACGTTCATCAGCTTGACGGCTTTTACCGCTTCTTCGGCCATCCTTCTAATCTTGAAGTAGGCTAACGTTAATAGCTTATTCCTGTCGTCGTAAGATTTAGGTTGTCCGCTGTTCTAGGTCTGGCGTTTAGGAGCTTGATGAGCGATTCTAGGCGCCTATTATTCTACATCTTAGCCCTCGGCTTCTTAGTCATGATCATATCCGCTCCAATCGCGATCGCGAACGGCTACTCAAAAAATCTCTCAAATATGATTCCTGAGATTGAGAGCCGGCGAGCAATATTGCTAAATTCGTCTGCATCCAGCCTAACTGATAGCAAGCTCGACTATTCGATAGTTGAAAACTTTCACAATCTAGGATTCAAGAGAATTTTACCTCAGCTCTTGGCTCACGTTGAGCTTCGCTTCAACGATAAGTTGATACCTGTCAGGGTTAGGGGCGTCGAAAGTTTTGAGACCTTTTATGCTGATAGGGGTATTCGAGTTAATGGGAGTACTCCTTCATCGAATTTAGAGGCAAACATCGGAATCCTACTTTCTAGGAGATTAGATCTCGGGATAGGGGACATAGTCGAGATCGTCGCTAACAATGACGTTCAAAAGTTTAGGATTGTTGGAATTGTTGACTGCGGATGCCCCTGCGACGACGAGCTAATACTTTCACTTGAGGATTTATGGATGCTGAAACCGAGTCTATCTGATAAAATATCGTTTGTCGAAGTAATCTCACATGATCATGATCTTGAGAAGCTTAATCTAAGCAGCGTTAAGGCTTTTCTCGAAAAACCTTTTAGTCAGGCATCCACTACGCTGATTCAAGAGACTTTTAATTCAGTTAGGAACTGGGCGATTACAATTCAGCTCATGGTCTTGGTTGCAGCCTACTTCACGGCTTCTAAGATCTCGATGGACTCGGAAAGAGAACTCATGATCTTAAGATCTATCGGGGCAACTAGGAAGAAAGCCTTCGTATACGTATTCTTCAAGTCGATAATCGTCTCCCTGCTCGCGATCATCACAGGGCTTGCTTTCGGAACTATAA
>CAZDPL010000048.1:5833-7588 GCA_964507345.1 uncultured Nitrososphaeria archaeon
CCCGGAAGAGAGCATGAAAGGATTTCTGGAGAAAGGTGTTCGAATTAATGAAGTGATGATCTGGGGCATATTGGCGGTAATTATCTTCGGATCAGCCTTTACGATTTACCTAATACACTCCCTAATCTTGGCTTCAGGCTCTAAGGAATTGACGATTATAAGGAGTTTAGGGGCATCGATTAGAAGACTGATTATATCGATCACATTTTTCACGGCTTTAGCATCTTTGATTTCAAGCGTTATAGGCTTAGCATTAGGAGCCCTACTTTCAGAAATGTTCTCCGGACTAGGCGTGATAATATTGGGATCTTACAGCGTAATGCCCTCGCTTACGCTTAGCTCGGCTATAATGGTCGTGATTTCGATAATCCTCATCTCCTCAATAGGCACGATCCTCGAATTGAAAACCATTCTAAGCGGGGGCTCGGAGACGTGAAAAGACGATCATCGTATATTCTCTTGATACTTCTTCTCTCAATGGTTCTACGACTATATCCGACAATATTATCTGGACTTCCATTCTCAACGGATTCATGGCCTTTGATTAAGAATGCTGAGAAACTTCTAGAGCTAACTCCGATTCCTCTCAGAGGAGACTTGTTTGATGGATACAATATTTACTGGCCGTTAAGTCAAGTTTATGGGGGAATTCTCTCAGAGATCTTGCAAGTCTCCCCGCTTGACTCGATGCGCATTTATATTCCCTTTGCAGCAGCTTGGACTCCTCTAATTCTATACCTGATCCTAAGAAGACTGACAGATAGTGATAAGATCAGCTTCATCGCTGGCCTCTTGCTGGCAGCTGGCGGACCATACTCGGTCTTCACGGCAGGCGTCACGAAGGAGACCTTTGCGAACATTTTCCTCTTTCAAGCAATCTATCTATGCTGTCGCACTACCTTTTCACCCATGGATTTCCTAGGCTTCGCGATAACGGTAGTCGCCTTAACTATGAGCCATCATATAGCCTACATAGTTTTTCTAGTGATTCTTGCGAACGTTTTTGCTGCTGAAGTCTTTCTTCCTAGATTGCGGAAAGTCTCTATAGTTAAAAGGTTTATGATGCTTTCCTTTTCAGTTGTTGTTGGCGCGGTTTACTATTTCGCCTACGCTATTCATGGTTTGAAAGTAGTTCCAAGTTTTTCTGAATGGCTGTCAGCCTTCTCCTTCCAAGTCTTGACCTTCATCGCGATGTTTTATGTGATCGCGAGACCCAAGCCTCGAAAGCTTCCGAGATCTTGGATAGCGCTGATCCCAATAGCTTTGATATCATTCCTAGTGAATCAGATTGTTCCGATCGTTCCCGGCGCGCCCAGCCTTTCACTAATTACTTCCTTCTACGCCTCAACCTTAATCTTCATGGGATTATTTGCAATTCTAGGTCTTTACCATACAAAAGAATGGAAGTTAGATGGGACGTTTTATCCTATGCTTTTCTGGGTTTCAGGCGTTCTCGGCCTCGAGTGCTACGCAGTCTTCGGAGCAAGTCCGGATCTCTCGCTAACTCTCGCATATAGGTTACCTAACTTTCTTATTGCAGGATTAGCTAGCCTGGCCGCGGTTGGTATTCTCAAAGCTTATAGCTCGAATCGCAGGATCATCAGATATCTTTCGATAATTTGCCTAATTTTCCTTGCTTCATCCCTGGCCTCTGAAAGTTATTCAGCCGTCATCCTTCAAGAAAACTATCTAGGTTATCAATGGTTCTACATTCCTCAAGATTATCAAGAAGCTCTTTGGATAAAACGATATAAT
>CAZDPL010000049.1:0-7252 GCA_964507345.1 uncultured Nitrososphaeria archaeon
GGCGGGGTTATCATGGATGTAACGACGGCTGAGCAGGCGATAATCGCCGAAGAGGCGGGCGCGGTCGCCGTAATGGCTTTGGAGCGCGTTCCAGCAGATATACGAAAAGCCGGAGGGGTTGCGAGAATGGCTGATCCAAAGAAGATTCAAGAAATAATGGACGCCGTCACGATCCCTGTTATGGCTAAGGTGAGGATAGGCCACTATGCTGAAGCCCTTGCGCTTGAAGCCCTCGGAGTGGACATGATAGATGAAAGCGAAGTCCTAACACCCGCCGACCCATACTTCCATATAGACAAGCGGAAGTTCAAGGTTCCATTCGTCTGCGGAGCTAGAGATCTGGGAGAAGCTGTGCGGAGAATCTGGGAGGGAGCGGCCATGATCAGAACTAAAGGTGAAGCTGGAACAGGAAACATAATCGAAGCAGTCAAGCACGTCAGGCTCGTAAACCATAACATAAAGCTCCTAAAACACTTAACAGATGAAGAAATCTATCAGATCGCTGAAAAATTCGCCGAGCCCTATCTAAGGCTAAGCGGAGAAATCAAGGAGAAATGCGGATTACCCTCATCCATCCTAAGAAATGAGCCAGTCTATGAAGAATACACGTATAACGAGATAATCGATGGAATCTACAAGATACTCTTGGAAATCAAATCACTTCAAAGACTCCCAGTAGTGAATTTCGCAGCTGGAGGAGTCGCGACACCAGCCGACGCCGCGCTAATGATGCATATGGGAATGGATGGAGTATTTGTTGGAAGCGGAATCTTCAAGAGCTCTAATCCGGAGAAGATGGCGAGAGCGATAGTTGACGCTGTGAACCATTATGATGAGCCAGATGTTCTCGCGGAGATAAGCAAAGATCTAGGAGAACCCATGAGAGGACTTGAACTCGAAAAACTGTCGGTGAGATTGGAAGAGCGCGGTCTATGAAGATAGGAGTAATAGGCGTACAAGGAGCTATATCAGAGCATATACTGATCGTCGAGAAAACCCTTCAAAAACTTGGAACTGAAGGCAAAGTGATTCAGGTTAGGAGACCTGGGGAACTCGAAGAAGTGTCGGCTCTAATAATTCCTGGAGGAGAAAGCACGACGATATCGAAGCTCATGGATAGAAATAGGATATTCGATAAAGTCAAGCGGCTCGGCGAGGAAGGATTGCCGATAATGGGGACTTGCGCGGGCTTAATACTCTTGGCGAAGAAGGTTCAGGGAGCGATTGAAAGCCAGCGTTTCCTAGAGCTTTTAGATGTAGAGGTTTCGAGAAATGCGTATGGTAGGCAGGTAGATTCTTTTGAAGCGCCCTTAACCCTGACATTCAGCAATAAACCGTTTCTAGGAGTTTTTATTAGAGCTCCTAGAATAGTGAAGATCTTTGGAAGAGCCAAGCCCATAGCATATTATAGAGAAGAAGTCGTCGGAGTCGAGCAAGACAACCTAATAGGATTAACTTTCCACCCAGAGCTCTCAGACGATACGCGACTCCACGAATATTTTCTGAAGAAAATCTAAGAGTTCAGTAGATGAGCAAGTCCAATTTGCCAGCCTTCAGCGCCATTCTTATTTCCCGTGCTATTCTCCTACCCATGGACATCGGTTCGTCATAGTAGTAAGGCGTATAAGGAGATCCCTGAGGATAGAGATTCGTTCCGGCCACGATTCTCGCCGAGACCTCGAAAATAGTAAATCCTCTCTTTGGATGATAGACGGTCTCCAGACAGAATGGTCCTATTAACCCTGGATAGAAGAGTTTTCTCGAGGCTGATGCAACCTTTACTGCTGCCTCCAATAAGTCTACGATGAATTTCTCTCTGACGATTGCGGGCGTGTTCCCGGTCACTGTATAGTCTAGATAGTCCTCGATTATTTCTGGAAGCCCTCGGTAAACTTCATCGATTACCTCGAGCCTTCGATCTATTCCTAAGAGCTCGAGTCTTCCATAGTCTAGCTTGGGGAGATTCGGTTCTTCGAGCGGGCTTAAGAAGAAGTGTGGATAGTATCTCACGCCAGCGATGAACTCCTCTATCACCACCCTAGCTTCTTCATCGATTTCACCTCTCCTCTTAAGCTCTTCAAGCTTTGATTGATACTCTTCTGGATTTGATGCTGTGAAGTATCCTCGGCCACCTTTCGCGCCATGAAGTTTAACAATTACTCTTCGATCGATTTCATCAGGTGAGCTGAAAATTCTTGGAGTCTGAACTCCGGCTTCCCGCAGCCATGCTCTCTGCCTATCTCTATCTCCTTCCCACTCTAAGGTTAGCCTGTTCCCGAACATGGGCACGCGGAATCTTTCTCGAATATTCTCGGCTCCAACGTATTCGACGAATGATCCATGAGGGATGATCAACGCGTTTTCTTCGATCAGTTTCTTTTGGAATTCCTCTCGAAGGATGTCGCGATAGCTTTCAACCTCTAAGACGATATCGGGTCTAGCCCTGGGAAAGCTCTCGTAATACGGCTTACTTCTCCTCAAAGCTATTCCTAGGGTTCCGAAGCCCTCGCTCTTAGCTCCATGAAATATTTGAAGAGCTGAATGAGAGCAGATGGTCGCTATCTTGATATCTCTCTCATCATATCTCTCCAAGATCTTGAGAATCTCACTTCTCGGAATCATGTAACTAGCTCACCCAGCCTATCCTGCTTTAAAGCCTCCTTAACCTCTAGGGCGAGCCTCCTCCCAACGCTCATCGAAAATCCCCAAAGATTCTCAGAATAAGGGGTAAACTTAGTGCCAGGAGATCCAGGAACTCTAACGCTAACATCATAGACTATGATCTCTTCACGCGGCGGCCCTGGAACTATCATCGTTTGAAGAGCGAATGGCCCTATGACCCCAGGAGGATATTCCTCCTTCGCGACTTTAACGAATCTTTCAGCGAGCTCGAATGCTCTTTCCAGAAGCGATTCCCTCACCGTGCATGCTATATGTCCAACTTCTATCGTCTTAAGCTCCAGATATTTTAAGACTGATTCTTGATGTGGTGCTGGAATCCTCATAATTCCTTCGAGATTTGTCTGCCTTCTCGTATCGGTTCCCAGAAGCTCTATTTCGCCGTCGAGTGGAGAGTAGAAGAAGTTGAAGTTGAACGGCGCGCCTACGACGAACTCTTCTATCACGGCTTTTTCCAAACCTTCCCTCGTTACGATGCCTTTTCTCAGAAGCTCCTCCGCTTTTCTCTCATAATCCTCAGGAGATGAAGCTATGAAGAATGCTCTTTCAAATCCTCTAGCAGCCTCAGGCGCCTTCACTAACACAAGTCTATCTATCTCGGATGGATCCTTGAAAATCTTGGGATAAGGTATTCCAGCTTTCTCCAATAAGTAGTATTGATTTCTTTCCACATCTCTTTCCTCGATCTTCAGCAGAAACCTGTTCCCAAGCATCGGGATCTTGAACTCGTTTTCAAGAGCATCGTATCCGACATACACGCAGAGAGATCTATGAGGAACGAAGAGAACGTTCATTTCCCTAAGCTTATCTTGGACGTCGTCGTCCACGATCTGCTTAAACTTATCTAACACGATTACTTCATCGACTATTCCGACATCTCGGCCAAACTTTTTCCTGCTTCGAAAATATTTTTCATACGTTTTCTCCCGCCCCTTCTGGCAGACGACTACTGTTCTGAATCCTTCATCCTTTGCTCCTCGGCAGATTTCCAGCGCCGAATGACTTCCTAGAACCCCGATGCGGATGCTGTCCTTGGAGTATTTTTGGAGAATTTCAAGGATTTCTTCTCTCGTTATCATTCTGGCCTCGGATAAGGTTTAGAGGCGATTATAAAAAGATCTTCGCTAAATCGTTATGAACGCTTCGATCGGGATGTTCAATTCTTCTGAGAGCTTGTCTCTAGCCTTCTTCAGCGCGATTATCGAGAAGATTCCAGAAACGTTTGCCTTTATCTCTTTGCAGAGTGTTACTAAAGCCTTCATTGTTCCGCCTGTTCGGATTATGTCGTCAACTAGAAGTATGTAGTCTCCTTTCCTCACGCATTCCCTCGGGAGGTAAATGTATCGATAAGCTCCAGATTCGAAAATTTGCTTCACTTCTACGAAATCTCTTACTCCTAGCTTCTTGCTTTTCCTAACCACCGCTACTTCTGTGCCGAGTATTGATGCAAGCTGATAGGCTACGGGGATTCCGTCGGCCTCCATGGTCATGACCTTATCGACTTTAAATCCCATGATCTTCTCCCACTCGCTCATTATAACGTGCTTGAGTATCAATGGGTCGTAAATGATTCTGCTGGTATCGATTGCTCCAACCTCGTCCCTCGCAAGCCTGCTCCTAACCTCCTCTAATAGGAACTCCTTCTTGAATATCGAGAAAATTGTCTTGGCCTTCTCTAGACTTGGTAAAACGTGGCCGTTAACATATCTACTCAAAACTGTTGGAGGAAGATCGATTAAAGCTGAAAGCTGCTCATATGACATCCGCTTCTTGAGGATCTTGAGAGCCTCGACAGACCCCATCCTATACCAGATCTCCTCAAGCCTTTTCAACCAATCACCTAATCAAAACTAAAAGAATCACAAGGTTAAAAGGTAGCGCAATGCCCATGAAGCGACATGCCCTCTAAATGCTGAAAGCTCTCCAGCCAGCTTCTCTAATATAAAAGTTCTGAATCGTCCCCCTCCCATTTATAGCTGGCAAACAGTATTAAATCCACGCAGCTCTTCTAGTTTTGGCAAATGGGCGGGTATTACGCGGTAATCTATACCGAGAAAAGGAGGGAGGCAAAGGAGGCAGCTGAGCGCGCAAAGAGGTTTCTAGAGGAGCGCGGCGGCTTAGTCGAGCTTAAGAGCGCAAATCAGATAATTGATAGAAAGCTTCCGAAAGTGGATCTCGCGATAGCTCTTGGAGGAGATGGCACTATCTTAAAAACGGTGAAGGCTTTGCCTGATCCAACTATACCGATTCTCGGAGTGAACTTCGGGAGAGGAGGCTTCCTGATGGAAGCTGAGGCAGACATGCTGGAAGAAGCGCTAGATAAAATCGTGAATGGAGACTATGAGCTCGAGAAGGCCATGATGATAGCGATCGAGACCGAAGGAGGGATAATAGGAGACTTCCTAAATGAAATCTACATAACCTCACAAGCTTTCGGAAAGCTTCTAAAAGCCAGGGTAACAAAAGATGGGACTGAGATAGTGGAAGTTGAGGCTGACGGGCTGATAATATCAACTCCAGTAGGCTCAACGGCTTACGCCTACTCGGCTGGAGGGCCGATAGTTGATGACGATATTGAGGCAGCGATCATAACCGCGGTTTGCCCGATCTCAAACTTCAGACCAATAGTCCTATCTCTTAATCGAGGGTTTAACATCGAGTTCACCAGTAATTACGGGATCTCCGCGATGCTTGACGGGTTCATAGAGAAGAAATTCGGTGAACAGGTTCTCCGATTAAAGTTTAGAAAATCCGATAAGGCCGCTACCTTCGTTAGATTGGGTCTAGGTGAAAGCTTTGCGAAAAGAGTTAGGAAAAAGCTCGGATAGAAGGGTGAAAATCCTCGACTCCACGGCGATATTTCTAGGATTCACAGAGGTATCGGGAGAGCTTCTCGTAACCTCTGAGAAGATACTGGAGGAAGTGAAATATGGAGAAGCTAAGTATAGGGCATTGGCGAGCCGCGAGGGACGCATGATAAAAGCGATGAACCCAGACGAGAAGTACGTGAAGGAGATAAAGTTGCTCGCCTCTAAAATGGGCGAAAAGGAGCTATCAGATGCGGATATAAGCATCCTCGCCCTCGCCCTCCAATTATCAAAGGAAGGAAACGATGTCTCGATAATCACCTCCGACTACTCGATCCAAAACCTCGCAGCAAAACTCGGAATAAAAGTGGAGCCGATTCTACATAAGGGAATAAAGCAGGTAATAGCTTGGACAACATATTGCAGCGTGTGCCACTGGACGGGAGACAAGAATCCAGGAGAACCTTGCCCTAGATGCGGTCACCCGCTTAAGCGGAGACCTAGGAGGAGCGGGAATGAGGATTAGGATAATTTCCGAAATTGAGGATGAGGAAGCGCTTAAGAGGGTAGCAGAAGCCCTCGAGGAGATTTATGGGGAGACCGTTGAGATTGAGCTTAGAAGATGTATAGTCGATGATCGCTTCCTAAATCCCGAAAGAAGTCAATATGACGCATGGAAGATAGTTCAATACTATCAAAGTGAGCGAAGAGATGACGAATACGTGCTCCTAATAACCGACAAGGATCTCTATGCAGCTGGATTAAATTTCGTATTCGGATTAGCCTGGAGAGGGGTTGCAATAATCTCCAGCCACAGGCTCCATCCAGAATTCTATGGATCTCCCCCAGATAGAGAGCTCTATCTAAGCAGAATGGTTAAGGAAGCTGTGCATGAACTAGGCCATCTACATGGATTAACCCACTGTAGTGATAGGCGATGCGTCATGGCCTTCAGCAACTCGATACTGGATACGGATTATAAACTGCATAAACCATGCGCGAAGTGCTTGAAAAAGCTACGATTTCTCACTCGTTTCTGAACTCTTATCTTCTTCCGCAGCTTTCTGAGCTAATTCGGCTAAAACCCGTTTAACATATGATTTTGGAAGAGCTCCAGCCTCTATCAGATTGACGATCGAATTTGGTGAGGCTTTTCCAGTAACCTTCCCTATATTGCCTTTCACCTGCCTCCAGATCAGATTCGTGTTCCCGCTCTTGGAATTGTAGATGACTCCGAGCACCTCATAGGCCTTCACGAACTTGATGTCTCGAATCGTTCCCAGATCGAGTTTTGATAGAGCTTCAACGTAGATTCTTCCCTGAGTTCCCTCCCTCTCGGGAAATATGCTCGGGTCCTGTAGGTAGCCTTTCGGGATAAATGAGTAGCAGGTGTTCAGGATTATGAATCGCCTAAATCTCTCGAGCGTCGTCCTGATCTCGATCTCGACCACAGCCTCCACCGTCCGCCGAGGCTTCTAGCTCTCCAAGAGGGAGACGGAGGAAAGGCGCCTAAATAATTTTTCACAGAGTTTTCAAGCCTCTGTTAAGAAGCGGATTTTCCTGAAAATATCGCCGTATTTTCGCTAAATATCTTCGATTCTTGATCTGCGGTATTCCTTAAAAGCTAGCATCCGTTCTCCCGCATGGAGAATGGGCATAGACGAAAAGGCGGTCGGCTCGCTAAAGGAGGAGGCTAAGCCTAGAGGCACTTACATCCGAGAAGTAATCCTAGAGAACTTCATGAGCCACGAGTATTCGAGGATCCC
>CAZDPL010000050.1:0-7025 GCA_964507345.1 uncultured Nitrososphaeria archaeon
CGTACCAGCCTAGGACCTTGACTATGTCATTGCGGTCTCCGAGAACCATTACGTTAAGCCCGTCTATGATGCATGAATGCGGGTTCCCGATTATATCCGCGGATACGAGCGGTTCTTCCGTATACTCAAGTATGCCTTTCATCCTACCCTCAGCTGCCTTCTTGTAAGCTTCCTTAACTTCGTCTACAGAGACTTCCTTCTCAACAATAGCAACGAGATCAGTTATAGAGCCGTCTGCGACGGGAACTCTGAGAGCTATTCCATGGAGCTTCCCCTTAACCTCCGGGATTACGAGGTGAAGCGCTCTCGCAGCTCCCGTAGTAGTCGGGATTATCGATAGAGCGGCGGCTCTAGCTCTTCGGAGATCTCTATGAACTAGGTCGAGAACTCTTTGATCATTCGTATACGCGTGGACGGTAGTCATGAAGCCTTTCCTAATTCCGAAATTATCCAATAGAACTTTGACCATCGGAGCTAGGCAGTTCGTCGTGCAAGATGCACCAGAGATCACGTCATGCTTTTTGACATCTAGCATCTCGTCATTAACTCCCGGAACGATCGTTACATCCGCATTCTTAGAAGGAGCTGAAATCAAGACTTTCTTTACGCCGTTTCTGAGATGCTTGGCCGCGTTCTCTCTATCTGTAAACCTTCCAGTAGATTCCACTACTAGATCCACTTCAGCCTTATCCCACGGAATCTTGGCCGGATCCGGCTCCTGGAATCCAATAAGCTCTTGTCCATCGATTTTTATGCCCTTCTCCGTCGCCTCCACTTTCTTACCCCATTTCCTGTGCACTGAGTCATATTGCAGGAGGAAAGCCGTCGTCTTATTATCTGCTAAATCGTTGAAGGCCACGATCTCAAAGCTCTTCCCATATTCAGGATGCTGGAAAGCCGCCCGCGTGAACAGCCTTCCAATTCTACCCATCCCATTAACTCCTACACGCAGCATATCGATCAACTACTATCTGCCGCTCGCTTTTTAACTGTATCTTTAAGAACTTTGCTTATGAATGTATGAATTCGGCGAGAGGGATGTACTTAAAAGTTATATGTGTTCATAACCCTCAATACACCTGATGCAAAAGCATAGAACAAGTATAGAGTTCCCGGCAGATTTATGGGAAGAATTGAAAAGCAGGGTCCCACCTAGGAAGAGAACTGCGTTCATAATCGATGCAATAAAAGACAAGCTTGTACGTGAATCCATGAAGTGCATGATACTTTGCGGAGGCCCTGGAGCCGGGATGGGGCCTATTACCCAAAGCATTCCTAAGCCGATGATGCCCGTGGGCTATAAGCCGATCGCCGAGCACATTATCCTCCGATTGAAAAAGCAGGGCATTTACAACTTCATCCTCGCGGTTAGCCACCTTGGAGAGCATTTAGTTAGATACTTCGGCGATGGAAGCTCGCTTGGAGTTAGGATAGATTATTCTTTTGAGAAAGTTCCGCTCGGAACTGCGGGTGCTATTAAGAACGCTGAAAGGAAGTTGAACGGTACTTTTCTTGTAGTTTATGGAGATATACTCTTCAATGAGGATCTGGATATAGGCAAGCTGATAAGCTTCCATAATGAGAAAAAGGCCATCGCGACCATGGTTTTAGCGAAGGTTGAGGATGCAAGTCGATTCGGCTTAGTCTCAATAGATAACGAGGGCAGGGTTATAGCCTTTAGAGAGAAGCCTCGGCAGGCGGTTCCAGGACTTGTGAACGCCGGAATCTATGTCTTCGATCCCGAGATCTTCAGCTATATACCTAGTTCTATGCCATCCTCGCTAGAAGAGGACGTTTTCCCCGTTTTAGCTGATCGAGGAAAGCTCTATGCATTCGTGTATAAGGGGTATTGGGTGGATATAGGAGAGCCTGAGGATTATGAGAAAGCCTGCAGAGACTTTTTCGAGGGGCTGCTGGATTAATTACCTAAAAATTGGTAATTACTCAAGTTTTTTAATTGCCTCTGAACGAACTCTCTGGCGAAGATGCGGACCAGCCTGCTCATCTCCTCTTCTGCTTGTATAGGAGCCTTAGCCGCCCTGTTAGCCGCCCTCCCACTTTACCTACACTATCCCATAATTCCTTACCTCAGGTTCGAGGCGGCCGAGATTCCAGTTATCTTGGGCTTTCTACTCCTGGGGCCTAAGACTGGTATTCTTTCATCAGTTGTCTACTGGATTGTTCTGCTTCTTGTGGGGGAGTTTTCTCCGCTTGGTCCTACGATGAAATTCATTGCGGTTGCGATGACTCTGCTTGGACTTTGGCTTGGATTCAGGATTAAGAGAGAGCCTAGATTCAGCTTGTTTCTAGGATCTTGTCTGGGCTGCCTGTTTAGGGTGGCTTCGATGAGCTTGTTTAACTACATTGTGATAGTGTTCATGTTTCCAGGCTTGTTGAAGATCGCTGTTGGCAGCATTTCCGCGACCTTGGGGATGAAGTTCTCAAGCGATGTAGCCGCCTTTGCTGCTGTCTTGGGATTTACCGCGGTCTTCAACATAATTCATACGATAATCAGCATAGTTCCAGCTTATCTGCTTGTGAAATCGATTATCAGATTTGGGAAAGGAGCTATGGAGACTAGGAGGATATGGTATGTTGAGTTTCTTAGGGCTGCTTCGAAGCGATCTCCTCAGCGATCTTGAGAGCCTTATCTCTAAGCTCTTTCCTAAGTCTCCCTTCCTCGACCGCTTTTTCTAAAAGTTCAGCATCTATTATCTCCGCTTTAGAATTTGGTTTAACCGCGACATCCACCTCTAGATCGAAGTAATGTATATGGTCTGGATAAACCGCGATCGGCGTCGAGATATTGTAGTAATGGCCCTTCAGCTCTCCTGATATGCTATAGTAACTCGTCTTCATCCAAGGCTGAAACTTCACGATCTCGGTTATCGCATAATCTCCAGGTGATTTCTCTACGCCTAAGCCATCGTATATGCCGGAGCTTAGGATTCTTCTCTGAAGTCTTACTTTGCTCTCGCTTCTCCAAACTACCTTGCATGGACCTAGGGATAGCCTTCTGCCGTTGGGTTTTATGTGAATTATCTTTATCGTTACGCCTATTCTCGGAGCTATTTGGTTGACCTGCTCCTCGAACATTCTCGACATTTCGTCGGCTGGGACTAAGCCTCTTTCAACTAGGTCTTCGGCGAAGCTTACCATGCTCGATAATCCCTCTCCGCCAGCTCTACAATAGTGATGGAATGGAACGGTGTAGGTTACTTTTGACCGCAATTCATCTAGCTTAAGCTTCGCATCATTTGGGAACCCTATCCTCGCTCTTCCAAGGGGCTCCGACGCATGTTCTTGAAGAACTATCAAGTCTTCGAAGTTTTCTCGCAAAGCATTCACTAATTCTTGAACTGCTTCTGCAGCTCCTCTAATCTCTATGCAATGCCTATCTGACGATGAATCAACGATCATTACATCGGGTTCGCATCTGAGGGTTATTCCGAATCGCTCAACCTGAGATCTAGTGGGATTAACTATCGTGAATCCCGCGTCTTGGAGAAGCTTGATCAAAGCCGTCGAATAAACTCCTCGAATCGAGATCTTCACGCCGCTCACCGTCGAGCTCCGCTATCACCATGCATAGCGGAACATGAGGTAATGAAAATTATCGCTGAACCTCTTTAGGTAACGGTTTTCGGAGGCTGGGGAAGTTCGCCTATAATTCTCTTCACTTCCTTGGGCCAGTCATCGAACTCGAAGCCATGTCTTGCGAGGAAGCCCGCGGCCCAGCGCGTCAGCCCATGGCCCGTGCACCCCGTCCATATCTCCCTATCCTTCGCCTCCTTTATTCTGAAGTTTTTGACGTAGAAGTCTCGATGCACGCTGGCGGCGGTTATCTCGAGCCACTCCGCCTCCTCCCTCGATCCACGATATGGTAGATAGACTTCGACGTCTAGTGTTGGAATCTTGTTTATGTGAGAAATGTCTATCATTCTCTTGGATGCCTCTTGAGGCGATAGGTAGAATGGCGCGCCTGCGACGATCCTCCACTCCATATCGAGATCCTTGTCGATTACTTCCAAGGTGAGGTCAACTATCTTGTTTCGAATTTCAGTTACTTCTTCAGGCGTTCCGAGGAAAACCATTTCTAATCTTAGGAATTCGTTTGTTCTCACGAGTCCCTCAACTCCACCTGCCTCATTTCTCCAAGTCCATCCACCTAAAACCTCGTATGCTTTGATCGGTAGATCTTCTACTCTAACTATTTCTCCTCCGAAGAATTGGTAGAAGGCCGTGCATTGAATTGCTTCCATTATGTATTCTGGTTCGCCTAGGATTTCTTTAAGCAGATCAGTTCTCAGCTCTCTTCTCAAAACGTATTCTCGCTTAAATTCTTCGAAGGCCGAGGGGTCTCTTGGAGGAACACAGACGTAGAATACTCCATCGGGGAGGTGCTCGATGTAGGTTGTCAGCTTCTTGAAGACTTCCATGGGAACGAGCCTTGGGAACATCCATTCAGTAAATCCCAAAGGCTTGGCGACTTTCTCAATTATAAGCTGGGTTAATGCTCTCAGAAGAGCGGCCATCGGCGGAGTGAATATCCATTGACCTCTGCCGGGATAACGTTTTATCCATTTTCTTTTTTCAGCCTCAACGGCCACGTCGGTTGCAAGCTTGAAAGGCTTCTCCTCACCTTTTCTCAAAACTGTTCCAAAGGGAGCGAGCTTCTCTCCTTCGACCTTCGCCTCTTCGACTCTAATAAGCTTGATTGCTCGATCTACGACTCGCTCTCTCAAGTCCTTATCCGTTAAATTGCTAAATTTCAATATCAGATCGCCACCTTCTTCGCGGACCTCGGCCAATCCTTTGAGGAGAGATTTAGCCTTCTCCTCTCCGACGTGGTTTCCGCTTACTCTTACCTCCAGCTCGTCTACGAAGATTCTCCTCACGCCAACTTTTCTTACACCAATCTTTTGAGCTAGGATATTCTTGAATCTTAAAAGAACATCGTGGGCTCTGAGACTTCTCCCCGAAGCGATCTCCACTTCTACGCCTCTGCCTTTAAGCCTATATCCAAGTAGCTCAGCAGCCTCTTCCTCACCAAATTTCTCACGCGCCTTCTCCAAGACGTCGTTTAAGATTTTGACAGCTTCCTCGATCTCGGCTGAGACCCGTTCGGCTTCGGAGCTTAACTCTATCCTGCCGGAAAGTCTTATTCCTAGCTTCATTTCAACCTAATTGAAGCCCTTGGGAGGCATATATCAAGATTGGCTTTCTCGATTTCTTCGAGATCTTCGAGTATGACCAGGAGCTTGATCTCCGCGGATCCGTAGATCAACATATATAATATGGAGGCGTTGTTCAAACCTTGGGGATAGAATGTCCTTCAGAATGAGGCTGCCAAGCGCGGATTACTTCTCAGATCTCATTAAGGCTATTCAAGCGGTAGCCGATGAGGGGACGTTCAAGATCACGAGCGAGGGAATGAAGCTCGTAGCCATGGATCCAGCTCACATCTCCCTCGTAGACTTCGAGCTATCAAGCTCAGCGGCAGAAGAATATGAATGCGAGGGAGAGCTCCAGATGACCGTTAGCCTCTCCGAGTTATTGAAGTTGTTGAAGCACACTAAGAGCGGAGAAAGCCTAACCCTCTCCTACAACGAGAACGATAGGAAGCTGGAGATAATCATAGTCGATGCAACGGGATCAAAGCAGAGAATCTTCACATTCAACACGCTTGAAACCGTTGAAACTAGAAGCGTAACCCCGAGACTCACCTTCGACGCCAAGGCCAGAATAAGCTCGACAGCAGTCAAAGACGCAATAAGAGACTGCAAAACCCTCAGCGACTACGTAAAAGTAACGATAAACCCAGAGGAAGTAATCCTAGCAGCAAAAGGCGAACTCGGAGGAGCTCAGATAAAGTTCTCGAAGACCGGCGCAGCAATCTACGAAATCGAAGCAGATAAGGAAGTCTGGGCCCACTTCAGCATAAATTACCTCGAGAAGATCGTTAAGGCAGGAGCAGCCCTAAGCGACGAACTCGTAATGGAGCTCACCACAAACAAGCCAATAAAACTAGGATTCCCAATACCCTCAGGAAAACTAGAATATCTAATAGCGCCGAGGATAGAAGGAGCCTAACCATAAGCAAATTAGGAAATAGCCGAAAAACTAGATTAAACTCTAAATAGAAAACCAGCTCTATCGATTAACCGGGGATAGAGGGGGCCGTGGTCTAGCTTGGCTATGATTCGCGGCTTGGGCCCGCGAGGTCCTGGGTTCAAATCCCAGCGGCCCCATATTCTCCTAACTTGACCTTCCTCACATATGGTAAGATTTTTCTAGATCGCGTAGTTCATGGTATAGCTGTTATGGGTTCCGCTTCTTCAAAGCTTCTTGGAGAAATCGCGCAGCTCCACGTTATGGATACACGTGAGCACACCTATCCTCCAGAAATGCTTCTCGAAAAGGAGCCGTCTATCGCGGATATACTTGAGGAATCTTATCCCCTCTGGATAGCTAAACCACTAGAAAATGGACAGGACTATTCTGAGCTTGTTCGAAGAATTCGGGAGATAATGGGAAGCGCCTTCTTCAAGTCATGTAGCATCGCCATTAAAGAGCTATACGGAGTGGGGGGATCAGATCCCATGAACCTGGTGAATCTTATCCGAGGATATTCTTGGATTAGGCAGTCCGCGATTATTGGGTTTAGGTTTCCAAATGTTTACTTGGATTTATGTCGGCTTCCTACGATCCCGCCGTCGGCATGCCCAATGATCTTAAAAGAGCTGATAGAGCTGGGGCTCTCAGGTAAGATCATGTGGGGTGGCGATTGCTGGGTCTCTGAGAAAGCTTACGGTGCCCCGAAGTTTTTTAAGCGTATTTTAGCGGAAACTCTTGGAGAACTCGTGGAGAGGAGTTGCTTAACTTTAGAAGAGGATTTAGAGGTTGCTTCGCGGATTTTGAGAGATGATGCTGCTAGGATCTTTAAATTTCCATAAGGAGATGTCTCGTAGATGCTTAAGATAGGTTACGTCTCGACTTATCCTCCGACCCATTGCGGGATCGCG
>CAZDPL010000051.1:0-7000 GCA_964507345.1 uncultured Nitrososphaeria archaeon
AAGTCAACTATCCCCATGTCTCCTCGTATCTCTACCACCTTCGCGGGAACGGCGTAGCACATCTCTGCGTCCACTTAATGGTCTAGTAGCTACCTATTAACTTTCAATACGTCGGCATAATCAGGTGGGTCACTTGCTTAAGTCTACCAACCTTTCTCAAGCTTCCTAGAAGGTCTTTCACCCTCGACGCCTTGCCTCTTACAGCTATTATCAGAAGACAGTCTTCTTTAGACAAATGTAAGTGGAGAGCTGAGGGTATTATGTCCATGAATTCGTGCTGAACGTCCGTGAGCTTTTCTTCTAATCCTCGCTCATCGTGTGAGTAATGAACTAGGATCGCTCCAGCTACATCTTCTTCCAGCAATCTCCAAGAGTTCAGCGAGATAAACGCTCTAATTGCTTCTTGGATTGCTTGAGACCTAGAGCTTATCCCAAGCTCTTCTATAATTCGATCAAATTCTCTCAATAAGTTTTCAGGAAATGATACGCCAGCTCTCACGATTCGGCTCATTTTACGTTAGCTCATTAATTGACGCCCTTTATTAGCTTCTCCTCTTAGGTTCTCGCCGAGAAAAGCCTCGAGATTCCTAGAGAGCTTAGAAACTCTACTTCTTGGCGGATTTCTTTCGAGCGATCCATGCTAGAGCTTCTTCCTTAACATGTTCTATGAAGCTTTGATCCTTCTCCAATTCAAGGAAGTCTTGTTTATCCGCGTCTTCGGGAATCGGAATCTGAATCGTGATATACGGGTTTACTGTTTTCTCGATTCTCGATTTGAGTTCCTCATACTTTTTCTGAACTTCGCCGCTCAAGACTTTAGCAATAGTAACGTGTAGGCGGTTGCTAATAAGAGTTGTATTGCTACTAACGGCAAACAGCGCTTAAGCCAGCCGCTCCAGCTCACAGATCTGCCTTCACGCCGAAGTATGCCGACGGCGATAATACACGAGGGAGCTCCGATCGGCGTCAAGCTTCCTCCTAAGTTGGCTCCGAAAATCATGCTCCAACCCAAGACGCTTATCGGAATCTGAGCAAGCTGAGAAACATATTTCATCACGGGTATTAAGATCATGGTTACTGGGATATTATCGATTATCGAGGAAGTGGCCGCGCAGATCCACATATTAACGGCTGGAAAAGCAGCTGTCCAAATCGTGGAGATGGAGAAAACTCCTCTAGCCAATAACTCCAATACGCCGCTCTTCTCCAATCCTCCAACAATCACGTAGAATGATGCGAGGAAGAAGATTGTCCCCCAATCAATGCTCGAGAAAATAGACTCAGGCTCACGGCTCCCCAGAGCGAGGATAGCGATCGCGCAGCCTATGGCTATTAACCCCAAGGGCGCTCCTATAAAATCTCGAAGAATGAATAATGCTATCGCCAATGCGAATATCAGCATAGCTCTGTAAAACATCTGCTTATCCTCTATAACGGACCAAGGATCGACCTCGATCTCCCTAACCGCAGTCGGCTGATCGCCTAAGGCTGGATAGAGGTAAAGTGTTGAGGCTAGAATTATTAGCAAGGCGAGTGGGAGGCTTATCTCCATGAAATCTATGAACTCTAAATCGAGAAATGAAGCGACTATTAAGTTCGGGATCGAGCTTATCATGAGCATTAATCCGCCGACATTCGTCATCACAGCTTCGTAGATTATGGTCTTTGAGGGATCGGCTTCAAATCTCCTCGCCAGCGAGATCGTTAAAGCGCCCATGATCACCATCGCGGTTATCGTGGTGACGAAAGCCGTAATGAAAGCTGTTAGGATTATTAAAACTAGGGAGATTCTCCTAAAGCTGCTGCCCACGAGCTTTGCAAGCTTTAATCCAATGAACTCGAAAAACCCCGTCCGCGCAACGGCCTCCGCCAAGATCATAACCCCAATAGCTAGCAGGATGGTGTTCATGTCTATCAGCTCGACGAGCTCCGTCAATATCTGCGGAAGATGAAATATGCCGTATTCTACTCCGAATAAAATTGTTAGGAGCGCGCCGATCAGCGCGGCGACGCTTCTATGATATCTCCCCGTAACTAGGAGTATCAGAATCAATGCGAATATGAGCATGAAGACTTCAGTAACGCTCAAGTCTCGCCACCCTCTCCACGCGGACTTTTCCTAGAAAACCTATCAGCTATGCTTTTAACGATCCCCTCGATCCTGTCTTTAAGCAGGTGGTAGAGTTGCCCAGCTAGATGATATACCATCAATAAGATTATTGCGAGGACTATTATCTGAACCGCCGTGGCGAGGGGGGCGCCAACTCCCTCAATGCATCTTAGTAACGGGGTCGCGAGCTCACGGAATAAGATGAGCGCTATTATCACAGCGACATCGTAAGCGATAACCCTCACCCTACTGACTTCTTCTCCGATAAGCCAGCTCGAAATAGCCTTACTAGCCAGGTTCAGGAAAAACCTGATATCTAGCAGAATGAAATAGCCGAAATAAATTAGGAGCACAAGCGAAACTCCTGTGAAGACTAGTTCGCTACCGATTAAGAGCGATCCGAGTTCGAGGTTCAGAATCGGAGCTAAATATGGTTCGAGAGCCTTACATAGGGTTAATGCGAAGTATAGTATCAGGATGTTCTTAAGCAAGCGTAACAGCCTCTTACCTACATCCCTCGAATTCCGCTGCATATCATTTCCCCAAGTAAAGCTCCTTAACCCACCTTCAGGATTTTTACTAGGATCCGTCAATCAAAATTTCTCCAATATACCTTAAATAATTTTTTATCCAAGCTACTCGAAAAGCCGTTCCTCGAACAATTCAAGCAAGCTGGTTTTCATAATCTCCCTAGCCTTATCTTCTATATCGGCGGAATCCTCTTCCAAGCGTTTTAAAACAGGTTCTTTAACCTTCAGCTCAAGCTTCTTCGAATCTAGGGTGAAGACTGCCTTTAACTCAGATCCCTCTAGAAGCTCTATATTGCATTTTCCCAGAGTGCAGCCAGTAATGAATTGAATTCCATCGACGAAGCACGTGTAAGGAGTCGTGATGGCCGGGACCACGACCCTAGCTCTCATTCTGAAGGGATCGTAACCCAAAACTTCTATAGCCCTAAGCCCCGCCTTAACTCCTAGAGCTAGAAATGGTCCGATATGGCAGTGTAGAATGGATGCTTCTTCCAATATCTTATCCAAGATGCTTTTAACGCGCATGTAAACCACCTCTATAAAGCGAGAATACTTTCAGCTTGGAGTAAATGATCGCGCTTATGAAGAGAATTACGGCGGCGATGGTGATGCATGATCCCGCGGGGAGATCTAAGAGAAAGCTTATTCCAAGCCCCATCGAGGCCGAAGCGGATCCTAAAATCCAGGAGGAGAAAATCATTTTCTGCATAGTGCTTTGGAGTTGAAGGGATGCAGCAGCAGGTAGATAGAGGAGAGAGAAGACTAGGAAGCCGCCCGTTATCCTCAATGCTAAAGTGATTATCGCTCCTGCGAGGATTAAAATCGCATACTTGTAAAGCTTAACATTCACTCCCTCGGCTTCAGCTAATCTGGGATCAAATAATAGGGAGCTAATTCTACCCCAGAAGATGATTATGAATGCTAGGCACATGACCGCCGCGGTTGTTAGATAAGCTATATAGCTGAAGCGGATTGCAAGTATACTTCCCCAGAGAAGCTGGCCTATGCTCTCGGTCATGAGCGTAGGACCGGGAGCCATGATTATGAAGATGAAGGTTAAGGCATTGTAGAGGGAGAAAAGGATCATTGAGACTAGGTCGAGGGATATTCTTAGGTGATCGGCGAGAGGGCCGAGTATGGTTGCTGTTAGAAACGCGAAGCCCATCGCTAACGATATCATGTCCACGTTTAGTGCTAACGCCAATGCCGAGCCCGCTAAAGCCGCATGAGCCATGGAGAAAGCAATCGTAGTAAGCCTTAGCCTATTGCAAATAACCCCTATTGATCCACATAAGCCTCCAGCCAAAACTCCGCTAATCAGAGAATTAACGAGGAGCATAGACATCTTGCATCACCATCCGCCTCACGCGTCCCTCCCGCATTTCGATTACTAGATCTGGCTCAAGGAGTGAAGGTTCGGGATGATGGCTCACGAGTAATATCGTGCATCTTTTTTCAAGAAGCTTGGGAAAGATTTCACCAATGATGTATGCTCGGGATTCTTGATCAATTGCGCTGAAGGGTTCATCGAGTAATAAGAGCTTCGGCTCCCTAACAAGGGCTCGAGCGAATAACACTTTTTGTTGTTGTCCTCCACTGAGCTTGCCGAATGGTTTGTCGGCATATTCAAGCATTCCAAAGAGATCAAGGGCTTGATCGACGAGCTTCCAATCGGAGGCGGATAATCGACCCATGAAGTTTTTAGAAGCCAATCCCATGGCTACGATTTCTCTCGCAGTAAAAGGCTCCATAGGAGGCTTCATGAAATCCTGTGGAAGATATGAGCACAGCCTTCTAACTTTATGCAAGTCCCCTGGAATATCATATCCCAGCACCTTAATCCATCCTTCACGCGCCCTAAGAAGTCCTAGAATTGTTTCCAGTAGAGTAGTCTTACCCGCTCCATTCGGACCAGTAATTAATGCCAAGGATCCAATAGGAATCTTTAGGTTTACGCTGGTTATTGCTGGCCTTTTCTCACCATGATAGTAGGTGGATACTTCATGAAGTTCCACGGCATACTCGGTCACGCTTTCCTCCTCCTAGCAGATATGAGATAGGCAAGTGCCAAGGCCTCTATCACAGCTATTACGATAAGTGAGTAGGCAAGGGCTTGATAAAACTCCAGTTCTCCCCGCGTCTGCGATAAAGCCTTTTTTACGCTTAGGAGGTTTACCGCCTCTAACAAATTATCGGCTTTCTTCTTCATCAAATCTACTAGGGTCCTGGTCTCGGGGTCGCTTTCAGGGAAGTTCGATAAGATTACGTGAACCGCTCCTAACTCTCTCGCGAGTGTTTCTCCGACTTCCGTCCCACTCTGAAGATTACTCACAACTATTCCGACATTATTCTCCCTACCTATCGCTATCAACTCCTCTATATCTGCTGAGGAAAGCTTCTCAGGTGGACCGAATTCTCCTACCACGTTGAAGCCGAGCCATTCAACAAAATCCCTTTGCCAGCTCATTACTATGACATTTATCGAGGATACATGTCGGCTCTCGGCCTCTCGTAGAATTTGCTGGGCAACTTCATCGAGTTCCTTAAGCCTCCCTTCAAGTCTTTCCGACACGTCTAGACCTAATTTCTCATTAAGAGCTTTAGCGACCTCTTGGTAGTAATGCTTAATCCCATCAACGGTTGACCAGCTTCCTGAAACTTTTACGAGCTCTGCGTGGGATCCCGATGTCTCGTAAAGCTGCTTAAGCCAATTCTCCATTCCATGATAGAAGATCAATTTCGCCTCGGCGACAGCATATACATCGCTGGGCTTAACATCATAATGCGCTGGACAAACCGCAGGGTTCACCAAAACAGTTACCTCAACCCTATCCCCAGCGAGATCTTTAACAACGCTTCCGAGCACGCTCGTAGTAGCAACGACAAGGGGCTTTTCACCAGCAACAGGTTGATAAGCGATCCAAAATCCAGCTATGAGCAGCAAAATCATCAAAGATATGGTTATAAGGGTCTTGGGCTTCGGTGACACCATACTGGGATCTTAGTGACACAACCTCTATTTTAACGTTCTCAAAGACCGCTGCGTGCTACGAGATTTCATAAACATAGATCTTGTGAACTTTGTTCGTGAACCATGATTTTGTGAAGATTACGTCCGATGGCTTGACGCCTGGTATCGCGAAGTCATGACATACTATTCTAGCACCTTTCCTCAAGGATAGTAGCTTAGGCTTGAGAATTTCAAGCGTGCTAGGCAAAAGATAAAGCGTAACGACATCAGCTTTCGAAAAATCAAAGTTAAACAGGTCTCCATGAACTATCTGAGCATTAATCGGCGACTTCCTAAGAATCTTCTCCCTCGCTTTTCCAACGAGGTCCTTATCTATCTCAACGCCCAGCGCGCTGCATCTATAATTCTCTGCTGCAGAGATAACGATCCTGCCATCGCCTGATCCGAGGTCGATTAATAGCTCGTCAGATCTAGGATCCGCTAAAGAAAGCATCTTCTCAACTACGTCATGAGGTGAGGGGACGAATGGAATGCGTCCCCTCTCCTTCTTCATACCCCTCTGATTAAGTCGAGTCTATTTCTCCTGATAAATTTTTCAGAGAAAAGACAAAGCAAATTATGAGGAAAAGGGCCGTGAACTGACTTTTCTAGAAGAGTTTAGGTCTACGTATTCGCCTAAGTTTTGGAGAAGATATGTGGGATGGTTTTCAGGTGATCAATAGTGCTGCTCCGATAACTGTGAGAAGGATTCCGAGGATTACTTTGAGGTTCGGCTTTTCTTTAAGGAATGCTACGGCGATGGCCGCTGCGAAGATAGGTGTTGATGCTCCAAGTGGTGCGGCGATATTTGCCTGAGTGAGGTTTAAGCCTATCAAGTAGATCATGTCTCCAAAGCCTACCGCGATAATGCCTCCAGCCACAGCCATCAAGATTTCATGCCTCTCCAAGGACGATAGCTGAGCGAATCCGCCAGAAGATAACGAGATGTATCCCGCTAGAAATGGCAAAATTATAAGCATTTTGAAGAATGCAATGAAAATGGGATCAAAGGTTTTCATCATTATCTTGAAGATCGTTGCCCCCACAGCCCAGCAAAAAGCGGCAATGATCGAAGCTGCTACACCGAGTCTCATCTTTGCTGAGACCGCATGAGAAGAATCTTCTCCAGACTTGCTGATAAGCCATACCGCAGATACGATGGCAATTGTTCCGAGTATAATGTTCGCCGTTAATGGCTCGTTGAGAAAGAGAATACTTAATGGAATCATGAATAACGGGTAAGCATATGTTAAGGGAACCGCTCTAGAAACCCCTATCCACTTCAAGCCTAGAAAATATAATGTATCTCCAATAGCCCACCCCGCCAGAGCTCCGCCAACAAGACACATA
>CAZDPL010000052.1:0-6949 GCA_964507345.1 uncultured Nitrososphaeria archaeon
AGAACCATGAGATCGTGATCGACTAGAAACGTGTATGCTCTCCTATCTTTCGTAACTCTTCGGAGAACTTTTGTGATGAGGTATCTCTCCTCAACGTCGAGGTAGGCGCTCGGCTCGTCGAGCAGATAGATTTCAGCATCTCTTGAAAGTGCTTCTGCTATAGCGACTTTCTGCAATTCGCCCCCGCTGAGTTCGCTCATATTCCTATCGAGAAGCCTTTCCAATCCAAGCGGCTTAATCAGCTCGCCCCAATAAAACTCAGTATCGAATTTGCTTCCAGCCGCCTCCCTTAAAGCTTGCTCAACTATCATATCTCTGGGCTCTGGGTATTGCGGTTTGTAGCTAACAGACTTAAACTCGAGCTTATATCCTTCATCACTCGTCTCAAGCCCAGCGAGAAGCTTAATGAAAGTAGTCTTGCCTATTCCATTCGGGCCGAGAATTCCTATAACCTCTCCCTGATATGCTCTTCCCTCCTTGACCTCGAGCTTGAATCCTTCGTAACTCTTCGTCATGGCGGGCCATTGGAGTGGGACGCCGCTCTCAGCTTCCTCGATGCTTGAAGGCGGCCTAGCTTGGAAAATTATCTTCTCCGACCTGAACCTAACATTCTCGGTGGGAATATAGCCTTCGAGGAAGATGTTTATCCCCTCCCTTACTCCAAATGGCCCTGATACGACTCCGAATACTCCCGCCTTCCCGTAGATTACGAAGATCTTGTCGGAGAGATAGTCGAGGACAGCTAAATCGTGGTCGCAGACCAGTATTCTAACGCCATCAGCTAGGAGGGATCTTATCGCAGCAGCTGCTCTAAACCTCTGCTTAATATCGAGGAAGCTCGATGGCTCATCTATCAGGAACGTATTCGCTTCTCGAGAAAGACAGGCGGCTAAGGCGAGTCTCTGAAGCTCTCCGCCGCTAAGAGCAGACACCTCGCGATCCAGCAAATGCTCCAATTCAAACATCTTGACTACCTGCTCAAGTTTCTCAGGCTTCGCAATCTTCCGCAAAACCTCTCCAACTTTTCCTTTAACGATTTTCGGAATCTTGTCTATGTACTGCGGCTTATAGCTTATCTTAATCTCCCCCTGCGCTATCTTGATGAAATAATCCTGTATCAGCGTTCCCCTAAACTGCTTCGCCACCTCCTCGAGGTCTACTTCACCGTCAAGCTTCCCGAGGTTTGGTTTCAAAACATTTGCCAAGATTTGAAGAGCCGTGGTTTTTCCAACGCCATTCTTTCCTATCAAGCCCACTACTGCGCCAGCTTCTAGATAAGGCAACCTATACAATCTAAAAGCATTCGGCCCATACTGATGAACTAAGTCTCCTTCCAACTCTCGCGGAAGATTAACTATCGTTATTGCTTTGAATGGGCACTTCGCGGCGCAGATTCCGCAGCCTATGCAAAGTGGTTCAACTATTATTGGGTAGCCGTCTTCTCCAAGTTTTATCGCTTCGACTCCGCTTCTAACCTTTGGGCAGAATCGGATACACTGTTGGCTACATTTCTTGGGGTCGCATTTCTCTCTGTCGATTACGGCTACCCTCAGCTGCATCGGGGTTTACCGCTGATCTTGAAACTTTTTAACCGTTTCGCGGATAAGCTCCTCCGCTTCTTTAACGATTTCATTTAATCTCTTCTCAGTCTTCGCTTCGGCTGTCATCTTGATCTGCGGCATCGTGTTCGACGGCCTTATCAAAACCCATCCATCATCAAAGTATGCTTTCACACCGTCTATCGTGCTGACCTTCGCGGCTTTACCCTCATACTGCCTGGCGATTTCCTCGACGACCCTCGACTTAATCTCATCGGGGCAATCGAATGTCCTTATCGGGGTTGCGGGATACTTCGGTATCTCATCAACGAGTTCGGAAAGCTTTCTGCCAGTCTTGGATAGTATCTCAGCCATTCTCAAAGTGGCGTAGACCGCGTCGTCGAATCCCCAGATCTCGGGGAAGTAGAAGTGGTTGCTCTTTTCTCCGCCGATTACGGCGTTAAGCTCTCTTACGGCATTTAGAATAAATGCTCTTCCAACCCTTATCTCGACGGGCGTGCAGCCGTTCTCAATTATTACCTCTCTGAGAGCGCTGCTGCTCGAGACATCGTATACGACTTTCCCCTTCTTGTCGAGGTGCTTAACGTAGATCGCGAGAGTCAAGTCTCCGGGAACTATTCTCCCTCGATCATCCACGAAGACCGCTCTATCTCCATCGCCGTCAAATCCGACTCCGAAATCCGCTCCAACCTCGACAACGAATCTCTGCAAATCCTTCAAAGTCTCCTCATTAGGCTCAGGCAAATGTCCAGGGAACCTTCCATCTGGCACATCGTTTATCGCCTTTAACTCGAGGCCGAGTTTCTCAGCTATCTTCGGGAAGGGTATCGTAACAGCTCCATTAGAGTAATCTACGGCGATCGTCAGCCTTCTCTCGAACCTGAACTTCGACGTCATGAAATCTACATAGGGAGTAACCGCATCGACTTTCTCGATCCACCCCTTTCTCTCAGCTTCCCGATATTTCTTCTTCAAAATCATCTCCTTCAATTGCTCCATTCCAGCTCCAGCCGAGAGAGTCGCGCCACCCGGTTTTACGAGTTTAAACCCATTCCATTCGGGTGGATTATGACTCGCTGTTACCTGGACTCCTCCATCAGTTTTGAAATGGATTGTCGAGAAATATACCATGGGCGTCGTAACTACTCCAAGTTCTAGCACATCGCATCCAGCTTGAGACAATCCTTCCGCGACCGCTTTCGCTAAAACTTCTCCACTTATCCTAACATCTCTACCGACTACCAGCTTACCCTTATTTCCGAGAAGGGTTCCATAAGCTAGTCCCACGAGCCTTGCGACTTCTTCTGTTAGATCTTGACCATAAATTCCTCTTATGTCATATGCTCTAAAGATGTGCTCCTTAATCATGGATCACCGACACCAGCATATCGTGTTGAAGCCATGACTTTAACCATTCTATGCCATCTAGGAACCTCGGCGCTGGCCAAGACCTCGACGAAGCAGCACTAGCAAGCCTTCTTCAAATCCGAGATATGCTAGCCACCTATTCTCTCGGTATATATGTGTTTCCAGAAACTGGTTTCACCAAATCTCGACTAAGACATAAAGCTAAATTAGCAGATTTACAGCCTAGATATAAGTGAGAAGCCCATGGCGCGTGAACGTATTGTGGTCGAGTCAAAGGTTAGAGAATTGCTGCCAGAAGGCATGAGACTTGCATCCGATGCTCTTGAAGGTCTAGATGCCGTAGTCCGTGAAATAATCAACAAGGCAGTCCAAAGATGCAAGGCAAACGGCAGGAAAACGATAATCAAAGAAGACTTCTAAACACCCGACTTCCTCCTTCAAAATATTTTCCCACGCGTTTATTTTTCCAAAAATAAATTGTTGATTTTAGAAGTCTTCACCAGTACTTGATGTTATTCTCGCGTATGTAGTTATACACCTTCCTCGCGGTCTCCTCCATTCCAAATGCTTTGATATGTAGTAGCGTTTCAGCATAAGCTTTGGCTCTGATAGCCTCCTTTGTTTCTTCATGTAGTTTATCGAATTCGTGGAAGAATTCCTTCAATGCGTGCTTGCAGTTCTTAACAAAGACTTCGGTTTCAGGTTTTCCCTCCTCTCCAAATTTGTCTATAACCCATTTGTGGATTCTCTTGTAGAGTTCTGGCTCATATATTCTGAGTATGTCATAGACCATGAGCATGTAGAATGTCGCTACGTTTCCCTTATTGATCATTCCCTTTGGGAACTTTTCGGCGATGAGGTATAGTGGGGTCCCGCTGATTCCGTGTTGAGCGATTCTAGTCTTGAATCCATGATCCCATAATGCTTGAACGATTTCTACTGTCCTCTTAATGTTTATTCCAAGCTGCGGGATTATGTTTCCTTCAGCGTCTACGGAAACTCCGTGTTTAGATCCATTGTTTATCGCAAGCCAATGCAGGTCTATCCCGTTTTTCTTCATGGTTTCGACGTAGTAGAGTGCTTCGGAGACTTCTGTTAGCTCTGTCTTGCCGATCTCTCCAACTTCACCCTCCCTACCATAGTTTCTATGCCCTATCAGCTCATCTAGGTAATTGAAGAGCTCTATCCCGGTTTCGATAATACGTTTTAGCTGTTCTGGAACCGTATCTTTTGTTAGATCGAATAGGTGGGATGAATCTATCGCGAAGCTGGTGAAGCCTGCTTCAACCCTAGCTTTAAGCTCCTTCTTAACGTTCTCCATCTCTTCTTCCGTCCCCTCCCTTACCACCACGTGATCTGCATGCAAAACATATCCATACCATCCTACTTTCTCGGCTGCTTTCTTAACTCTCTCAGCGAATGCTTTAGGAGTTAGTCCAGTATATCCTCCCTTCAAGTTCATTTCCGAGAGGGCGAGTTCGAGTATGATCACATTTCCAGTATCCTTAGCAGCTTTCAAAACGCCTTCTATAACCTCGATAGTCACTCTCGGGTTAACGGCCAAAACAATTTCCCTAGGCGGAGTTAATGCCTCAAATAATACATTCCCAGGTAGCGGCGGCTTAGGTTCCTCGAAGAAAGTTATGTAGTCGGACTTACTCAATTCTGTCACCGAGCAAAATTACTACTCTCAAGGATATTATTTTAGAATTGCTCGTGGCTGATACATAAAAGCATAAGATTTTTGCAGAAAAAATTGCGGAAAGAGAATTTGAAAATTCAAGAATTACTTTATTAGCTCAAATTTCTTCTCCAGCCTCTTAAGGATCTGCGGGAGAGTTGTGTATTCAAGTTCTGAGGGTTCTAATCTCGCTGGCATGAATTCTCCCATGGTTCTCATATATATCGCGATTTGCGATGCAAGCTGCCTACTATAATCCCAGAAGGGGTCGTCGAAGAGGTCGGCGGGCTCTACTCCGTCCACGCCGACGAGTTTTCCATCAGCTATTTGCCATCCCATCGCTATAACCCTCGGAGGTCCATCGAAGAACGAGATCGCTGAATGCTTTCTAAAGCTCACGGGCATCAAGGGTCCATTATGGCTTCCCCGCATCCATCCAGCCACTAGATAGGGTATGGCGAAGGGTGCGAGTATTTCTCCGATAGCTGGAAAGCCTGACTGCGCTCTAACGATTAGTACTGGATCATCTTTTCCAACATATCTCCCCGCTAGTAGGGAGAGTCTGCTGATCGATGCTGCTGCGGCTGGCTCCCCATCGCTTGCTCGATAGACCTTGGAGACGCAGTAGGTTCCAGGGGTGCCGAGCAGTCCTAAGATATCGTAGAGTTCCTCTGGAGCTTTTAGCTTAACTTTAGTTCCTTCTCGAATGTTCACTATCTCGAAGATGAAGCCTTCATGAAGTTTAGGATCTATGACAAGCCCCGCAGTGTTAAATGGGTCGGCGAAGATCTTGTAGAGCGGTAGATTCCATGCACCTGGCTCGGTTTTATCTGCTGCAAAGACTACGATGGGATCTGATGCTCTTTCCTCGAATTCGAGTTCAGCTACTCCTGGTCCCATGCCTCGCACATTTCCGCTGAAAGATTCTTTTAGCAAGTCTTGGCCTGCTCCATAAAGCTTTAAGGGCTTAGCAATTTTCTCCGTTATCTCCTTGAAGGTATCCCATGCGAGCTTGTGGATCTCAGAATCTCCTTCTCCTCTGTGATGGGTCATGACCAAGCCTATGTCATCTCCTATACTGTAGACGTAGAAGCTCTTTAGAAGCCCCGTCTCTTCGGCTTCCGCGAGCTTCCTCTTAGCATAATCGATCATTTTCTGATGAGGTCTATGATGCCCTGCCACCGATCCTACATCTGCCTTTATGACGGTAACTGTGGTTCTAACCATAGCTCCTCACCATACATCTGGCAATCCGCACTATAACTTATACATATGCATAGAGACATGATAAGATGCAGAACGATAGCATAAATATCACGCTTACCCTAAAGTACGTTCTTTGCTAAAGTTAATTAGTCAGCTATGGACCCGTGTATTTCAGAGGTATCATGTCGGACGCCTCGATGAGAGGCGGCTTCTCTCAGAGAGCTCGTCTCTCCTTGCTGAAGCTTAGGCTTTCGATGATAGGCGTTTGGGCGATAGTTACGGGACTGGCTACGCTCGTTCTCATGGCTGTTCTGCTTTATCTCGGAATGCCTCTCTACGGAATATATGGGATACTTGGGCTCGTTATAGCATTCCACTTCTTCCAGTGGTTGATAGGACCCTATGTCATTAACGCGATTTACCGCGTTAGGCCGCTTACTAGAAATGAATATCCTTGGCTGCATGAGGCGGTTGCTAAGATAGCTGCCAGAAGCGGAATAAAGCCTCCGAGACTAATGCTGGCCGATATAGATATCCCAAACGCTTTCGCATATGGCAGTCCTCTTACTGGAAACATGGTTGCCGTGACGCGGGGGCTTTTAAGAACCTTAGATAGGGAAGAGATCGAAGCCGTTATCGGGCATGAGATCGGCCACCTCAAGCACAAAGACGTGATCCTAATGATGATGATTAGCTTGATACCCGCGATAATCTACTACATCGGATACAGCATGTATCTCTCAGGCTGGTTCGGCGGATATGATGAAAGAGAGCAGGGCAACGCGGGATTCGCGATCCTAATAGGAATGGCGCTAATAATCCTGAGCTATCTCTTCAATCTCTTCATCTTCTACATGAGTAGGCTGAGAGAGTATTATGCGGATGCTCATTCGGCGACAACCGTGGAGAATGGTGCTAGGAATCTTCAGAGAGGCTTAGTCAAGATAATGGTCGCCTCGGGCAGGATTCCAAAAGCCCGGCGTAAGAACTTCAACCAGTTGAAGATGTTCTTCATCTCTGATCCTGAGATGGCTGTGCGGGGATACGGCAATATAGATGAGCTAATCGAGGCCATTAAGAACGAGAAGCCGAGCATCTTCCTAGAACTCTTCAGCACGCATCCACATCCAGCGAA
>CAZDPL010000053.1:0-6941 GCA_964507345.1 uncultured Nitrososphaeria archaeon
CTCATGAACCAGATCGCGTCAGCATATTTTGTTATGCTCGTGATGTTGTTTGGAAATATTATAACCGGGATGGATGTATTTTCCTTAATGACTTTAACAAATTCATCCAAAACGGATTGAGAGAAAAAGGTTGATCCCCCAACCATTATTCCATCTGACCCAGCTTCTTCGCTTTCTCGAGCTATTCTTCCAGCATCTTCGGTCGGGACTTCTTCTGGATCAAGTAGAAGTAGATGAATTTTTTCGCCTCGTTCAAGTTTTTCGAGGAGGTATCTTTCAGTCTTCCCGATTTTCAGATGCTTCATGAGCTTCACCTTGAGTTTGTGAAGCGGGTTCAGGCGATGATTCCGTGGAGGCGTTTTCCTCTGATACTTGTTGTTGAGTTTGGCTTGATTGCTGTACTGTTACCTCAATAGGCTTCTTTGCGCCTGTTACGATGTCATAGAATTCGGCGTAAGCATCCACAGGCATGTAGGATGGTAGCCACCTAACTTCAGCGCTGACTTTGCAATTTGCGCAAACGACTTTCGCGTATTCAGCTCCTTCTTCGTGATATACTGTTACTGCTTGCTCATTGCATATCGGGCAGACGAATACCTTTGGAAATGGTTTGACTACTTTTTTGATGATTTTCCTACGCCTACGCCCCATTAGCCCTCACTCTCTCAAGTGCTTTATTCCTTAATTATTCTCCTTTGGTTTGAGCGCATGAGCCTTTAATAAATATTAGAGCGCCTAGACAATAGATTTTGGGCGATATTTTGAGGAGGATGGAGCCGAAGATCGGGCTAATAACGCTTGACATGAGGTTTTCAGCGATGGTGAGGAGAGCGGCCTCTGAACTCGGAGCGAAGGTGATCCACGTCTCCGATCCGAAGGAACTCCCCCTCGATGTAGACGTCATTATAATGAGTAGAAACGAGAGATTCGAGATAGATCGCGGGAAAATACTCTACAAAGAAGACTTTGATAGCGTTGAAGCCCTCGTGGAAAAGGCTGTAGAATTGTGCTTAGTAGGGTCGAGCTATAGGAACGCGATCGCCGCGGTGGATCCTGGAAAGAATATGGGCGTCGTCTTCCTCATCGATAACAAGGTCATTAAAACTGGGAGATACGGTCTCGTAGAGAAGCTGGTTGAGGATATTAGCAAGTTCATGAAATCTCATCGAGATGCTGAGAGGAGATACGTGATAATAGGTGCGGCATCGGATTTCAAGATCGTAAAAGAAATCTTATCGAAGCTTGAAAAAGCACTCTGGGGTGAGGAGGTTACGATAATCGTGAGCGATGAATCTTTCACGAGTAAAGGCTTTATTCCCAAGCTTAGAGACATGAGTAAAGATGAATACTCGGCTTTAATGCTTTCCATAAAGAATCTCCTAAAGCTCAGGTAGAGGTGAAAGAGGGAAATGCAACGCATCGAACTCAAAGAAGGAAACACGCTAATCCTTCATGGCCCAGCGTCAGCTATCCTCATTGAAGGAAAAGCATCAATACTCGGATGCCCATTATCCTCGAAGAAAAGGCTAATTGTTAAGAGCTGGAGATCTAGGCCGATATACGCTGAAAGGGATTCCATTATAGAATGCACTTACGGCGAGGGCGGCGGCATCGAAATAATCGACGGAGATACGATTCCAGCTGAGTGGAGGGAGTTTGCTGAGAAGATTTCCGCGAAACCTGTTAAGGTTTGCGTTTACGGCGGAGTGGATTCTGGAAAGACTAGTCTGGCAACTTTTCTAGCAAATAACTTGGTTAGAAAATTTGGAGCGGCGATTTATCTCGATTTAGATCTAGGTCAATCGAATATCTGCCCCCCGACCACGATTGGTTACGCTTTTCTCAAGTCTCCCGTTCCAGACATTTCTTATCTTAAGATGGAGTCTGGAGAGCCCGTCGGATACACCTCTCCAACTCCGCTCGTTGAAAAGCATATAAACGCAACAGAGATTTTGATCAAACGGCTAGAAAACAAGTATCCTCAAGTCGGAATCTCAGTAGATTTTGATGGATGGATTTCGGGGGATGCCGCGATCAAACATAAGCAGCAACTATTAAGCATGCTGAAACCCGACTTTCTAGCTTCGATAGGCCCGCTGCCAGATGAACTAAAGAAGACCTGTGAGGAAGTGGGTGCATCCTATGAGGAGCTTCCGCCGCCTTTCAAGGTGAGGAAAAGGGAGCAGGTAGCTCGAAGGCGATTACGCGAGATAGCGTATAACAGGTTTTTGAGGAAATCTCTTGTGAGGAAGATTCCTATAAGCTGGCTTAACGTTCTAACCCTAAACGGCCTCAGCGATCCGAGAAGAATCTCAATGTACATCAATAGGATCTTGGAGGAATACTCTAAGGAATCTGGCGAAGTTTTCGACTCAAGTGGAGCTGAAGGCTTGGAAGAGCTTGCGAAGAAGCGGATAGGTCTGTTAAGCTATTTACACGACGTGGAGGAAATGTTCGCTGGAATAGGTTTGCTAGTAGCATTCAATGTTAGGAAAAACTATCTTAAGATCCTAACTCCCTTCGAGGGCCAAATCAAGAAGCTCATCATTGGAGCGATCTTGCTCTCAATTGACGGAGAGGAGATTTATTCAAGTCCTACAATTTTGGCTCAAGCACCTTAACTATCCTAACGATATTCGCCATCTCAAGATTTCTAGCATTCTCGAGGGGGAGCGTAGCGATGTCTCCAGCCTTAAACGGGCCATAAACCTTGAGATCCGGTCCAACTATCTGTGAAACGTCTTTGAGGAAGCATACGACTTCATATTTGCTTCTTATCTGCTCCCAATCTTGATACGCTGCCGCTGTGGCCATTTCTTGAACAGCATCCCTATAATCCTGGATCAGTTTAAGCATGTTTGGATAAAACTTGAGCTCAAATCCATAGAGGTTTTCGGGAACCTCGTTCCTCAGGACATGTCTCAGAATTTTTCTAAGCCTTAGCTCGAAGATTTCTTGAACAAGCTTCGTGACCGCGTTGGCCGCCGCCTCTCTTATCTCGGCTGAAAGTGTTTCCTTATCCGAAACTTTTAGATAATGCTTAATGCTTCCAACGTATTCTCTAAGCTTTTCAGCGAGATCCTCGGGAAGCTTCGCCAATCCTTCTTCTTCATTCTCCTTTCTCCAAATATCGTTGAGAATCTCGTAAACATCTTTCTCTGGATCGTTTGCCATTTTCCGACGAGATTATGCTCCATCCATCCCTATAAAGAGTTATCCGAAAAATTCGGTATTCAGGGTAAAGTGGCCACCCCTCTACAAAGAAGCAACGCCGCAACGGCTATCGGCAATCTTAAGATCTTTTTGCTAACTGGCTGCAGCTCGAAGCCTGCTAATCGAACTTCCTGCGATCTTATTATCTTAACATGGATTTCGTCATCCATTGGTAGGGCGACTGGATCGCTTGAGGGATCGAATTCATCTAGATAGTTTGGATCGAATACTTTAGCCATGAGGCCTGTCTTCCCATTTAGGGAGTTCCCCAGCCTGATTAGCCTGTGTACGTCCTGCGTCACTACGACGTCTATATGGGATGCAGCTCGTTCTTTAGCTGCTTCGAGTAGAAACCTTCTAGTAGACTGCTTTAAAACATTCCAGGGAGGCTTCTCCATCCATAGATCTTTAACTTTTTCAAATTCTTCCACCACTTCATAGGCTTTCTCATCTTCCGTCAGCTCATAGAGTTCATCTCCGCTATAGGTCATTATGATTTCGAGAGCTGAACGAGCTATTCTCCCCCTCCATCCAGGTTCGCCTAGATCTGGAGCATAATCCATTACGACCTTACGCTTATCTAATCCCAGAAATCTCGCCTCCAACCCTGTGCCCGTGATGTAGTCTATTATCTCCTTCCTCTCCAGCTGATTCATATCCAATACTTCTTCATCTGAGACTATGACGTGGTATCCCCTATTCCCGGAAAATGCCATTCGAATGTTCTTGAATCCGAAGTCTGTTTCAAGTATTTCGAGGAGCTTTCTAGCTTCTTCTCTCGCGCTTTCCAAGCATTTTTCGCACACCCACTCAACTTTTTCAAGCTGTCCGCCGCATTTAGGGCATCTTTCAGCTTCGACGGGATAGTCTGTTAAGCAATTTTTGCAGATCTTAAAGTCATGGTTTTTCTTGCAGGGCGTCTTCAGGTGGTCGGCGTCTATGTCGAAAACAAGCTCAGCTCCAAGCCACCCCTTCTCCTCCATCGGAGCTCTAGGATACTTATAGAATGCTGAAGAATTGTAAACGTGTAATGGAGCCTTTTCGATCAGCATTTCTCTAAGCTCCTCTGGAGTGCTGAAGCTCAGATGCCTTACCATCACTTTTTCTCCAAAGGTGAAGTATCCGAATTCTCTCTCCTGCAGCCTGCTCGGAACATAGATTTCCTCGGCTTTCTCGATGTAGTATCTCTTGAACAGCTTCTGAACATAGGCGGCGTCAGCTTCTCTTAGAAAGCTCATACCTCCCTAACCTTTTTCCAGGGAAGCGTATATCACGTAGATTATAATGGCGATGAATACGGCGACCGCAAGCCAGAATAGGTTACCATAAATCATGTCGATCAAGGATTCGAGGCTCATCGCTCCCATAAAGCCTCAATAAATGCAGGATTTAAGCTATCCGGCTAAGCCTCTGAAGCGAGAATCACGAAATCGCCCACATTGGTTCCTGTTGGCCCCGTATATACTGCGCCTCCAACTTGCTTAAAGAAGGTGTTCGAATCATTTTCTTTAAGATACTTAACTGGGTTCAAGTTCTTCCTCAGGGCATCGTTATAGGTCTCGGAATCAACAATCGCTCCAGCGGCGTCAGATACACCATCTACACCATCTGTTCCAATTGAGATTAGTGCGCATCTCTTCAGATCCTTTATCTTAATCGATGCTGCTAGGGCTAGCTCCTGATTTCTTCCGCCTATCCCTTTTCCTCGAACGGTTACCGTGGTTTCTCCTCCACATATCACGGCATGTCTTCCTTTCTTCTCGGAGAGTTCTCTTAAGATTCCTGCGAAGAATACTCCGATCTGGGATGCCTCTCCCTCCATGAACCTGGTTAGGATGTTGCATCTAAACTTCTTGGATTTCAGATACTTTGCGGCGGCTTGACAGGCATCGCTTACACTGGCTATCACTATGTTCGTTATCTTCTTGAAGGCTGGATCGCCAGGCTTAGGTGTTTCCTCGATTTCCCCGTTCACGCCTCTGGAGATTCTCTCTTTAACGGTTTCAGGCATATCTTCCCAGATTCCGTATCTCCTTAAGATCTCATAGGCATCCTTGAACGTCGTTGGATCAGGTGCTGTCGGACCTGAGCCTATCGTTTCAATCTTATCCCCCACGACATCTGAAAGTATCAGCGAGATTACTCGGGCTTTCGAAAGCTTCTTCCCAAGCCATCCACCTTTAATCATCGATAAATGCTTTCTAATGGTGTTCACTTCATCGATGGTTGCGCCGCTTTCTAGGAGAAGCTTTGTCGCCTTAATCTTATCTTCAAGGCTGACTGGAGGCGCTGGATATGGTAGGAGAGCTGAAGCTCCCCCTGAAAGCAGGAACAAGACGAGCGTCTTATCTGTAACTGATTCAGCATATTCCATCATTTTTTCAGATGCTTTTAGTCCAAGCTCGCTGGGAAGTGGATGAGTCGATGGGGCAACCTCAATATGCTTTAAACCATGATCTTCATGCTGGCCTTTCGGAGCTACTATTAATCCTCCCGAGATTTTGTCTGAGAGAATTTTCTCTACGTAGCGCGCCATTCCGATCGAAGCTTTGCCAGCTCCTAGAACGATTATGTCTTCAAATCTTCTGAGATCCAGCTTAACAGTATCATCGATTTTCAATGCATTTCCCCTGACCTTCAGCTTTTTCATGAAGTTCTCAGGCATGACGCTTCTTATTCCGAGTTCGGCTGCTTCCAAAAGTCTTCTCCTGATCGCGGCCAGCCTTCCGCTGCGCATTCTCACTAGCTCATCGAAGTTCTTTATCAGAGATCCTGCTTTCATCTTAGTTATCATTCGGGCGACTAAAGATAAGTATTATCATTGCGAAGTTTAGGCATGCTTATAGGGTTCAAGTCGAGGAAAGCGGTCATCCGCGGAACAGTAATAGGAGCCTCGGTGATTCTCGGAAACACCGTTATCGGGGATGAATCGATAATCGATCACCTAGTCTACATAGGTTATCCCGCGAGGAGCAAACTTCTACAAGCTCCCAAAAGCGTAGAAGAACTCGACGAGCTCAGCTCTGGATCGAAGATAGGAGTTCGATGCATCATCAGAAGCTATTCCGTAGTTTATGAGGAAGCAGAACTTGGCGATGAGGTAGAAGTAGGTCACTGCGTTATGATCAGAGAAGGATCGAAAATTGGGGCAAAGAGTAGGATAGGGAGCTTCACCCAACTCGATGGCCAAGTTACCGTAGGATCAAACGTCAACATCCAATCTAAAGTATACCTTCCGCATCTATCCATCGTCGAGGATGACGTCTTCATAGGCCCAGGCGTTGTCGTGACAAACGATCTCTACCCCGTAAGCAAAAGGCTCATCGGAGTGAAGATCAGAAGAGGAGCGATAATCGGAGCGGGATCAATCTTAATCGCTGGAATAGAAGTAGGTGAAAACGCTGTAGTTGCTGCTGGATCAATTGTTACGAGAGATGTTCCACCGAACTCTGTTGTAAAGGGCTCTCCTGCCAGAGTATGGATGACGAGAGAAGAATATGAGGAAAAGCGAGAGGCCTACGAAAAGGTCTAGCTAGCCCTCTGCCTTGAGAATATTCAACATTATTGCAGAATAAATCTTCGCAGCTAATACAAGCTCCTTTATCGAAACCCATTCATCTACGGCGTGTGCCTGAGTCAAGCTCCCAGGTCCAAGTATTATCGATGGAATCTTGGCTTCGTTTACTAGAAAGCTCATATCGCATGTAGCATTAAATCCTCTCGGCTCG
>CAZDPL010000054.1:0-6530 GCA_964507345.1 uncultured Nitrososphaeria archaeon
GGGCCCACGAGTAATGGAACTCCGAGCGGAACTGCTCCGGCTTCTTCGGGGCTATAGATCTTTGCTTCGTAACTTGTTTTCATTAAGATTTCTAAGGCGATGAATAGTAGGAGCGCTCCTCCCGCGATTCTGAAACTGTATAGTTCTATGCCGAATATCTTGAGAACCCAGTTCCCCACGCCCGCGAAGACCATGAGTAAGCTGAAGCCTGTTAAAACCGCTGTGTTGAACGCTTGCATTCTTTCTTTAGATGAGAGGTCTTTCGTGATGCCGAGGAATAGGGGAATATTTCCGAGAGGGTCGACTACTATGAGGAGGGATATTACGGCTTTCAAGAGATTTATGGCGTTTAGCTCCATCATATCCGACCAGCTATATATGCAACTCAGCTTATAGACTTGAGAATTATCGCCTAAGTTCCTAACACGGGGATTTACTCTATTAAGGAGGCTGATTTAAGCCTATTTATTAGATCCATGAGAGGCTCTCTAAGCTCTTCTACACTAGTTTCACTCAAATTCGCAAACTCTGTTATGACCTCTTCTACGGTTTTTCCATCGCAAATGCTCCAGATGTATGCAACTATTTCGTCAACTCTATATGCTTCATTCTCGTCATTTACGAGAACTAGTGTTCCTGTCTCATCTTTGAAGAGGTTTCCCCTGCGCTTAAGCTTAACCTGCTCCATTGATCCTTTAACGTCTCGTGACATATATTAAACTTTCGGAATTTTTCGACCACAAGATTCCGCATGAACCTTCGCTCAAAAAGCCGTTAAACCTTGAAATAGTCGGAAAATTGATTCATATTCTAAGTTTTCTCAACCAGCCCTTTTAAGAACTCCTTCGAAAGCTTTCTCGCCTCAGACTCTGGTAGGGCTGCCGCCTTCTCTAGATCGATGCCTTTCTCGGTTAGGTTTTTCATCAGTTGGTAGCCTAGGTATCTTCCAGCAAGCTTAATGCCGAGGACTTCTCTCCTCGGATCGTAGAATGCTTCAACGTTTCCAGCTTCGGCTTTCTCAAGGTATTGTTTCGCCAGTTCCTCTTCCATCTTTCTACAATCTCTTAGCCAATCTTCTTCATGCTCGACGCCATGCCAAGATTCCTGTCTTAAGATCTGGTGCTCGGAGAGTTGGGCGAGTCCCTCGCTGTAGAGTCTGAAGAATGGATCATGTTCAAGCTTCTCAAGAACAGTTACTCCACCCCTCTGTTGCATGTGGTAGAGTTGACCGAAGGTAAATGCGATTAATCCTCTCACGGCTCTCTCGCTAATCCAGCCAAGTTCTGCTAAGCCTCCGAGATCGAACAGCAGTACGGGAATATCTAGAACTGTGGTAATGGTTTTCTTCCATCCAGACCCGATATAGAGCGCTACGAGAGGCTTTAAGCGAATTCCAAGCATTTCGACCGCCTTCGACGATACTTCATCGAACGCTCCTAGAAAATTCATCCAAGCTTCAATTATCTCATGAATGAGTTGATCCAGCCTTGGTAAAACATCTTCAATCATTTTCTTGCTAAGATTTTCTAGGCTTCGATTATAATTCACTTCCGCAATTAAGATTTCAGGATAATTCGCGATATAGCTCGTGAGCCATCCTCCAAACATCTCTTCGCCACTTTTCCCAGAGTATCCTCTCCAATACATGAGGAAATCTCGCATCGTGTCTATTAGCTTGACCTTCATTTACTTGATTCCTCCTGAGCTCAATCTAGCGTTTTCTTTCTAAAAAGGCTTCCAGAGTGCTTCTTCTCTCTTGAATAACCTTGGTAGATCGTTTACATCCTCCATTATGGCTTCGGCCTTTTTCTCGACAAAGAATCCTAAAGCATTTTCATTTGTTAGCACTCCGGCGAATAGCGCGTTTAATCCTTTTTCTACGGCGGATTTAACCATAATCAGGTCTTCGGCTGAGTCTCCCACATACAGTATCTTCTCCGACTTCATTCTTCTAGCGCATTCTATTAGAAGTAGAGGATCGGGCTTCTCGCGTTCTTCACGTTGATCAGCCACGAAGATGGATGCATCTAAGTTGAAGTAGTCTATTAACCGCCCCAGAGTCCTCTCGACTTCCCATCTACCTCTGCCAGTTATAATAGCTAAACCCTTTGGAATAAGCTGTTGGAGTTCTCTTAGAGTATCTTCATTTATGAGCACTTTTTCTCTCTCGATCGCGCCGCTCCAAGAAACATATCTTGGCTTTCCTCCATACTTCGCCTTCACACCCTGCTCTCCGAGATAGATTTCATCATAGAGGGTCGTTAGCATTCCCTCTCCATATCGCGTTATTGGTCCAAGCTTCTCCCTAAGCTCCCTTAATTGATTTAATCTGCCGCGCTTCTCAGCTTCTTCGTCTAGGATTTTCTCTAAATCCCTGCGGGTCATGAATTTTCCCAGATTCTCGGAGATTATCTTTTTCATCCACGCAAGAGCATCTTTTACTATTTGAGGGCTGCTTTCCTGATCAGAGATTTGCTTGAGATAGCTTTCTATCTCTATCCGTTCTAATTTGTTTTTCCTCGCTTTTACATCGTCTAAGTGCAGGAAGATTGCTTGTATCATTACTGCGGCTTTATTCCAATCGTTATTGAAGCCTCCGAGCATTTCGAGGAATTTGACCGTCTCGTCGAAGTCCCTTCCAAGCTTACATTCGAATCCATAGAGTTCTTTGAGTATTATGCATGTTGTGAGTCTCGTGGCTAGGTAGTATGAGTTCGACGCGTCGATTAGAGTTCCATCGCAATCAAAGGCTATTGAATCTACTTCTGGGAATTCGTCGTAGCTATCTCTTAGGACTAGGACTCCCTCTCCTAGAAGCTTGTAGCTCATCTCTTTCGACCTTTCTTACGATTTTGATGCCTCCACCATTACGGGGGTCTTTCTTATCTCTATTACTTCGTCATATAGCTTTCTGAGAAGTTCCTGATAATCGGCTAATCCTTTCTCGACTGAGTCCATGTCTGATTCGAGCTTCCTTGTAAGTTCTTCTGAGACGTATTTGCCGAATTTATCGATTAGGAACTTGTAGATCGTGATCCCCTTCCTAGTCGCGATAAGCCTTCCAGCTCTCTCTATCACGTATCCTCGCTCAAGCAGGGTTTCGATTATTTTGCTGTAGGTGCTTGGTCTGCCTATACCCCTCTCCTTCATGAGGGCTACGGTATCGCCCTCGGTTAGAAGCCTCGTCGCCGGAATCTTTCTCACCTCGAGCTCTTCGACATCGTATACGCCTTCGGCGACTCGTCCTCCTATTCTGATAATGTTGAAGAACTTTAGGAATCCTTGTTCGATTATCTCGACGTCTCTTGATACCTCTACCTCGTTTCCCATTATCTCTACTTTGAATTTCTGGGTCTTCACTCTCGCAGGCTTAGATTGGCTCGCGATGAATCTTCTGAAAATTAGGTCATACATCTTGAAGTGGATTTCAGTTAATCTTCTAGCTGGAATCGTTAGAAGCCCGATCTTAATGTAGTATCTAAGCTTCTCAGCGTCAAGCGGCTTAACAGGTCTAATACATTCATGCGCGCCCTCGACCCTATACGTTCTGGGAGTGAATTCTCCGGGAGCGACTTGGTTAAGGTAATCTTTTGCTAAGCCTAACCCTACCTGAGAGACCGTGGTCGCATCTGTTCTATGATAGGTTATCAAACCTGCTTCGAAGAGTTCTTGTGCGATTCTCATAGCCTCGGCAGCTGATAGCCTTAGATAGGTGAATGCGTCTCTGAGTAGAGCGTCCGTGGTATAAGGTGGAAGCGGATTAATCACTCGCTCCTCCTCTACGACTTCCTTTACCGAGACCTTGAGCCTCTTATCCTCCCATGCTTTCAAAATCTCCTCTAGGTTCTTTGGATCCGCAACTTCGATCAATACGCCGTCCTTTAATCTGATTCTCAGGAGATTGATCTTTTTCCTAGCTTGCTCGGTTGCGTTTACGATCCATCCGAGAACTGGTGTTTGAACTCTGCCAGCTGAGAGCCATTTGCTTCCAAATCTATCCCAGAGCTTTCTGCTGAGTTCGAATCCTATCCATCGATCTTCTATCCTCCTTAGGAGCTGGGCTTTAACTAGGTTCAAGTTTACTTCTCGTTTATTCTGTAGGGCTGTGAGCATGGCTCTTCTGGTTACTTCGTGGAATTCCAATCTGTAGATGTTCGGGTTGTATGGCTTAATCATGCACATGAGGTCGTATGCTATCTTCTCTCCTTCAGCATCTGGATCCGTGGCGATGTATACGTCATTATACTGAAGAGCAAGCTTCCTAATGGCCTCGATTATCTCTTCCTTATTGAATATCTCATCCGAGCCGCATGACGGACATTTATCTCCATCCGCCCATTGATCTCCACAGTTCATGCATCGCTTAATCACCCCGTAGACTGGCACGAAGTTTCCATTCATTTTCTCGACTCCATGAATCCCCCTCTCGACACCGGTTATTAGGTCGGTTATGTGGCCTTGCGTCGCCGTTACTCCGACGACCACTCCTCCGATCGTCGCCTCGTATACGGTCAGGTTTCCGAGTCTTCTCCTGAAGGGTCTTCCGAAGAGATATGCTATGGTTCTGGCTTTAGTCGGGGATTCGACTAGCATTAAGGCTGCTCGGATGATATCTTTAGCTCTTAGCTCAACTTTCCCCAAAATTATCTCCCTAATGATCCTTCTTTCATCGTCTATTTGCTTGAAGATGAGGCGGGCGGAGTCAGGATCATAGCGTGTGAACTCTATCTCCTCAAGCTGCGCCTTGAGCCTCGTAACGAGCCCTTTGAATGCTTTCTCATCATCTACAAGCACTATACTTGCTCCTTTCGCCACTCCATATGGGTAAAGCCTCGAAGTTCTTCCCGATGCCTGAATGTACCCAGTGGTATCTGGGATTATTAGCGAGAACCCGTCTTCGGTTGGTCTGAGGGTGATATCGAGCTCGGATTCTATCTTCTTCATTAGGTCTTGAGTTAAAATCTTCTTCAGGAAGTTTTTCGCCGAGAGTATGACGTCTTGAGCATACTTCTCGAATCCCTCCAGTTTTTCACCTTTCTTGGTTGCCGTCTTAATCCTCTCAACAAGATCCTTGCTCAATGGAACGATTTTCATGAGTTTAGCTGCGGTGATCTCCGCCTCCGATCTTTCTTTTTGATTCAGCGCTGGGAGTAGGTTGTTAATCAGGATGAGGAGTTTTGTTGGGTTATACTCGTCTCTGTCTATGTGGATCTCTCTTCTCGGTACTCCGACGAAGACCGCGTATCTTATTCTGGCTGGTAGATCTATTCCCCTCGTAAGCGGGCTTCTCGACGCCGCTAACCCTACCATTACATCATATTCTCCTTCCGAGAACTTCTGAAGTATATCCGTCTCCATCTTTTCATAGAGGTATACCTTTACTCCTGCCTTCTCGAGAGCCTCCGCAACCTTTGCAGCAAAAGCTCTTCCAAGAGCGTGTGGTGTGAATACAAGGCATCCTCCCCCATGCCGCTTCACGATCTCTACGGTTTCGTCGAGAAGCTTCTTTGAATCAACTTCAAGATACATGTCCTCTATGTTCCTTACGAATTCTTGGAATCTCCCGACCTCGAAGTCGAGTAGCTCCTCGAATATCATTAGCCTCCTCGTCTTCCTTCCCTTGATCGTCGCCCCGGATACGACTAGAACACCTTTCCTCCTTTTCTTCTCTTCTTCAACTTTTCTTTCAAGCTTCTCGTATTCTTCGATCAAGTTTTTCGCTGAGGCTTTTGCGAGTTTTATTCTGAGTTCGATGAGTTTTAGAGCGTCTTCAACTGCTTCTGGCCTGAGTCCAAGGAGTCCGACTGCTTTATCGATGTTTTTCGGGGATTTGAGGAACGAATCTACGTCATCCACGAAGACGTAGTCGAAGTGCTTTCCAGCGAGTATGTCTCCATGATCGACTAAGAATCTATCGGTCGTTATCAACAGTATTTTTCCATCTTCCTTAATCTTCTCTAGAGCATTCTCCTTCTCGCTCTTCGATAAACCTGCGTGATAGGTTATGATTTTCTCTTTTCTCTTTATCCCAGCGTTCTCAGCGAAGCTTAGAGCTTTTTCGTAGAGCTGTTGAGCGAGAATGCTGCTTGGAACAATGACGTAACATCTCTTGCCTTTGGAAAAGAGGTAGAGCGCCATGATTAATCCGAGAACAGTCTTACCTATTCCAGTAGGCGCGACTATCGCAAAATTATCTCCTGAAAGAATTCTCTTAGCCCAGATTTCCTGAAGCGCCCAGGGCTCAAAACCTAAAGCCCTCTTAAAGAATGATTTGAAATCCTCGTAAGCGAGATGTAAGTCTAAAACCTCCTTGAGCTTCTGAAGCTTTCCAGCAGATTTGAGGATCTCAGCTGCTTTGATTATGTTCTTTTCAGGTATTTCCAAGCATTTTGGACATACCCCTACCTCGAGAAGTCTAGCATCAGTTATCTCTCCGCCGCAGTTGGCGCATGCGAAGTCGTAGATTGCTTTAACTTCCATTCCGAGAAGAGTCTTTACAGCGACTTCTATAAACTGTTTCCCCTTGACGC
>CAZDPL010000055.1:0-6349 GCA_964507345.1 uncultured Nitrososphaeria archaeon
ATGAGGCCAGAAGATAGAGTTGCGATTCATGAAGCGATGGCTCAGCAGACGATAAGCATAGCTAAGGGAGGGATCGTGGCGACCTTGAACGCCAGAACCTCGATCCTAGCAGCTGCGAATCCAGCTCTCGGCAGATATGACCCATACAAGAGCTTCACGGATAACGTCGATCTCCCGATCACGATCCTCTCGCGATTCGACCTGATCTTCGTCCTGAGAGATGAGCCTCAACCCGAGAGAGATGAGAAGCTAGCCGAGCACATACTGGGACTCCAATCAAGAGCAACAGCCATAACAGCGCCGCCGATCAAGCCTGAAATCCTGAGAAAATACATCGCCTATGCTAAGAGAATTCAGCCCGAGCTAACTCCCGCAGCAGCTAAACTGATCAAAGACTTCTATCTTCAGATGAGATCAATCTACCAACAAACCTCAACGGTAGCTATAACCGCTAGGCAACTCGAGTCCTTGATAAGATTAGCTGAAGCGAGGGCGAGAGCCGCGCTGAGAGAATACGTCACGGAGGAGGACGTGCTCGACGTAATTGATTTGATGAAGAGAAGCTTATCCGAGGTCGGAATAGATGTTGAAACAGGGAAACCCGACATAGACGTAATCCTCACGGGTAAGCCTAAGAGCGTTAGAGAGAAATTCGTAATGCTACTAGACGTTATACGGGAGCTTCAGGAAGAGAAGGGCTACGCGGAAGATGAAGAAATCAAAGAGGCATTAAGAGAAAAGGGGTTAACGGATGCTGAGATAAGCAAGCTACTTAGCAGACTCCTCTCAGATGGTAAGATCTTTAGCCCGAAGCCCGGAGTCTATCGACTGACCTAGGAAGGTGACTTACATCCTTGCTTGTCGACGAGCTGCCGATCCCCGAGTTCATGAAGAAGAATATGAAGGAAGCTGGAATAGTCGAGCTTTATCCACCTCAAGCGAAAGCCGTTCAAGCTGGAGTGCTAAACGGCGAGAACGTGATCTTGGCAACCCCAACCGCTTCAGGGAAAACTCTGGTAGCATTAATGGCTGCATCAATCCACCTAGTCCGCGGAGGAAAAATCCTATACCTAGTTCCACTTAGAGCACTCGCATCCGAGAAGATAGAAGACTGTAAAAATTTCCTATGTAAAGGCTCTGGATTCAAGGCCGCGATTTCGACGGGCGATTACGATTCATCGGATCCATGGCTGGCGGATTACGACGTCATAGTGGCGACGAATGAGAAGGCGGATAGCTTGTTGAGGCATAAAGCTCCCTGGATCGATGATTTAAGCCTAGTAATCTTCGATGAACTCCACCTTCTAGGAGATCCGGATAGAGGTCCGACGCTCGAGATGGTGATAACGAAGCTTAGGAAGAGGCTTCCGGATGTTCAGGTTATAGGCTTAAGTGCAACGATAAGTAATGCTGAGGAAATCGCGGAATGGCTAAACGCTAAGCCCATCGTATCCGAGTGGAGACCCGTTCCATTAAAGGAAGGCGTTTTAATGGGTACGAGGATAGAGTTCGCCGATGGAGAGGTAAGGGAACTTGAGAAAATCGATGAAAACGTTATGGTGAACGCCGTCTTAAACATAGTTCTCGAAGGCGGACAAGCCCTAGTATTCGCCTTAACCCGTAGACGAGCCGAACAATATGCAGCAAAGCTCGCGAAAGCCTTCAGTGAGAGAATAGAGTTGATAAGCTCCGAAGAACGTGAAAGGCTTCAAGCCTACGCTGAGAGAATACTGGAAGTCGATAGAAGCACGTTCTCCGAAAACCTCGCCAACCTAATCGCAGCAGGAGCCTCCTTCCATCATGCAGGACTTTCCCATGCTCATAGATCTATAATCGAGGAAGCCTTCAGAGCCAGAGCATTAAAAGCTGTGGTCGCAACCCCCACGCTCGCGGCCGGGGTCAATCTTCCAGCAAGACTTGTTCTCTTAACCGAGGTTAGAAGATATCAAGTCGGCTACGGGTATCAAGCTATTCCAGTTCTCGAATACAAGCAGTTTTGTGGAAGAGCTGGTAGACCGGGCTTCGATGAAGTCGGATATGCGGTCACGATAGCGAGGAGAAGAGAGGACAAGGAATACATATTCAAGAGGTATGTTTTCGGCCAGCCGGAGAAGATCCGATCCGAGCTCGCATCTGAAAGACATTTGAGAACCCACGTCCTAGCGGTAATCGCAGCTGAAGAAACCGAGAACCTGGAAGAATTATTGAAATTCTTCAACGCGACTTTTCTAGCCCACATCTATGGCGTTCAAGTTATCGAAGGATTAATCATGGATGTCCTGGATTTCCTGAAGGCAGCAGACTTCATAGAAGTGGCTGGAGGTTATGTGAAGGCTACACCTCTCGGAAGACGAGTCTCTCAGCTATACATAGACCCGATGACCGCCGTAAAGCTTCTAGAGATATTCAGAGAAGCGACCAGAGCCTCGGTCTTCGGAATGCTCCACTCGATAGCCTTGACGCCGGACGTGCCCATGATACCGATGAAGAAGTTTTCGCAAAAACTATTGGAAGATGAGATACAAGCTCGGAAGGATGGCTTAATGATTCCACCTCCAGATCCCGAGGAAGAAGCATATGATGAATACTTGGATGCCGTTAGGCTGGCTTTAGTACTCGAAGCCTGGATAAATGAAGCTCCAGAAGCGGAAATCTACGATAGGTTTGGGGTGCAGCCTGGAGACCTGGCGGCGCTTAGGGAATATGCTAGCTGGATAGCTTACGCGGCTTCACAGATAGCGAAGATAGCAGGATACAGAGAATACGTGAAGCCCTACGAGGTTCTCAGCGAGAGGATAAGGCATGGAGTAAGAGAAGAGCTTCTGCAGCTAGTCAGGCTCAGAGGTATAGGAAGAGTCCGCGCCAGAGCGCTGTATCAAGCAGGATTCACCTCCATCGAAAAGCTTAGAGAAGCATCACCAGAAGAGCTTATGAGAATCCCGGGGATCGGGCCATCAATCGTTAAAATGATTAAGGAACAGCTCTAGCCAAAATACTTCTCATAAAATTGGTAGACCGAATACTCCTGTTGAAGTTCTATAGATCCTGGCCGAAGCTCCCTAACCTTCTTGATCGCTTCCTCGGGAGTCAATTTATGCTGCGCTATCATGTATGCCGCTAAAACCGTCCCGGTTCTTCCTAGGCCAGCTGCACAGTGAACAAGAACCTTTCTTCTCCTAGAAATCGCGCTAAGAATAGAGTCAACCGCTTCCTTCAAAACTTCGGGACTTGGGGCTGAATGATCTTCTATCGGTACGTGGTGATACTCGAATCCCAGCTCTCTTATCCATTCCTGTGGAAGAGGCTCCTCGGTCAACGATAATATTACGTCGATCCCTTCTTTCCGAATCCACTTCAATTGATCAAAGGTCATGGGTCTACCTGAGGCAGCAACCCACTCATCCACCCAGCTGAACCTGCTAGGTCTATCCGTGAACAAGGCCAGAATCCTCCTGTAAAAGTTTCCGAACGCACTCACCGGGCTATCAACCTATTCTCCGCCATATTTTAACTTCAAAACTGCTGAAATAATACAAAAATATCGGCTGAAGAAATGAAGGACATGATACTGATCGCTGGACCCGCGTCCACTTATCTCGCTGAGAAAATCTCTGAGATCACGGGGATTAAGCTAGTCAAGCTTGAGCATAAGCTCTTCCCAGATGGTGAAAGCTATATCAGATTTCCTGAAAGCATTGAGGGAGAGGATCTCATCGTGATTCAAGGAACTCATCCACCTCAGGATAGACATCTCATTCAAGCTTACCTGATAGCTGAAAACGCTTTAGATCTTGGAGCGAGAACCGTTAAGCTGGTTTCACCATATCTTGCTTATGCGAGGCAGGATAAAAGATTCAGAGAGGGAGAAGCCGTCAGCATACTCTCAATCCTCAAGATGATGAAATCCGCGGGATACGAAAAAGTCTACACCGTGAATATACATGCCCCATGGATTGCTGAAAAATCTCCACTCCCACTAATCGATCTCAGAGCCGAAAAAGTTCTAGCCAAATACCTGAAAAACCTAGATCTGGAAGATGTGATAATAGTTTCTGTCGGAAAGAAGGGCGAATCCATGGCGAGCATGGTGGCCGAAGAACTCGGAGTCGGATACGCGGCGGCGAAATCAATGAGAGACACGATAACTGGGAAGGTGAAAGTTGAGTTAGAGGGAGTCGAGGAAGTTAAGAGAGCGATAGTGGTGGATGATATCATAAGCACTGGGGGAACGATGGCCGAGGTCGTGAAAGCCTTAAAGGAGAAGGGGGCACGAGAAGTTTACGCCGCCTGCATCCACGCCTTAATGGTCGGAAATGCTGAAGACAAAATAACTTCGGCTGGAGCGAGTGAAATAATAGCATCGGATACTATTCCGAACAAGTTTATGAAATACTCGGTCGCCGAGCTAATTTCCAATGCAATCTTGCGAGAGAAGTAAATGGAAAGAAGAAAATACTTTTTCCTATTGTCTGGCGAATACGAGACATTGCCGCTAGCTGAGCTTAGATCAGTTTTAAGAATACTCGATCCGATGTGTAAGATTGCTGAAACATCATCTGGAAGAGTCGTCGTAGCTGAGACATTCGAGGAAGCAGCGAAGAATGCTGTTGAAAGAGCTGCATATACCAAGCTTTGCTGCCTACTTGGATCGAGAACAGAAACTCGTGAAGAAACAATTCTAGAATCCGTGAACGAGAAGCTCTTAGAAGATATACTTCCTTCCAACGCCTCAAACTTCGCGGTTAGAGGGAAGAGGATACGTGGCGTGCAAATTGATCGCCTCAAACTCGAAAAAGCGATCGGTTCAAAGGTCTTAAAGCTTAAGCCGCATTTAAAAGTCAATCTAGAAAGCCCTCAGGTAACCCTCTTCTTCCTTTCAGATCTTGAAGAAACCTTCATCGGAAGGTTAGTGCATGCTAAGCCGAAGCACTTCTTCTCTAATAGAATCGCTGGTAAAAGGCCGTTTACCCTCCCCTCCGCCATGCAGCCAGACTTCTCTAGAGCCATGGTCAATTTAGCTGAAGTCGAGCCAGGAGGTAGGATATTGGATCCATTTGCTGGCACGGGTGGAATAATGATTGAAGCAGGTCTCTTAGGCTACGAAATCTATGGCGTCGAATTCAAAGATTGGATAGCAGAAGGGGGACTGAGAAATCTTAAGAAGTATATTCCCGGCGAGGACTTTATGATCGTGGGAGATGCTAGAGCTTTAATGTTCAGAGAGGAAGCATTTCACGCGGTTGTGACTGATCCGCCATACGGTAGATCAACGACAATTCCAGATCGTTCGATTGCAGATCTCCTGGCGAAATTTTTTACCGAGTGTAAGCGGATTTTAAGGAAAAAGGGTAGGATAGTCATGGCAGTTCCCCTCGAGATAGACCTCGAAGAGATCGTGAATAGTCACGGCCTGAGAATCCTTCAAACACATTTTGCGAAGGTTCATGGAAGCCTTGTTAGAAAAGTCGTGGTGCTTGAGACATGAGCGTCATGAGAATCACCTTCCTCGGAACAGGCGGCGGAATACCGAGTATAAGCAGATCGCTTCCAGCAATAGCCGTAAACTTTTCGGGAGAACTAATTCTCTTCGATTGCGGAGAAGGAACTCAAAGGCAGATGATGAAAGCTGGAACAGGCTTTAAACGCGACATGGTAATTCTGCTTACCCACCTGCATGGAGACCACATCCTCGGCCTGCCCGGCCTAATCTACACATTATCAATGCTCGATCGAAAGCACCCTCTAAAAATCATAGGTCCACCTGGAACCCTGAACTTCATAAAAGCAATAATCTCAATAAGATTCGGAAAACTGAATTATGAGATCCACGTTAAAGAAGTTGAAGAAGGAATAGCCTACGAATCAAAGGATTACGTAATCGAGGCAATCTCCGCGGATCACACGGTTCCATCCCTAGCATATAAACTGAGGGAAAGGGATAGACCGGGAAGAATGAATGTAGAATTCTTGGAGAAACTCGGGGTGCCTAAAGGACCTCTATGGGGAAAGCTTCAAAGAGGCGAAGCGATAGAGTTTCAGGGAAGGGTGATAAGACCTGAAGAAGCCGTTGGCCCCCCTAGACCGGGAAGGAAGATCGTCTACACGGGGGATACGAGACCTTCTGAAAGAATTGCTGAATTTTCTAAAGGTGCCGACATACTGATTCATGACGCAACGTTCGATTCAGAATTTGAAGAGGAAGCTGGCAGAGAAGGCCATTCGACAGCAAAACAGGCGGCTGAAATAGCGTTAAAAGCAGGGGTGAAAAGGCTTTACCTCTTCCATATAAGTCCGAGATATGAAGGAAATGAAGAGAAGCTTCTTCGAGAAGCTAGAGCAGTATTCCCCA
>CAZDPL010000056.1:0-6147 GCA_964507345.1 uncultured Nitrososphaeria archaeon
GCTCCTTTAGATGCATAGCTTTTCTGCTCGCTTTGTTCTTGGATCCATGCTGTTCCGGCGATATCTATATGTGCCCAGCTCGTATTTTCTACGAAGTTTGAGAGAAATGCTGCCGCGGTGATTGCTCCTCCCGCATGTCCTCCAGTATTCTTCATATCAGCCACGTTACTTTTCAGCTGATCATAGTAGGGCTTCCATAGGGGGAGTCTCCAGAGTCTTTCTCCTGTTCTCTCTCCACTTTCAATGAGCTTTTCAGCCAGCTTATCATCATTAGAGAATAATCCTGAGGCATGGTTGCCCAACGCTATTACGCATGCGCCCGTTAAAGTCGCTAGGTCGATTAATGCTTTCGGCTTCTTCTCAGAAGCATATGCTAGCGCATCGGCTAAGATCAATCTTCCCTCCGCATCGGTCGATATTATCTCGGCGGTCTTGCCATTTCTGAATCGAATAATATCTCCTGGCTTATACGCGTTTCCGCTGGGCATGTTCTCGACCACTGGGATAAGTCCGATCAGCTTTATCGGAAGCTTTAGGAGAGCTGCGGCCACGAGTATGCCGACGACGGCCGCGCCGCCCGATTTATCATATTTCATTTCATCAAGTTTTTCTCGTGATTTAATCGAGATTCCACCTGAATCGAAGGTCACAGCTTTTCCTGCGACGATGTAGAGGTCTCCCCCTCCATCGTATTCGAGTTCTATTAGCTTGGGCTCATGGCTACTTCCTCTGCCGACGTTAACTATTCCGCCCATCCCCATTTCCTGAAGCTCCTTCATTCCATAAACTCGAACCTTTATCCCAAGCTTCTCGACAGCTGAAATGGTCATCTCGGCAAATTTCTCGGGGGTGCAGTCGCTGCTCGGGGTATTCGCGAGGTCTCTAGCGATCTTAACTCCTTCACAAATCTTTACAGCTCTTTCAATCGGCTCCTTAACTTCATCTCCCGCGAGAATCTTCAACTCTCTAAGTGCTTGCTCTTTTCTCTCAGACTTGTATCTCTCAAACCTGTAGAGAGCTAGGATACATCCTTCGACGGCGGCTTGAGCAATATCGGCAATGGGCTTCTCAACTTCGGGGAGAATTATGCTCAGGGTCTCGAGCTTCATTTCATCGGCTTTCACGGCTGCTTTGCCGTAGGCTCTCCGAACATTATCAAGCTGGAACTCTTTTTCTTCACCTAAACCTGTTAATATGACTCTATCAGCTTTGTCATTGAGCATTATTGGAAGTGAGTAAACTTCCTCAAGCTCGCCTTTAAACTCGCGTCCTATCACCTTCCTAACAGCGCTTAAGATCTTTTCATCGATTCTGGCGGCGGGCTCTGCTGAATCATTTTTCTTGAATAGTGGAATGGCTAAGGCTCCCTTTGCTCTTCGGAGATCTTTAGGCTCGGCGAGGACCTTAAGCGTCATGAATCTTCTCAGATTTTCCTCAATATTAAATTGAGTAAGCTGAGATTATGAGCAGTAGGAGGCTTAGCGCGAACGCCGCTACCCATCGGCCGGGGCTCCATGCGAGGACCTTGCGGCCATCTAGCTCTCCGAATGGTATTAGGTTGAAGAAGGCTATGAACGCGTTTAGGGCTCCGAGCTTGTAGAGTAGGAATGGGATTAAGCCGCTTGGAAAACGCGCTAGGATGTATGCGGCGATGTTCAATCCCGCTGAGAGTACGAGATTTATGACTGGTCCCATTAAGGCTGTCATCCCGAAAACCTCAATCGAGGCTAACCCGCTAACAACCACAGCTCCAGGAGCTATCACCTTAAAGGGGATGAGAGGAATCGCAGTCACTAGGGTTAGCAGGGCTCCGAAGGGATCTAGCTTAAACCTGGCATAGAGTCCGCGGGATCTGGCGTAGCTTCGATGGCCAAGCTCGTGAAGTAGGAAAGATGCCACAAAGCCTATTACGAATAATCCGAGAATAAGCGGAGGAAGCGCGAAATTATACCCTATTAACGAGAATCCCACTAGGATGACTAAAAGTGCTCCAATCAGCAGCTGGAACGCCTCCCCTCGGAAGAACCCATGACGAGTTCTGTAGCTTCTCGGAATGGGCGTAATCGCATGTTCCCATGGAGGCTCTTCTTCCTTCATGGCTCTACGGCGCTTAACCTCCTTTTCGTATGGCGAGGCCGCGGCATACAATCCAGGACAGTTATGTTTCTCGGGAAGCCTATGCTCAGCGCAGAAGTACTCGCCGCAGTAGCTGCACTTAAAAGGCATCAAGAGCTCTTTCCCGCAGACAGCGCATTTCACCATAGGATCTCCTCCAAAAATTACGCGGCCTTCCAAGGATTCTGAGAGCCTCTCAAATATAAGCCTATGGAAACGTTAAATCGCCGCGTCAGCCTCTTTCTAATGATGTCATCCGAGAGATTTCCCATAGACGAGTTTGAGCGCGCCATTAGGGAAAAGATTGAGAAAACCGTTAGAGATCTCTTAAGAGACGTTACTGGCGTAGTTGAAGGCGCTGCCAAAGCTTTGACCCCCATAATCCGAAGAGGTGAGGGAGGTTATATCACGCCAAATGCCGATATGTATCTCAGTGGAGATAAGCTCATCGTAGTGGTGGAGGTTCCCGGAGCCTCGAAGGAATCCATAGACGTTAGGGTGAGTGATAATGCGGTTGACCTTGAGGCAGGATTCTCCAAAGACCTTGTTGAGAAAGCTTCAGACGCCTCGCTCTTCAAGTCCAATGGTTATAGATGCTCACTAAGCTTGCCTAAGTCTGTTGATCCGAGTGGCGCGAAAGCGATGTATAAGGAGGGCATATTGATACTTGAATTGCCGTTGCAGAAGCCGAAGGGAGTTCAGGTGAAGATCGAGTAAAAAGAGAGGCCATGGCTGAAACTCTTTACGCCGAGCTGGCGAGGACCTGTGAAACCCTAACGAAGCTTAGCGCTAGAAAAGATAAGGTAGCACAAGTCGTCAAGCTCCTTAAGAAACTGAATCCCGACGAGGCCGTCGCCGCAGCCCTACTACTGATAGGCCGCACAGTTCCCGAGGGTAGCGAAGAAAAGCTTGAAGTAAGCGCGGCTACAGTCTTCGAACTCATAGAAGAATCCGGTCAAAGCGTACTAACTCTCGGAGAACCTCCAACAATACTCGAAGTTTGGTCAACCTTGAGGAAGGTTGCTGAACTGAAGGGCGCGGGATCCAGAGCTAAGAAGATCGAGCTCCTAAGAGGTTTAATTCATCGAATGAGTAGGCTCGAGCAGAGGTGGTTTCTGAAACAGTTGATGGGCGAAATGCAGCACGGAGTAAATGAAGGCCTACTTCTCGAAGCCCTCGCAGAGCTTACCGGAGCTCCGCTTGAATCTGTTCAAAGAGCACATATGCTTCTCGGGAAAATCGGAGATCTGGTTGAGGTCGCTGTAAGAGAGGGGAGGCGGGGGATTGAATCAGTAAAGCTTACTCTCTTCAGACCTCTCCGCCCCATGCTTGCTGAGATGTGTCATGATGTTAAGGAGTTCTTAAGAGAGTTGGGTCAGCCAGCAGCCTTCGAATACAAATTCGATGGAGCAAGAGTGCAGATTCACCTGAAGAACGATACGGTGAGGATCTTTTCCAGACGATTAAGTGACGTTACCAGTAGCCTGCCGGACATCGTCGAGCAGGTGTCGAGCTGCATTAGGAATGTGAGAGAAGCTATTTTCGACGGAGAAGTCGTAGCCGTTGATGAAAGCGGAAAACCCATGCCCTTTCAAGAACTTCTAAGACGCTTTAGGAGAATCAGAGATGTCTTGAAAGAAACCGAGCGCATCCCATTAAGGCTTTGGATCTTCGACGTACTCTACCTTAATGGGGAGATCTTGCTGGATAAGCCCTACATAGAGAGGAGGAAGATTCTTGAAGAAATTGTTGATGAAAAGTTTCTCACCCCCATGATAATCACATCTGATCCGAGTGAAGCCTTGAAGTTCATGGAGAAAGCCGTTAATGAGGGTCATGAAGGCTTAATGATAAAGCAGCTGAACTCCACCTATAAGCCTGGAAGACGGGAGAAGCTCTGGTTGAAGCTAAAGCCCGCCGAAAACCTCGATCTAGTAATCGTCGCAGCCGATTGGGGACATGGCAGGAGAACGGGATGGCTCAGCAACTATCATCTAGCAGCATATAACCCGGTGACCGGGGGGTTCGAGGTTGTTGGGAAGACTTTCAAAGGGTTAACTGATGAAGAGTTTGAGTGGATGACGAAGAAGCTTCTTCAGCTTAAGATCGATGACGACGGCTACACGGTTCGCGTCAAGCCTAGGATCGTCGTTGAAGTAGCCTATAATGAGATTCAGAGAAGTCCGAAATATCGTTCAGGCTATGCCTTGAGATTCGCTAGAATCGTGCGGATAAGGGAGGATAAGAGACCTGAGGAAGCTGATACGATTCAGAAGATTCAAGAACTTTACCTTAAGCAATTCGAGCGTAAGAGACTGCCTCGTGAATTCATGATATTGGAGTCTAGAAGAGGGGAGAAGATTATCTAGGTCTTATCTAAGTGATCGCGGAATAAAACCCGCTATCAGCGATAGGGAAACCTTTTTGATCTCTATTTATCCCATCGCTATCGAAGATGGCCAAGACAATGGCGGGCTACGGTCTAGGAATGGGCTTGATAACCCTAGCAGGAATAATTATGGGGGCTACCGGCCCATCCACCGCGAATTCCACTCAATTCAATATCTTCCTAGTTCTTTTGAAAGCATATACTCCGCTTCTAACACCCTTCTCATCAGCCCTCGGACTACCAGCCATAGATGGAGTGAATAGCTATGGTCTCCTGCCGCTGATAACATGGATAGCCGTCGGGGCTCTCCTAGGGGCTCTAACCAGAAGCGCGGCCGGAGGAGCTAAGGCAGCCTTCCTAACCGCTGCAACCACCCTCCTACTCTGGATAGGCTCCCTCTTCTTCTCAGCTCCAGCTTGGCCAGATAACCTTACATGGCTTACCTACGTTAATCAAATGACGACCGGATTAATTTCTAGGCCGATAGACTTCTCATCACTTCTCATACTCCCCACAGCATCCTCAGCTCTAAGTGGTGGCATAGCTTACATACTTCAGAGTAAAATCGTGAGGCATGCAAAGCTAGACGAGGAATATAACTGGCTCTGAAGATCTAAACAAAATAGAAAAAGATTGGATTTTTGGGCTGATTAAAGGCTTAGATGCTTTCAATAGCTTCTTCAGGAGCAGGGGTGACCTTAGGTTTCGCCTTAGCTTTCTTAGCTCTTCTCTTTCTGGTGGTTTTCTTCTTAGCCTTAGTCTTCTTCTTTGCAGCCTTTTTCTTCTTTCTAGCAGTCTTCTTCTTAGCTCCCTTCTTCTTTCTCGTAGCTTTCTTCTTTCTCGTAGTCTTCTTTCGAGCCATCCGGGTCTTCACCCGACGGTTTAAATATATCCGAGTTATATAAAAAAATTTCGGAAAATTTTACACATCAAATTTTGAACCGAAATTTCGGGAACTGATATTAAGTTCCAGTTACCGTATATTGTTTAGGTGTGGTGGTGGAGATGGCGGAGATCGATTTTTCGGATTTTCAGAAAGTAGATATTCGAATTGGACGCGTTATCTCTGCTGAGAAGGTTGAGGGCTCGGCTAAGCTTCTGAAACTTGTGGTCGACTTCGGTGAGTTCAAGAAGCAATCGATCGCCGGGCTTGGCCATATCTATCAGCCTGAATATTTCGTCGGCAAGCAATTTGCCTTCGTAGTGAATCTAAAGCCGAAGAAGATACGTGGAGTGATGTCGGAGTGCATGATGCTGGCGGCCGTGGCTGACGAGAACAACGTCGTCCCCCTCGTGCCAGAGAAGGAGGTTCCAGACGGCTGCAAGATCTTCTAGGCAAAAGGTTCGGAAGCTCAGTAAATGCAAAAAAGGTAGCTGGTTGACAGTTGAGCTGGGTTAGAGGAGATGCTGAAGGACTTTTACATCGAGGATGCGATGAAGCTTCCCGAAGGAACGGAAGTCGAGCTCTTCGGTTGGGTTAGAAACAAGCGTATCCACGGCGGCCTAATCTTCATAGACCTAAGAGATAGAACAGGGCTAATCCAAGTAGCCATCAAGCGGGGAATAGTGTCAGATTCATCCTTTGAACAGGCTGAGAACCTGAAGCAGGAGTCAGCGGTTAAGATACGTGGAGTAGTTAAGCG
>CAZDPL010000057.1:0-5634 GCA_964507345.1 uncultured Nitrososphaeria archaeon
TAAGGAGAAGCCTGAGAAAACCGAGAAATTCGAATTCAAGTGCCCGATAGCTCCAAAGGGATTCAAGCTCACTGGAATGACTTTGGTTAAGAATTTCCAGCTCGTTAAAGCGTGGGGTAAGGAGGCGCCATCCAAGGGAGGATTCATCTACCTAGAGTCGAAGACCGTCGTCGTAAACAATGTTCTCCGAGAAGACTGGATATTAGGATGCGTCTACGACCCCATCAAGCCTCCAAAGCCTCAGAAAGTAGCTGAGAAATTCGAGTGCCCGCCGCCGAAGAAAGGATTCGAGCTTGTGGGATACGCTTACGTGAAAGACTTCGTTCTAGTTGAGAGCTGGGGAGAGCAGAACCCAAGCCCCGAAGGATACATCTACGTCAAAAGCGAATCAGTCGTCAGAGATTACGTCCTCGTATCCGATGAAATCTGGACATGCGTTTACGAGCCCATCGGATGGAAGAAGCCCGACCTCTCCGTGAATATAATCTATGAAGGTCCGGCTCCCAAGGTCGGCGAACTTGTCCCGATAACAGTTGTCGTGAAGAACCTTGGAGACAGCGCGACGCGGGATGGAACTTTAATGGAGCTATACGTGGATGGAAAGAAGATTGCGGAAGAAGAGATTCCGGCTGGACTTAAGGTGGGAGGCGAGCTGAGATTCAACTATAAACTCGTCTTCGACAAAGCTGGAGAGCACAAGATAAAAGCGATAGTAGATACGCTAAGCTGGATAGTTGAGAAAAATGAGGAAAACAATGTAGATGAGCTCACCCTCAGGGTCGTTGGGCTACCGGATCTAACCTTAGAATGGATTCAGATTCCATCTCAAACATTCGGCTGGGAGCCTACTAAGATAAGCTTCAAAGTGAAAAACGTAGGAAAGGCCACGGCATACAATTTCACGGTAAGCTTCGAATGCGTGGGCTACGTGACATGCAATCCTCCATCGAAATTCTGGGACGTGGCCATGCTTGCCCCAGGAGAGGAGAAAACATTCCAGCTAGATGTAGTCTTCCCGCCAGACGGCTTCTACAAGGTTAGAGCAATAGCTGATAGAGATGACGTAGTGAAGGAATCAAATGAAGAGAATAACGTCATCGAGTTCCTAATTCAAGTCCTCCCTCCGCCGCTTCCAGATCTCGCGATCAAGCAAGCAGGATACGAAGTAACTGTAACATACGTGGGAGAGGTCGCGACATCTCACATAAAGGTCAACATGACGATCATAAACCTCGGCACAGATGTTGACCAAAGCTTCCTATGCAGAATAACGCTGGATGGCATGCTGCTCGGAGAAGAAACCGTGCCAGGATTAAAGAAGGGAGAGGTTTACACAATCACTTTCGAGCTAACGGTTGATGGAGACGTTAGAGGAATGACGCTGCGATACGTAGTTGACGCCCTAAATCAAATAGAGGAAAGCGATGAAGAAAACAACATAGCAACATTAACGATAAAATATGAATGACCGTGATTCGGTGACGGAAATCCTCTAACTCAATTATTTTTGTTGTCTGCTTACCGCGGGAATGCTTCGACGTTCACCTTGTATCTCTTCGCGATCTTTAGGAGTTTATTCTGGCATTTCCTTATGTAGGTTCTGTAGTATCTTTCTGGAATGTAGATTCTGATGACGTTTCCATCTTCCTCGATCTTGAAGTCTGGAATGTATTCGTGGAGGACGTTTGAGATCTTGTGAGCGGGCTTGCTGAGTTCCTCGGCCTTGCCCTTCTTCAATGGGACAACGAAGTTTCTTTCTCCGAAGACGTATAGCTCGAACTTCGGCTCATCTGTTAAGAAGTCCTTAACTATGACCGTCGGCCTCGCCAAGTCAGCTTTCTTCAATCCTGCTGGAACCTTAACCGTCATCTCAAGCGAATATATCTCCGCCACTTCTCCTCGATCCATGAAGATCACGGTGTCGACCACCGATGGAAGCATTCCTATATCGACTCTATTGGCTATTCTTTGGATCGCGTCAATCGGCGTGGTCGCGTGAATCACCCCTATCATCCCGATTCCAGCTAATCTTAGATCTATGAATAGATCGAAGTCTTCGGGGCCTCTAATCTCGTCGAAGATCGTATAATCAGGTCTGCTGAGCAACAGGACGTCGTGAAGCTCATCCTGCTTCGAAGCCGACTTAGAATACTGCGTGATCTCGGGTGAGACGTGCAGATCCCTTGGGCTCTCGATAGTCTTAACGATCTTGTTAAGTGATCTGTAATGCTCCGCGAGAGCTTGAGCGAAAGTGGATTTACCCATTCCAGGAGGTCCGGCGATTAGGATTCCTTCTGCTTGGAATTCGAGCCTCTCAATTACTTTCATGGGTAGGTAGTAGTCGCTTAAGCTCTTCCTGATTATGGGCTTGACTATGGTTAGCTCGAATCCATCTGAGAATGGAGGCCGCGTCGCGACGACTCTGAAGTTTCTGAGCTGGAAAATTTTCACTCCAGGCTTATCCACCTCTAGAAATGCTTCTACTCCGAGGGTTGTGTAAGCTTCCTTCATGAGATGCGCTAAGATTAACTCCATTTCCTCTCTACTTACAGGCCTATCCGAGACCTCGTCGAGCCTCCAGCTCTTAGGCGATCCGCGCTTAACCCTGGGCGGAAGCCCCTCCTTCAAGTGAACGCTCATAACCTCCTCGGTGAATAGCTCGTGGATTTTAAGGGGTGGCGGCGGTAGCTCGTAGACGACTTCGATTCCCATGGATTCCGCGATCTTCGCGGTTATCGGATCGCAGGTAATGAGCTTCGCTTTTCTTCTCTTAACCTCTTCGAGGATCGTTAATCTGCCGCCGTTAAATTCTCTACCAATGTACTCTATCTCGATTCCCTTCCTTTCGCATACTTTAACAAGCTTATCGAGCCCCTCTAGGCCAAGAGTGTCTCCCCCAGCCGCTTGATTCTCTATTTCCGCTAGGATTCTCCTATGGATGCAGATCTTGCCCTTGAGAAGCCCAGCTTCCACTAGGCTTGCGGCCGCCTTGAGCTGGATGGCCGACAGGTCTGGGACGTACGTATTCTCACTCATTTTACCAAGCTACCCTCTCTTCGGCACAGGCTCATCTTCTCATCTAATAAACTCTGCGGAACGCGAGACCTCTAATCTACGCCCAAGGCTTAAATATTGATCAAGCATGCGAGCATCCAGATGAGTAGCCAAGCACAGCAACAGGAGAAGAAAGAGGAAGCTAAACCAGCTGAAGGCTCCGAGAAATCTCAACAAGCTCAGCAACAAGTACAGCAGCAACAAGCTCCCAAAAAGACTCTAAAATGGGGCATAGTCCACATCTATTCAAGCTATAACAACATAATAGTCCACGTAACCGACCTAACCGGAGCCGAGACAATCGCCAGAGCTTCTGGAGGAATGTTCGTGGATGCTGGAAGACTTGAGCCAACGCCTTATGCTGCTACCAGAGCCGCAAGCTACGTCATGGAAATAGCTAAGCAAAAAGGAATAAACGCGGTCCACATCCGAGTTAGAGCGCCTGGAGGAGTAAAAGCGAGAACCCCAGGACCAGGAACGCAAGCAGCGATCAGAGCAATAGCCCGCTCTGGAGTAATGATAGGCAGAATAGAGGACGTAACTCCAATACCCCACGACTCCGTGAGAAGGAAAGGCGGAAGAAGGGGAAGAAGAGTCTAAGCAAGCTCGATTATTTTATCGATCATCTTCAGAACCTTTTTATCAGCTATTTTATAAAAAACCCATTTACCCTTCTTAATGGGTTTAATCAGCCCGGCTTCTCTCAGGAACTTAAGATGATATGATACAAGTGGCTGTCTCATGTTAAGTGCTCCCATAAGCTCGCAGACGCACATGCTTTCCTTCTCTAGAAGCTTCAGAATTCTTATCCTGACCGGGTCCGAAACCGCGGAGAAAACTTTAGCCGCCTTTTCAGCTTTTTCACGTCCTATCACATCTTCTGAAAGCTTTCTAAGCCTGCGCGCATATTCTTCGGTGCTAACGCCTTCGACTCTTTTCACCTTAAGAAGTCTACTGAGCCTACTTCTCGAGATGTAGCCGGCTTTCTTCATGGAACTCAAATAAATCCTCTACAGCCGCTTATAAAAAATAGATGATTCCAAGATTAAGATGAAGGAACTATGGAAGAATTGAAGTTCTTTAAGATACGGTAGCCTTATTACACATAGCACGTTTCGCGCTGAATAAGTCTTGACATGCGTTCTTCGTTTTGCATAATTCATCCTGAGATTCCGAAAAAGCTCAGAATATGTTCTGTGCGACCTTAAGCTGAGGAATAGGAGGTGGAGCTATAGTTGACGACGATCGCCTGTTCGAGAAAGATGGAAAAGTAGGATCGAATGTGGAAGCTGTTCTGGCTAAATATGGCGATGGGATGCTCCATCCATCATTGAGATGAAGAAGGGAAAGAGATTCTATGAATGATATGACGAAACATCGATATTTAATAAGCGACTTTGATTGACTTCAGAACATATCAAAAATTTTAAATTTAAATATTGCACAAAAAAGAAATCTATCAAGATGGATGCATTAAGGTTGCTCTGGATGATTTTAACCGGCGCGATTCCGGGATTTCTGGCCACTTGGCTTGGAATAGGCGGCTGCTTCCTTAGAATCCCTATGATGATGGCGTTGTTAGGGTTGCCGATAAAAACCGCCTACGCCGTTAACATGGCCGTCATCTCCCTAACCACCATTCCGGGAGTGATAGCGCACTATAGAAGCAGACACGTTTACAATAGAGGCGTGCTAATAGCTTCGATAGCGGCTGCCGTGGGGGTCTTCTTGGGAACCCAGTTGGCGATATGGACTCCGAGCAGCATGCTGAAGAAGATCTTCGGGATAGCGTGCGTGGGTGTCGGGATCTACATGCTCTATGGAGCGGCCAAAGGAAAGGGAAAGATTCCGCCGAGGGTCACGATAGACGAGGTGAAGAGGCTTGAAGCTGGACCGAAGCTTTTTGTCCTCATGTTCTTCGCGGGAATAGCGACCGGACTATGCGGGTTTGGAGGAGGAATATACTACATGCCGATCTTAAACGCCCTAGGCTATCCAATGCACATAGCTGTCGGAACGTCTTCAGCTGAAATGATCTTTGTCGCGGGGGTCGGGGCCGCGAATCTGACGATGCACGGATACATGGATGTCATAAGCTTCATAGGAATAGGCGTCGTAACCTTATTATTCTCATGGATAGGAGCGAGGGCCGCGAAAACAACCAAGGCGTGGATCCTGAAAATGGCCTTCGGAGTGTTAATAGGAATTATAGGGATACTGGTCGCCCTGGGATTCATCTAAAACGAGATGACTTAGAGATTGTTCTACGAAGGTGATCGAGGAGAGTTAGATGAATATCTTAGCTAGCATCCAGATCGCTGCCAAGACAAGTATCATCGAGAACATCTTTCTCAGAGTCTTTTCACCTATCCTTACGTGAAGCCTGGAGCCTATCTGAGACCCAGCTATCACTGCGGCTCCGAAGATCAATCCTAGAAGAGGATCGAATCCTCCTCTAGTCATGTGGCCTGCGAAGGACATGGAGGAGGATGCTAGGACTAGAAAGGTGTTCGTTCCCATGGCAATCCTTATCGGAACTCCTCCCAAAATAATGCAAATAGGTATAATTAGTCCCCCACC
>CAZDPL010000058.1:0-5518 GCA_964507345.1 uncultured Nitrososphaeria archaeon
GATTTGAGTAGTGATCTTGGAGTGGATGTTTACAGGCTGTTAAAGAGCCCTGTGAGGCGAGAGATAATTCTCTTACTTCATTCTAGGGGTGAGTTAACAGCAGCTCAGCTGAAAAATCTGCTTAACATAAGCTATGGAACCCTCTATTATCATCTCGACTTCTTGAGCCCGCTCATAGCGCAGGTCGGCAGGGGGAGATATGTTTTGAATGATCGCGGAGTTAGGATCGCGAAGAGATTACTGGAGGAGATGGGTGACGAAAGAATTGGCCGAGAGAAGCCTTCGCTCGGAATCTTCGAGAAGATCGCGGCTCATCCAATCTACTTCCTTCCAATAGGAGCGATTTCAGCTGGAGCCGCTGTCATAGCATCCGCAAAACTTCCATTAACGTTTACCATACTTTTTCTAACACCTTCCGAGAATGGATTCCATTCTTCGGTAATCAGCTTAGCCGCGGTTCTCGTCTATGTAATGATTGTTGGAAGGGTTCTCGGAGTCGGTGAGGGGGGATATGGGGGGTTAATCTCCTCATGCTTGATCTCTTATCTCCCGATAGATCTTTATCTTCTTGCGGTCTCGGTTGCTGGAGCTGTGGATGCAAGCCTGGTGGTGGTTTTCAAGGCGGGATTTGTCATAGCTCATATAGCTCAGCTGATGATAATCTCGGCGGGTCTCAGCTATTCGCGCGGAATCCCATGGGAGAGAAGTTTGCTTGCATCGCTTTTCCTCTCCTATGTCAGCTTACTCGCATCGAGGCTTTAAGGAAAAGGATATTTTGTAGGTCATTTCCATAGTCTCCATGCTATCGGAGAAAGACTTCCAGCGAATAGTCAAAGAGATGGATAGACTGAAAAACGTAGACATCGTGAAATATCTCCAGGAAACTTCTCCATGGTTCAACGTCCTTGAATCAACAATCCTGCGAGCGGTGAGGATTCTCGATGAGAAAGGCATATTCTACGTGCTCTATGGCTTAAGACCGCTTCCACTATACGGCGTACCATACATTTCTAAGGAGATAAATTTCGCAATCAAAGTCGATGGTGAAGAAGGCTTCGTAGAGCAGCTTCAGAAAGGGGGATTTCGTAAAATAGCGAAGTTTGAGGATGAATTGGAGTTCCTCGACCTCCAGAGAAACAGGAGGGTGGTCTTCACATATTCTCCGAAGCCATTGGAGTGGGATGATGAGCTGATTAAGCGGGCGATTAAGAAGATGGACGTCAGGATTCTTTCAGTTGAAGATTTTGCCGCCTCGCTTCTCTCGAAAAGGGAGAGCGTTATGATGGCCGAGCTTGCGGCCAAGGTTATCTACGCGAACATGGATAAAATCGATTTGGACTATCTTAAGATGCGTGCATCGAGGCTGAAGTCTGAGGATAGGCTTGAAGCCATTCTAGAGGGTTTAAAGAAAGCTTCTAGTCGGTGATAAGCGTCCTCATTCTCAGAATCGATTTTCCGAAAAGCTTCTTCACCTTATCGACCACATCGTCTTCAAGCCTCGCCACGATTATCAGGTCGGCGTCTCCATAAACTTCATCCACTTGATCGACCTCATCCCATTCAAGCACTTCTCTAACCTTCTCTCTAACAGGGAATCTCGGATCTAAGTTTAGGACGATGTAAGCTCTCTGAGGTTTCAGTAACCTGTTTAATGCGGCTTCATCAACCTCATAGCCCCTCGCCTTCAATGCTTCAGCAACCTCCCTCGAACTAAGGTCTCTACCCTTCTGCTCAGCCATCCTCGCGAGCTCGGCGGAAATCTCCTGAAGCTCTTCTTGAGAAACTTTTGACTTCAAGATTCTTTCGACGAGCCTTTTGCTTAGATAGGTCGCAGCCTCGAAGAAGACTCGATCGAAATCATGTCTAAGCTTTCCAGATGGAATATAGCCTTCTGGAGCTCTTATCGCCATGGATTGATGAACTCCGGCTCTAATTGTTTGAGCCTCGGAGCTTAATGGATGCCTGAATGGGATTTTTAATCCAGTTAGCTTGCAGAATCTTTGATAAAGCTCTCTAAGCTTCTCTCTCCTCACCTTGAGATCGAATCCGTGGACGTCTATCAGGGGGGCGGCGACTTCGTAGAGGTCGGCGATGCCATTTCGATCTCCTATCCCGAGTATCGAGACCTGCAGCTCGTAGGCTCCTGCGATGGCGGCTTCAAGAGTGTTCGCTGAAGCGTATCCATAATCATTGTGAAAATGTGCTGAGAGAGGTGTTTTGCAAAGCCTCCTAAGTTTTTGGATGAAATCCCTTGCTTGAGGAGGCGTTAATGCTCCGCAGGTATCTGGAACGCTTACGACGGTTGCTCCAGCTTCTCCCAGATCATCTACTAGCTTGGCTAAAGCCTCGATTCCGCCTTTTTCTCCAAAATAGTATCTCGACGCATCCTCGACCGTGGCTCTCCGATACTTGAAGCCGTATGATTTTGAAAGCTCTAAGGCTTCTTCAAGCCGCTTCTTAGCCTCCTCGAAGCCTATTCCCCCGAGCTTGAATTTTCTGTGAATTTCGGTGGGCGCTATGTATACGCCTATTCCATCTACATCGTATTTCGCCGCCGCCTCGACATCCCTCGTGAAAGCTCTTCCATGAATTACTATCTCGACATCATAGCTTCTCAAAGCATCCACCACTACTTCGACATCCCTTCTAGTGGTTCTCGGAGGATAATCGACGGTAAGCTCGATTCTATCGACCCCTGTCTCCGCCAAGTATTCAGCTATCCTAGCCCTAACTTCGGGCTCGAATCTTCGATAAAGTTCTCCTTCTCTTAAAGTGGTATCGAGTAGCGTTGGCAACGTTGGATACCGATATCAGGATTCCTATAACTATTGATGGAGAAAACGGGAAAAGTTAACGAGATTCGAGAACGGGTTTAACGAATGTTTTTAGGTAGCCTTGAGAAAGAATAGCGGAGGAGAGATGGCGAACTTCCAGATCATCTTCTCGGGGAATGAGGAAGATCTCTACAGGTTCGTGTTGACTTGGAAGATGTCATCTGATGTCAAGAGATACGATGAGCTTAAGCAGCAGGTCCAAGAATTGGAGAAGAGAGTTAAGGAGCTTAGGCAGAGGCTTAGAGAGCTTGAGAACGAGAGGATAAAGCTTCAGAGAGAGATCGCTGAGCTTACATCGCTTAGGGAGAGCCTTCAAAGAGAAGTCGCGTTTAAGCGGGGAGAAGTTTCCGAGTCGAGCAAGCTTTAACGCTTTATCGCTAGATTAATCACTATCTCCGCTATATCGGCAGAATACTCAGCAATCCTCCTAAGGCTTTCTATTATCAATCTCAATCCAGCAGCAGTCTCCGTGTTCAGCCTCGACTCGAAGATCATCCTCACCAATTCCTTCTCGATTTGAGCTAAGCCTTCTGCCTTAACTATCACGGCATTCGCCTGCTTGACGTTCGATCTAAACAATGCTTGTATTGAGTTCTCGTAGATTTTGAAGACTTGATCAGCCATTTTAGATATTTGATCGATGATTTTGTTTTCTCCACGGATTTTGAGTAATGCTACTTGGGATGCTATCTTCGCGGCGTGATCCGCTATCCTCTCGATGCTTTTTATTATCAACCTATAGCCTAGGCATTCTCTTGGGCTTTTTAATCCGACTTCTTTCATGAGGATCACGTTTTCTACAGCGGATTTCAGCTGCCTTACGCAGAAGAGGTATAGTCTATCGACTTCGTCATCTCTTTGGATCACGTCGTTTACGAGAGACATGTCCCGCTCTTTGAGAGCCTTGACCGCGTCCTTGCACATCGAGAGAGCCATGAGGTACATCCTGTTCAATGCGTCGGTTATCGGGAAATCCACATAGCCTATTAGGCAGCGGACGACCATACGGTTCGTCGACTCTTCGACAAGCTCTAAGCCGATTAGCTTCGTTCTCATGACCAATTTCAAATAAGCCTTGAACTCATCTACTCTCCCATTGAGCCTTATCTCGATCGTGTCATAGCCGGCGAGATAGCATGCGATGAGCTCTCTGGCGACCTCTTCTGGAGATGATTCAGGCGTGGCGGTTATCGTGGTTTCGAGAGATTCTTCGCGCTCATGCTTAGGAACTATAAGCAAGCTATTATCAGGCTGAGGAACGATCTGAACATAGTCTCCGGGCTTTAATCCAAGAGATTCCGCCCAGCTCTTTGGAAGGGACACGATATACGTAGAGCCTCCCGTAACCTGTATTCTCCTCAATGAGGTCGTGTTTTTCATCTCGCCCTATAGAAGGGGACACCATATTATATAGCATTTCCACGTAATATCATCCACCACAAGCTGCTATATACCGTTTAGAGGAGCTTGGAGCCGGATTCGCGGTTGAGGAGCTTTACCACTATTAATCCGAGTAGAGGGGGTATCGCCGTGAACATCAAGGATTGGGAGAGAGGCATGAAGCCGAGCATGATTGAGACCGCGACCGGTCCTAGGAGGTTTCCGAGATCTGAGGCGGTTAGATAGAATGAGTTTCCGAGAACTCTTAGGGGGGCTGGCGTCACTCTCGCGGTCGCGGAGGCGGTTAATGGGAAAACTAAGCCATGGGCTATTCCCACCCAGCAGAGGCCAAGCACGAATAACGGGACATTCCAGCTCAATCCAACAATCATTATCCCTAAGCCTCCTGAAAGAAGCGAGAAGGCTAGAAGCTTTCCGAATCTTCTTCTGAATATCTCGACTTTTAGGAGGAGGAGTCTCATGAAGAAGACTATGAAGAAGTATCCCGTGAAGAGGAAGATTATCAACTGATCTCTTAGGTTAAATTCTATGCGAGCTTTGAGCGGGGCGTAAGCTGAAAGCGCTCCGAACACGAACATGAATGATAGATAGACGGCTGTTAGGAGAAAGTTTTCCAATTTTATCAACGAGCTTAGCCTAGGCCGCTCATCCTCCGAGAACTTCCTCGACCAACATGATCGAAGGCTATTCGCGAGGATTAAGGCCAGAACCATCCCGACGAAGCCTAGCATCGAGGCCACGAACATGAGCGACCTTAAGCCCAGGAACGAGTTTAGAATCGTCCCCGACGCCGGACCGAGCCATAACCCCATCGCCAAGGCCATGGTATAGCTCGTAACCGTCTCCTCGACTCGCCCATCCTGAGCGATCATGCTCGCAATCGATAAGAGCAAAGTATAGTTCAATGCGAGCGCTATACCGTGGAGGACTCTAAAGAACGCGAAGATCATGGGATTCCAGCTTAAGCCATAGCCTAGAATCGCGGCGGCGTTTAACCCCATTCCGAGAACCGTCGCCTTCAAGACCCCGCTACTCCTAATGCACACAGCGCAGGGAATTCTGAGAAAAGCAGAAGTCAAGGCTGCCAACGCGAGGATAACGCCGACCTCCTGCTCCGCAGCCCCAAGCTCATGATAAAGATAAACAGGTAGGATAGGCTGAACCATGAACACCGAGACCGAGAAGAACAAGCTAATGAAATTCAACAAAACAACCCGAGAAAACATCAGCCGCACACCGCAGCGCAAAAACCAAAACAACCCCCACCTTTTATCCATCTCCTC
>CAZDPL010000059.1:0-5270 GCA_964507345.1 uncultured Nitrososphaeria archaeon
CGTTTTCCGAGGGTTAAGAGCCCGGCGCTCCACCTGGCTGAGCTACGGGCCCTGTTTTTGAGTGTCTTTTTTGATTTATTTATGGTTTTTTCGTTTTTGTTTGGTGGGTTGTCGGGTTACGGGGTTGTTGGTGTGGATTTGGCGGGTTCTCCTAGGAGGGTTACGGGTCTCTGTTACTTGGATTCGGGCTTGAGGTGTGTTGCTGCGCGGGCTAGGCTCGATGATGAGATTCTCGTATTCGTTCAGGAGATGAGGCCTAGGCTTGTAGCTATAGATGCTCCTCTAAGTTTTCCTCCAGCTGGTCGGTCGATGAGGTGTTGCGATGAGGAGTTGAAGAAGCTGGGGCTAAGACCTCTTCCACCGATCCTTGGTCCAATGAAGATGCTTACGAGCCGCGCGATTGAGCTCAAGAAAATAATGCGATCCCTCGGCTATGAAGTGATAGAAGTCTTTCCAAGCGGCGCTCGAAGAATTCTAAAGCTTCCTTCAAAAAAGATGGGTGCATCTGCTCTTAGAGAGAGCTTGTTGAAGCTTGGGGTTAAAGGAATTCCAGAAGATGTTGATGAACATGTTCTCGATGCAGTGATCTGCGCCCTCGTCGGCATCCTATACCTCAGGGGGAGATACGTAAAGGTGGGTGATCCAAACGAGAGTATGATAATTTTACCCAAGCCTATTGAATAGCGTAGTTGTAGTTTTAGCGGAATGACGGGCGCTTTGAGAGGAGTTTTGGTAGAGGGAGCTGCTTGAATGGCTTATCCTTAACTTCCTCTCTTATCCTCGCTACCAGATCTTCAGGCTTCATCTTTTCAAGTCTTCCTGTCGATCTTACTCTCACGGTCAGGAGTCCGCTCTGCTTCTCCCTTTCTCCATAGACTATTATGTAGGGAATCCACTCGGTTTCAGCTTCTCGAATTCTCTTATCCACAGTCTCTTCCCTGTCATCCACGTCTACTCTCACTCCGCCTTCCTCCAGCTTCCTCATCAATTCTATGCAATCTTGTAGGAATGCCGACTTCACGGGTATGATTCTGACCTGGGTAGGTGAAAGCCAGACTGGAAGCATGGGTTTCTCTCCCTTCTCCATCTTCATGTATGCTTTCTCGAGGAGGGCGTAGATCACGCGCTCGATCGCGCCGCTTGGAGAGCAGTGGAGGATTATCGGATACTTCTCCTCGCCGTCTTCATCTACATAGGTTATTCCATAGGATTTCGCGTTCTCCACGTCTATTTGGTCAGTTGAGAGGGCTGCGGCTTTCCGCTGACAGTCCACGAAGTTGAACTCCCATTTCAGGACGAAGTAGAAGTATCGCTCGCTCCACATCTCGGCTAGCACGGGTTTTCCGAACATTCTGACGAGTTCGAAAATGAAGTCCTTGTTGTTTTCATAGAAGTCTTTGGTGAACCTTATCGCCATTTCGAGGTCATCCTTGCTGAAGCCTATTCCCTCCATGACATCCATGCTGAGCTTAAGCCTCTTCTTCATCTCTTCTTTTGCTTGCTCGATATCTCTGCAGAGAGCATGGACATCAGGCATTGTGAAGGCTCTAAGCCTCTTCAATCCCACAAGCTCTCCGCTCTTCTCCCTTCTAAAGCTATACCTCGTTAACTCGTAAAGCCGAATTGGGAGATGCCTATAGGATAGCTGCATATCTTTCGCGATTAGGAATTGGCCGAAGCATGCTGCGAATCTGAGGAAATACTTTTTGTCCTCGACGGGGATCACGTATTGCCTTGCTGGAAACTTGTGGAGATATTTTTTCAGGGCTGGATGACTCATATCATACATGATGGGCGTCTCGACTTCCACTCCGCCGTATTCGATAACCTTCTGAGTAACATACTGCTCGAGTAAGCTCTTGATCAATCTCCCCTTAGCATACCATCTCAAGTTTCCTGGATCGCTGGCGGGCTCATAGTCAGCTATCTCGAGCCGCTTCATTAGAGAGACGTGTGGAGGTTGCTCGAGAACAGCTCTAGATTTCTGCATCTCATATCTCGCGAAGGCTTCTAGGTTCTCGTGGCCCGTGAAGTCGAATTCCTCGACTGGAATCATTTTTCCATCTGGGGTTAAGATGTACCAATAAGACTCTAGTTTCTCTTCGAGTAGGAGTGCTTGCGGAATTTCCTCAACTTCCTTTTTCTCGACCACTTCAGAGGTGTAGCTTCTCAATTGCTCTGCTAGTGGATGTCCTTTGACGGCTATTACTAGCCGCTTATTCCATCCGAATGGAGCTGAATAGACTTCTAGCCCGCGTTTTTTGGCCTCTTTCCTCATGGCGTTTAGGATTGAGAGGGCGTCGCTTGGAGAGGCGAGGTTTGTGCTTAGATGAGCGTAAGGATAGATTACGAGCTTTGGGATCTTAAGCTTCTCCATGAACTCGGCCGCATCTTGAATCGCTTTCTCCGCAAGCCTTCGCTCATCCCCTCTCTCAACACAGGTTAAAAGCAGCAACGCATCCTCAACTCGATAAACCTTCTTCTCAACCTCTTCGTAGACGCTGCTTTCAGGCTGTATAGGCTCGTATTCAACATAGTCGACATGTAGCTGGATGATCTTCACTCATTCTTCACCTCCCCGAGCAAATTATATGTTGGCATATCTCCAGCGCTCCACCATGCGTTCTTGCTTCGTCAATTTCTTAAATTCCTTATAATGCTTCTCACAGAGATATGCTCTCCTACCAGATACTTCAACCTTCATTGATGACGGGATTCTCTGAGCTGCAATAGATTTCACGGCCTGCTCCTCGCATCCGACAACTGAGCATTTAACTCCTTTAGCTACCTTCCCCATCTCTCTCACCTTTGAGGCGTTTGACCTCTAGTCCAGTTCTTTATGTATCAAAGCTTAGCTGCTTAAGTCGGTTAATAATTGTTTTCGCTTGATTCACGGAGCGCCGATCATTGATTTGTCCATTTCTTCTGAAAGCGGCTTTAAGATTACGATGCCTTCTATTGGCCTTATCTCGAAGGTGTAGATCGATGGATCAACCTTACTCCACCTCATCTTCCTCACGTATATCGTTTTCAAGAGCTTTCCATAGAACCTCGTTAATCCTAAGACGATTACGCCTGAGGAGAGGAATTCCTCGAACCCGAATCTGCTGAGCTTATTTGATCCTGTTGGTATATCGCATGTTAGAAGTGTTGTCGCTCCCAGTCTTTCTTCGATCATGTTCACGATCTCTCTGAGATATTCCCTTATCACGAGTTCTTCTCTTGCTCCCGCGGCTAGCGCCGAAATGGGGTCTAATACTATTCGTGTGATGTTTTTTCCTTCAGCTATCTTGGCTAGGGCGTCTACGAATGCTTTGCTTTCTTTGCCGAATTTCCTAAGATCCTCTGCATATAATCTGAACTCGAATGGATAGAATAATCCTTGGTCGACGTATTCCCAGAAGTTCCATCCGAGGGATAATGCTCCGCGGAGAACTCCCTCGATCCTCTCATCTAAAGAGACGTAAATGCATTGTTCTCCATTCTTCAATCCCTCGAGGAGGAACTGTAAGCTGAGGATTGTTTTACCGACTCCAGTCTCTCCTGTTACTAGATAGGTTCTTCCCTTGAGCAATCCTCCTCCGAGCATTTGATCAAGCTTGGAGATTCCAGTGGATATTCTTTCGAAAGGTTCCATTCCTTCTCAGCCTTCGGTTAAATGTATATGCGGAGAAGTATTAATGAATTCTCAGAGCAGGAATCTTCCATTCTCGTAGATTAGATCGCCATCTCCGTAAACTTTTCCGCGCTTTAAGTCGAGGATGAAGTCCCAGTGTATTGCCGACTTATTCTTTCCGCCTGTTTCGGGATATGCTGCGCCGAGTGCGAGATGCATTGTTCCGCCGATTTTTTCATCGAATAATATCTGCTTGGTTGCTCGATTGATGCTGTAGTTTAATCCGAATGCTACTTCTCCAAGTCTTTTAGCGCCGTCATCAGTCTTCAAGATCTCTTTAAGCTTGTCTTCTCCCTTCTCGGCGTGAACCTCGACGACTTCGCCTCGCTTGAAGATCATCTTCGCTCCCTCAACTTCTATCCCTCCCCAGACTGCTGGATAATCGAATTTCACAACTCCTTCAACGCTATCCTCAACGGGAGCTGAAAAGACTTCTCCACCAGGCATGTTATGTTTTCCATCATCGTTTATCCACGTTCTCCCGCCAACCTTTAATGTTAGATCTGTTTCGCCTGCAACCACCCGAAGTTCATCGATCCTGCTTAAGAGCTTAATGATCTTCTCCTGCTTCTCCGCCTGCTTCTTCCACTCATTTATGGGGTCTTCCCGATCGACCATGCAGGCTTTGTATGCGAATTCCTCGTATTCTATCGGCCCCATTCCAGCTTCTTGTGCTAGGGCATAGGTGGGGTATATTGAGACAACCCATCTAAGCTCTCCTTTCGCCTGCCTCTTCATGAAGATCTCATTTAATTCTCTGGTTGCCGCCCGCTTCATTCTAATCTTTTCAGGTTTTATGCTGATTAACGGCTTTGTGTGATTGCTTGAGATTATGGAGATTGAGGCGTCGATTTTCTCCATAATGAATTTCTCGATCGGGGATAAATGCTTTAAGACATTTTCTTTAGCATAGCGGTAGAATGCTTCTTGGAGAACTCCATCGTTAAGCATTATGTGAGGATACGCTCCTCTGCTGACCACCTCTTTGACAAGTTCTCTGAGAAGCGGTAAGGCTTCGATACCTGCTCGGATAAGGACTTCATCACCATCTTTAATCGAAACAGAATATTCCACAAGCAGCTTAGCGAGTTTAGAAGCTCTCGGGTCAGGCATCTCGCTAAAGCTTCGGCTCGGGAATTTATAGCCTTTTAGAGAAGGATTTGATCGCTTTAATGAGCTTACGGCAAGAATTGAAATCCTTTTCAGCGATCGTTCCAGTCACTATGATATCAGCTCCGGCTTCGAGAATCGAGTTCACGGCTTCTATGCTTCTTATCCCCCCGCCGACGATAAGCGGAATTTCTATAGCTTTTCTGACGGTAGTCACGGTTGAGGCCGGAAGCGGTTCCCGCGCGCCTGAGCCAGCTTCTAGGTAAACGAATCTCATTCCGAGGTATTGTGCAGCTAGGGCGTAGCATGCCGCCACCTCGCCTTGTTCAGGTGGTAGTGGAAGAGCTCTCCCCATCGCCGCCACCGCCGTATCTCCTCCGAAAACTATGTAGCCTAATGGGATCGCCTCGAGGCCATAGCGCTTAACGAGGACTGCTCCTTGGGATTGCGCTCCAACTATGAAGTAGTGATCGACGCTGTTGAG
>CAZDPL010000060.1:0-5185 GCA_964507345.1 uncultured Nitrososphaeria archaeon
GTCAGTTCTGTGGCCCCCTCTTCATCGCGTATGCGCTCCGTGAAGGACGTGGTCATCATCTCTGACTAATTTACATTCCTCATGATTTGAGCCTTTTCCTGCTAAGGTTTTGTTGCGAGTTTCTGGGGTTTTAGCCGCTCTAATTTTTCGGCAGCTGATTCATGTGGCTGTGTTTTTCCTTAATTTAAACTCTTGATCATAAGTATATTTTATGAAAGTGTTCTATGCCTCGGAGAATGAGAAGGATCGTGCTGATGTCGATTAAGCCGAAGTTTGGTTACAGGATACTTAGAGGCAAGAAGAGGTTTGAGCTTAGGAAGTATACTCCTGAGGGCAGAATTAGGTCTGGTGATATAGTGTTCCTCTACTTCTCTTCTCCTGTTAAGGCTATTCTCTGTATGTTTAAGGCTGGTAGGGTTTTTGAGGGAACTAGGGATGAACTCATGAAGATTGCTGAGAGGTTTAAGAATAGTGGCTTGGATGGTGAGGACTGGAGCTATCTCGACGTGAAGAGACCTGGGATGATGATAGAGGTTAAGAAGCCTAGAAGGATTCGAAGGATTACCCTTGATAGCCTTAGAAAGATGTTCGGCTTCGAACCTCCTAGAAGCTATCATATTCTCAGCCCTGATGACCCCATCTATAAGCTTCTGGCGAGACGCATTCGCTAAAGGCTAACTCTTATCTAACTGGAGTCTTATCATTTCCTGAAAATGAGCTTCAGAGCTGAGATTAAAGAGATCTTTGTCGATGAGCATGCCTATAGGTGGCGAGGCCACTTAGTGGTAAGAGATCTAACACTTCTGCTTCCAGGATTTATCACTCAATGGTTTAAGGTTGGAGAAGTTGTAGAAGTCGAGGTTCTTGGGGAGCCGCATAGGCTTGATGGTAGGAATGTATTGACGCCTCGGGATTTCAGGCTTCGAAGAATCTGGGATGGCGATGTTATCGATGTCTGGCCGCTTTATAGTAAGATTCACGAACATAGGGGGAGGAGGATTCAGGCTCGGGAGGCTTATCTCGAAGACGATTTTATAGCTATAGCTGAGCTTGAGCAATATCACTATGCTTCTGAAAAAGAGCTCGTCGCCATATGGAAATGCCCTATCTGCAGCCAGCTCGTGGAAGCGAATATCCAACCTAAATGTAGTAAATGCGGCGCAGCTATGAAGATTCAAGAAATCAAGGGCAGCATACCACCGTCGAGGTTTCTAATTCTCGAACTTCTTGACGCTAAACCATACGAGCCGAAGGTTATCGGATACGTTAGAACCGATACACCAGTCCCGTTAATGCATCGAAAGCTGAAGACCAAAGACGGTAACCCCGTTATAGAGCGGGAGATTCGAGAAAAAGTCTTTCCAGCAGACTGGATTCATCCAACCTTCTGGCCTAGAGCATATAAGGATTTCAAGCTTCTAATGACGAAATATCGGGAACTTAGAGCGCTGTATAGCCCCAGGGTTGCTAGGAAGCTTATCGCAGATGAACAAGCCGCTCTAATATCGAATGTTGATACAGCGGCTGCAAGAATAGCTAGAGTCGTAATCCACCCAGACTTTAGAGGGGATGGAATAGGCGTGTTAGCGGTTAAAGCAGCTATAGAATGGATTCAGCAGCGTAGAATCCCGGAGATGAAGAGGAGGAAGCATCTTATAGAAACGATAGCGCAGATGGCGAGGTATAATCCATTTTTCGAGAAGGCTGGCTTTATTTATCTCTGGGACACGGCTGGCGGAAGACCCGTACTATTTTACCCGCTATCAGATGAGGCGCGGAGGAGGATTAGAGACTTTCTGACGAGAGATAAACTTGCTTCGAAGCATGGTGGGAGACTCTATAGATCGAGGATAGGTAGCGTTCAGCCATTATCTAGCTCGATTAAACTTCAGGGAGTATCGAAGTCGTATAGGGGCGTGCTTGACTTATCCGCCTTAAGCCCCGAGATTAGAGAAATATTGAAGGCTTTCGGAGTCGAAAGAAGAGTTGTCGAGCGAGCGATAATAAGGGATTTAACACTTGAGATAAAGCCTAAGGAGATCGTGGCGGTTACGGGGATATCTGGAGCAGGTAAGACTACTCTCTTAAGGATGCTCATTGGAGCATGCATGAAACTCGACGATGATAGATATAGACCTAGTGAGGGGCGAATAGAAATTCCGGAAAACGTTAAGCTTTCATGTCTCCTTCCAGGGGAAATTGAGCCGAATTTCGGCGATGAGACGATCTTAGAGCATATCGCATCCAAGATAGGAGATGTGCAAGCCGCTCTAGAACTTCTAAGCATAATGGGGATAAGCGACGCCGTACTATACAGAGCCAGATACGAAGAACTATCAACAGGGCAAAAGGAGAGGGTTAAACTCGCAAGCCTGCTAGCCGAGATGCCGAACCTATTGATAATAGATGAATTCGCAGCACACCTAGACGTTGAGACGGCTAGAAGGATTGCGAGAAGGCTTGCGAGGCTCGCTAAGAACATTAACTTGACGATGATATTAAGCATCCATCGAATCGAGCTGCTAGATGAATTGAATCCAGACAAGGTGCTTCACGTAGGGTATGGTAGAGCATATGTTGAGGAAAGAAGTTGAGCTGAATATGAATTAGATTTCATACCTTCTTGGCATGTTGTCTATTTTGGAAGACGCCGATGCTGATCTATGGCTCATGTTTTGAATTCTAGATGGCGAGCTTCTCAGCGAGTTCCAAGAGCTTTGGATCAAGAGGCTTTTCTTTCGTGCAGGCTTCCTGTAAGCTTATTGAGGTTATTTCATCTTTCTGTATTCCGATGAGCTTGTTTCCTATGCCGTCTAGTATCAGTTCTATCGCCTTTTCTGCGAATAAGCTTGCGAGAAGCCTGCTTCTGGCGGTTGGGCTTCCTCCCCGCTGAACATATCCTAGGACGCTCAATCGGACTTCGGTCTTCACGTTCTTCTCGATATCTTCCGCTAGCTTTCTGGTTTCACCTATTCCTTCGGCTGCTACTATTATGCTTGACCGCTTTCCCTTCGCCGCGTTCCTTCTTAAGGTTTCATAGATTTTTTCTCGATCATATCTGACTTCTGGGACGAGTATTATCTCGGCTCCAGCTGTTAATCCGACGGTGAGCGCGAGGAAACCTCTCTTCCTTCCCATCACTTCAACTATGAAGGTTCTCTCATGAGATACGGCTGTATCCCTTATCTTGTTTATCTCGTTGAGAGCCGTATTGACTGCCGTGTCGAAGCCTATGGTTTCATCTGTGCCATATACATCGTTGTCTATCGATGCTGGTAAAACTACTATCAGAGCGTCGGTGTGCTTGCTAAGAGCATGCGCTCCCCTCGCGGATCCATCTCCGCCGATGACTACTAAAGCGTCGACGTCATTTTCTGCAAGAGTTTCTGCAGCCTTTCTTAACCCCTCTTCAGTTTTGAACTCTTCACATCTTATCGTTCTCAGAATCGTGCCGCCGAGGTGGAGTATTCCACCAACCCTTCTAGGATCAAGTTCAACGTGATCGTTATTAATCACTCCCTCCCATCCTCGCCTGAAACCTATTACTTTGAGGCCGTTCCATGCTGCTAGTCTGGTTAACGCCCTAATAGCAGCATTCATTCCAGGGGCGTCTCCGCCGCTCGTGACTATCGCGAGCTTCCTCATTCAGAACCACCTGACAGACAAGATTGTGAATGTTGAGATAAAATGATTTTGAGCCATCAATCTTCTTCATCTAGGCTGAACAAGCTCTTTTGCTGAGTTCTCCTAGTTCTTGGAGGAGCATATGGTGCTGGAACGAACTCCACGCTTGGCCTGATGGCTGCTGGCTGCGGATAAAGCTCCATTAGATGGTAAACTTCCTCAGGTATTTCGGTTTTTATTGGAAGTCCCAGCTTTTTCGCTTCATCAACCGTGATGGGGTAGTCGTGAGTCCATCTGCCTTCAACCATTATCCTAGCAAGTTCTCTCGCCTTCTCTTCTCCAAGCTTATCCTTAGTTAGCTCATATACTAGATTCTCCATCTGCTTTATCGCCTTCTCCGCGATATCTCCTAAGACTAGAAGCTCGTCCTTAACCTTGCTGGCACCCTTCTCCTTTATCACCTTAAGTAGTGAAACCGCGGGTATTCCGCCATACCTCGGATCGCTTAGCTGAGGATCTACGGGTCCCAGTACGGCATGCTGATCCATCCAAACCTCGTCGGCGGCCAAGGCGATTAAGGTTCCGCCGCTCATCGCGTAGTGCGGGATTATCGCTATCGTCTTAGCCTTGTGATCTTTCAGAGCTAAGGCTATCTGAGCTGCAGCTAGGACCAAGCCTCCTGGAGTATGGATTATGATCGCGATCGGCATATCCTGCGGGGTCATTCGAATGGCTCTTAAAACCTGCTCAGAGTCTTCTATGTCGATATACTTGTAGAAGGGTATGCCGAATAACCCGATTCTCTCCTGCCTATGGATCAACGTAACCACTCTACAATTCAGCTTTTTCTCCAGCTTCTTTATCAGGCTGAGCCTAGCGCCTTGAAGAGCTTTTATCCTATACTGCGGCCACAGGAAGATCATTAAGAGGAGGAAGAGCCAGAAAAGGAAGCCTATATCAAAACCAGCATTCATGGCTTAATCAACTCCTATATGCGATCATCTAAAAAGCTTACTTCACCAGATTCTTAGCCAACAAATTCTATCAACATGCCAAGCCCCTTCTCAACAGCCTTTTCATAAACGAGGTTCGCTGTCACCGCATCCTGTATCGCTAAGCCCGTTGACGTGAAAACCGTTATCTCATCATCGCTCTCCCTGCCGTTCTTAAGCCCTGCTACGACTTCTCCCAGCTCGCCATATATTTCGCTTTTCTTCAAAATCCCCTGGCTTATCGGAACATTCACCTCACCCGCATGGATCGCCTGCTCCAAATCATCTACAACGATTTTAGATGCTCTTTTCAAAATTTTTGGATCAAGTTCCTGCTTGCCTGGCGCATCAGCACCTATGCAGTTAAAGTGAACGCCATCCGAAATCCACTCATCCAATACTATCGGTTTTCGAGATGGGGTTGTGGTAATGATTATGTCGGCATCTTTTACAGCATCTTTAACCGAGCTTGCTTGGGTTACGGAAAACCTTCTAGGATGATTTTCTTCGAGGAGCTGCGTAAATGATTTACTAGCTTCAGGTCTTATGTCGAAGACCCGAATCTCCTT
>CAZDPL010000061.1:0-5128 GCA_964507345.1 uncultured Nitrososphaeria archaeon
GCCGCTAAATTCCCCCTAGCCTTCATACCTCTCATAACCGTTTTACTAGCATTGATAGGTCGTTATCGAAGGCAGCTCCTCATAGCCTTCACGAACACTTTTTCAACTTACACTCTGATAGCATTAATGGTTCCAAAATTAGGTCCAAAATACATTAAGGAGGTTACGATTTTAGCGGGCTTCTTCGCATTAGTTATTCTCTTATCCTTTGAGATAGCTAGACTCTATCCTGAGAGGAGAAGGCTATCGAAGTTGCCGTATTACGTGTTGGTGGCAGGCGTTGTTGGATTCTTAGCGATACTTGGATTAGGCTATGCCGCGCTTCCAGGAATAAAGTTTTTCAGCGTATTGGTGCCTTCGCTCAGATTTGAGCTTCCGATAGTGATCTCGGTCGCGGAGAACCAGCTATCCACTTGGGCGATACTATTCCTCGACATAGGCTTCCAAGTCTTCTTCTGCGTGATCGGGCTATACTATGCTTTAACTAGAAGACGTGACGTGGACATCATCCTAAGCTTATTCGCGATCTTCACGATATACTTCGCTTCCACAATGATTAGATTGACGACCCTCGCGGCTCCAGCGATAGCGGTCCTAGCTGGACTCGGGTTATCGGAGCTCCTAACTGGATTTGTGCGAGGCATAAGGCTTTCATTAACTAAGACGAGAATCCGTCCCATCGGATGGGAATACTACCTGCTAACCCCCATTCTAATAATAGGTTTGCTCATCTTTGGAATGATCCCTGCCGCCTACGGTCTTCGGTATACTCTATCTCCAATAGATACGGGCTACACTCCTCCGACTATAGTCTCAGCGGCAACGGGCTTCAGAATGTCTATTCCAGCTTGGCTCAAAGCATTGGACTGGATGAAGGAAAACTTGCCGAGGGACGCTGTGATCGCATGTTGGTGGGACTACGGCTACTGGGTAACGATAGTTGGAAATAAGACGAGCATAATCGATAACGCGACTCTGAACTCCACCCAAGTCGGCGAGATAGGTTACGCATTTATGTCGAATGAGACTACTGCCTACAAGATCTTCAGGCGCCTAGGAGCAACCCACGTCCTAATATTCGTAACTCACGTAAGCTATGGAGGTGGTGGAAGGCTTCTAGGCTACGGGGATGAAGGAAAGTGGATCTGGATGCTTAGGATAGCTCGGCAGACCGGGCATAACCTGAGCGAGAGCGATTTCCTGACAAGCGCTGGAACTCCAAGTGACAAGTTCTGGACGGAGACGACTCTCGGACAGCTGATACCGTTCAAGCCTGTGAAACGAGGAGAACAGGTAAACTACGTTTATCAGCCTCCAACCCTAAGGCACTTCCGATTAGTCTATGAATCAGATCCGCCCTACAGTAGCTTGGCTTACGTCTACATCTACGAGATAGTTGATTAGCCGATGTAAAGCGGTTCTCGATCTCTCTTCACTCTCTCCTGAAGCATTTTCTCATAATCTTTCTGGAATTCCTCCAAAATCTCCCTCTGCTTAGCGATTTCTCTTTCAAGCTTGTCTAAATCGATTCCGAATCCAAGAGCTCTTGAAAGAACTTGGAGAAGCTCTTTCGCTGCTGCTGGGTCTGGGAAGTATGGAACGACCTCGGTTACGAGAAGCCAAGCCTTGCCAATTTTCTGAGAGTAGAAGAAGAGGAGATAGGATGAAAGCTTATCCGCTGGAATGCTTTCAAGCTCTCTCAGTAGCCTAGCTCCAGATTCAAGGAATGCTCTTACATCATTTGGATTGGATGACGCTACATAGACCCCTCGCTCGCCAGTTATCTTCAACCCCGTCAGCAGATAGTAGTTTAATGCTCCTCTTTCCACGAGGAAGTGGTAGAGTTTATCGGCGATCGCGTAGCTGCCTTCGACGCTTTCGATCACGAAGTTTCTTAAGATGAAGAGCAGCTTTATGTTCGAGCCTTCATACATGTACAGCTCTATTTTAGGCTGAGAAGCTATTCCCTCGCTAACTATGCTGACATGAGGGAAATAGGGGGATTTCACTTCCGCTATCTTAGTAGGTTTAAGATTTTCGATCAGATAATTGACGGCGATCGTTGGGGCGGCTCCCGCCGAAGGCGTCGCATCGATGACATGAGCTCCCCTAAGATCTGCATTCCTTCCATCATCCGTTAGAACTATCTTAACGTCCTCGACCCTAGCCAAAGTAAGGCACCTACCCTCATCTCCACTCAAGGTTATTTAAGTTGTTTTCTAGCCGCGAATAAACTTATGCTCCGAAGCCATGGATTATTCCTCAGTTTTCCTGGTTTTTAAGACGAGGTCTAGGTATCTGTATCTCAGGGATATATTTGGTGGATGGGCTGATTTCACGGGCGCTCCGCAGATCGGGCATCTGTCTCTATGAAGCGTGTATCTGCCGCATTTTGTACACTTATTGAGAAGCCCGGGCATCTCTTCGCTCACTTCGCTTGAAGCGCGCCTCTTCCGCCAGCTTCTTGAACTACTTTAATACATTCGGCTGCCACTTTTTCGAGAAGCTGTCTAGCTTTTTCTTCGTCTTCGGCTTCAACTCTCAGTAAATATTTGGGAGGACCTATGGAAGTGATTGAGACGACTTCGCCCTTGCCTGCAAGTCTTAATCCCCGTTCTGCGGCTTTTCTAATTATTTCGACGCCATTTCCAGTTGGAACCGTTAGCATTAAGGTGCCTTTTAGAATCGCTCGCTTAATGCGTATTTCTTGTTTAATGAGCTGGATGAGCAGCTGGCTCGTTTTTTCGTCGAGTTTCATCCATTTTGGAAGTTTCTCCTCTTCGGCTATCTCAACGAAGACATCGTAGAGGCTGAGATCCCTCTTCATGGCGGGCTCGACGATCAGCGAATAAATTTCCTCCTCCGATTTCCCGCTTCTTTCAGCTAGGAGGCTGAGGATTCTAGTAAGCTTCTGCTTCCTCTTCCATTCAAGCATCTTCCATTCTCTCTCTTTCTGGGTAACTCTTCTGAGAGAGGCGTCGACCTGCTTGGCCGCCTTGTCGACTCTCAGCACCTTGAATACTTCTCGCTGATTCTCCCTAAGATAATCCCTAATATTCCTAATCCATTTGAGTGAGATCTCGGAGATGTGAACCAATCCCTCCCATCCAGGATACTCCACTAAGTCTAGGTAAGCGCCATATCGCTCTATCCTCTTAACAACTCCTATAACGAGATCTCCTACCTCTGGTGCTTCAGCTTCCACGAACTCGGACATTCCAGCTAATTCTAATCCTACTAAGATTTAAACCAGAAGCATTAGTGAAGGCTGGAAAGGATGCTAGGTTAAGGTTTCTAAAACTCTTCCAAGGATCTTTGCCTTACCTCCCTTGGGCGTGGCTAGGGTTGCGCCGCAGACTTGGCATTTGACCTCAAGCTTAGCGTGATCGAACACTACTTGTTTATGACCGCATTCATTACATTGAACTAGGAGGAACCTCGACCTCGGCTTAGGAATCAGCTTCTCCCAGTCGATCTCCATCCCAAGCCACCAGCGAAATAGCGCTAGCAAATCCCTTATTAACCATTTTCACCAATTTGACACTTCGCCTTAAACCAATTCTTAAATATGGGCGACAGGGTTTTTCGCGTTGAGCCGAATTGAAGGTCCCAGCCACAATTAACACCTATTGTCCTCGATGTCGCAAGTATACTCCGCATAAGGTCACGCTGTATAAGAAGGGTAAGGAAAGGTCTCTAGCGAAGGGTGCTAGGCATCACGAGTGGGAGCTGCATGGATACGGTGGCCAGAAGTATCCTATCCAGAGGAAGAAGGCTAAGACCACTCAGAAGCAGACCATGAAGCTGATATGCAATGAATGCGGCTACACGATTCACAAGGAAGGAATTAGAATCAGAAAGCTTGAGATAGTCGGCTAAGCTCGGCGATCTTCGCTTCAAATATCTCTAAACCCTTCTCCAAAATCTCTTCATCGATATTCAAAGCTGGGCTAAGGATGATCGTAGATTTTCTTTGGCGAATAAGTAAACCGATTCTAAAGCATTCTTTAACAATCTCTTGAGCAAGCTTCTCCATGGGAGAGCCGTCTTCGCCGATTACTTCAAGTCCTATAAGCATTCCAAGACCTCTAACATCCCAATTTAACCGTAGATCCTCGACGAGATCCCTAACCCTCTTCAACACGTTTCTCCCAAGTCTCTCGCTTCTATCAATGAGCCCCTCCTCCCTGACTACTTGAAGGGTTTCGAGAGCAGCCGCAATCGAAATCTGGCATCCTCCAGTCAGTGACTCATACATTCCAGGCTCTAAGTCTAGAAGATCTTCCCTAGCGACCAGCACCCCTAGTGGAAGACCTGAAGATAGCTGTGCTCCAAGGCAAACTGCATCAACTTTCACATTCCGATAGTCGAGAGCGAACCATCTACCAATCCTAGCTGGAGCAGTATAAGACTCGTTTGCAATCGATAACGCGCCTAAGCTTTTTGCAAGCTGAACAAGCCGCTCGAGATACCCGTCCGGCGGAATAACCACTCCAGATTCAACTTGAATAGGCTCAAACACAACTAGTGAGAGATCGTCGGGAGCAAGCGCTTTAACGAGTTCCTGAGAATACTCTAAACACTTGAATTTACAGTTCTCTGAACTTAATCCAAGCGGGCAGCGCGAGCATCGCGGGCTTGGAGCATAAATCACATTTTCAATCTTGGTAGATCGACGTTCTCCTAGAGAGCTTGATGAAAGCATGAGTCCTACTTGAGTTGATCCATGCTTGGATCCTAGAAAACTTAGAACGATGTTTTTCCCCGTATGCCAGTTTAAGGCTCTGAAAGCTGCGTCTATGGCTTCGGATTCGCTATTCGTGTAAATTACTCTAACATCACCTCTTATAGGAGCGATCCTAGAAAGTTCTTCAGCTAATTCAAGAGCTTCCTCGCAGTAGACGGACATCAAACTATAGGATGCTACTTTTTCTGCTTGCTCCCTAATCGCTTGAACTATGCGTGGGTGGCCTCCGCCGAGGATCAGAGTCCCGAAATTCGCTGTAAAGTCAATGTATTGATTTCCGTTAACGTCTTCAACTATCGATCCTTTGATGCTCTTAACTACGAGCGGGAAAAGCCTCTTATAAGAGCGGGCCATGAGCTCGACATCTCTCCTGATAATTTT
>CAZDPL010000062.1:0-4654 GCA_964507345.1 uncultured Nitrososphaeria archaeon
GACCTATGCGTGGGATAACTGGCTGAGACTATGGTTCCTTGGATACGATTACGAGGACGTGGCTAAGATTCTTTTCCACACCGAGTCGATTGAGAAGTTCAAGAGGTTCATGGAAGAAGTCTTGCGGGAGATCTATCGAGTATTGAAGTGGGATAGGGCGGCGATCATCGTCCTTGGGAGAGTTAAGGTTCGAGGAAAGCTCGTTGACATGGCTGAGGTAACCGCGCCGATAGCTGAAAAACTTGGATTCGAGGTTGCTGGCATAATCTCCGACTCGATACCAAAGTCGAATAAGTATCTCTGCTATCTCAAGGATGGAGAGGGCGTCAGCAAGGAGGTAATCTTGGAGCTGCATAAGGGCGAGTATCAGAGGCAGCCGATCACGATAGATTGGAACGAGGCCAAGCCCCTAACCGTGATTAAGGAAGATATGGAGGTGACCGCGCCGTGATCCTCGAAACCCATGGAGATGTTTGCAGGCTCGGTTATCTGAGGATTATCCCATGCTTGCTAGAAGATGATTCTCCCAAGACGTTCGATTTCTTAGCGACCCTGCTCTTTGATGTCGTGAAAAGCGTTGGAGATAGAGATCTCCTTTCCCAAAAGCCGATAGGCTTGATCACGAGCATGGTTAACGCCAGAAACTACGTAACCCTCGCCGCGGAGCTCAACTTGATCGACAGGAAGACTCAGACTCTCGGATTGTTCGGGAAGCTTTACCTCGCAACCGAGTCGGCGATGAAGTTTAGAAGATTCATTGAGGGAAAGGAGCAGCTTAGCCTAATAGACTTGATCTCGCTGAATGATGCTGAGAAGCTCTTCTTCCTCTGGAACATCCTCGTCCAAGACCATCCATTCATCCAGATGATCACTAGCTGGGCGCTTAAGAAGAAGCGGTTTAGAAGGCAGGAGGCCATGATCTATGCCATGGAGGAAGCATATCCGCAGGCGCTGAAGAAGTCCGTGCCGTCTAGCAAGGCTAAGGAGGTTGAAGAAGCTCGTAAATTCAAGGAACGTCGCCTATCGATAAAGGATAAACTTCAATGGATTAAGAGCAGTCAATACGCCAAGTATAGGCACATCGCTCCACCAAGGTTCGAGTGGCTCGTGGACTGCGGGATACTGAAGCGGAATGGGAGAGGAAAATATGAGGTAAATGAGCAGGCGATCTACGATATACAAAAGCTCGCCAAGCTTACATCCCTCAAACCTGAGCGAATCGAGACCTACCTCTTCAACGACTTCATCAAACCATTCTCAAGATGGTATAAGCCCGCCGAGAGATACGACATCTCGAAAGCTTTGATAGAGGTTTACGAGCGCTTAGCATTCAGATTTGGAGGCGAAGTCAACTTAACGCATCTAGAATGCATGACCTCAATAGTCTTGCTTGAGAAAGGAGTGCTCGCTGAGCAAAACAAGATCCACGATACATTCAATAGCCTAGCTCTACAGTTCCCCGATAAGATCTACGTCATGCCAGGCAAAGAAAACGTTAACATAGCTTACATAAACACCGAGGATCTAGATATCTAGGTTATCCCGAAAAGGAGCAGGAGCTTCGAAGCCACCCCTCCGATTACTATTGCCAACGCAACTTCAGCGATCGTTATTATCAGCGCTTTTCTAGCCCCGATCTCTCTTATCAGCGCCGCTATCGTAGCGATGCATGGAATATAGAATATCGTGACTATCGATAAGGTGATCATCTGATTTGCTGTTAAGACTTGAGAGAAGTCCGCCGTCCCGAGGAGCGATGCGAGAGTAAGCAGTATAAGCTCTTTCCTGAGAATTCCAAAGAGCAATAGGATTCCAGTTTCCTGAGGTAGACCAAGCCATTGAACTGTTACGGGGCTCATCGCGCTGGAAATCAAGGGAAGTATCCCCAGTACGTCTAGAAGCTTTATCACGACGCCAGCCGCTATGACGAGAGGCATCGCTATGTAGATGAATTCCCTGAGCCTGAACCAAGTCATCATTAGAACTATCTTTAGATTTGGAGTCTTATAGCTCGGGATCTCCATGATCAATTCGACGGCTTCTCCTGGGAGAATCTTCGAGGTAAGCCTTCCTAACAGCAGAGCGACTATGAGCGTGAACAAGTAGAGTCCGATCACCCAAGATATTCCGACATATCTTCCGACGAGTCCCATGACGACTACGGTGACGGCGGAGCATGGAATGAGAGTGGTCATAAATATCGTTATCAACTTCTCCCTCCAAGTCTCCATAATCCTAGCGCTCAAACAGGCTGGAACATTGCATCCAAATCCGAGGATCATGGGTATGCATGCTTTTCCGTGAGTTCCAGCCTTATGCATGACATTATCCATTAGAAATGAGATTCTAGCAAGGTAGCCCCAGTTTTCTAAGAGGAAGAGCAGGAAGTAGAGCGGCGCGATGTAGGGTATAGCGAGCCCTAGAAGTGATAGGAATCCTTCGATAGCGGCCCAGCCAAGCGACTGTAAAACCCCTGTTCCGAGGATGGAGAACCATGTTTCATTTAGACTATCGGATATTTCCTCGAATGCTTCCGCGACGTATCCTCCTATCCCGAACACTATTGCGAACATCCCAGCGAAGACTATGATCATGAGAAGATACCCTAAGATGGGGTGAGTTGCTATGGCGTCGAATCTGTCACCGAGAGAAGGCTTTCTCTTAGTCAAAGTTATCTTCATGACTTCTCCAGCTATCTGATTCGCTAAACCAGCTCTCTCATTCGCGATAACTATCGCCGAATCGTGTCCATGAAGCTCCTCAAGTTCAGAAATAATCTTCTCCGCTAGTTCGAGGACTTCAGGCTTCTTTTTTCTTATCATCTTCCATACTTCCTCGTCTTTTTCCAAGAGCTTTATCGCCAGCCATCTTATCGGGTAAGGCGCCTCAATTCCCTCCAAAGCCTTGATCAGTCTCTCGATTCCCTTTTCAACCTCTCGACCATACTTAAAGCGCTTCGGAGAATATCCTTTCTCAACTAGCCGTATAACCTCCTCGAGTATCTGATAAATCCCCTTCCCCCGAGTAGCGACCGTCGGAACTACTGGAACTCCTAGAAGCTCTTTAAGTTTCTCGAAATCTATCTCGATACCTTTCTTTTCGGCGAGATCCATCATGTTTAAGACCAAGACTAGGGGTCGCTCGAGTTCGAGGAGCTGGAGGGTGAATATCAGATGTCTTTCAAGCGCGGTTGAGTCAACGATGTTTACCACGACATCGGGCTTCTCTTCAGCAATGAATTCTCGTGAAATGAGTTCTTCAAGGGAGTAATGCGTGAGAGAATAGATTCCAGGTAGATCAACTACGTCAATAAGGTAACCTTTGTAGAATAACGTCCCCTCAGCTCGCTCTATCGTCTTCCCAGGCCAATTTCCAATATGTTGATGAAGACCCGTAAGCTGATTGAAGATCACGCTCTTGCCCACGTTCGCCTGCCCAGCGAGAGCGATCGTAATCTTCTTCATGCTTAGATCTAAACCTCCACGATAACCCTATCCGCAAGCTGTCTTCCTATAATGAATCTCGATCCTCCGATCTCTATCTCAATCGGCCCGCCGAAGGGCGCTTTTTTAACAACTTTAATTCTGGAGCCTATGACGATTCCCAGATCGGCAAGTCTCTTCATGGCTCCATAGCCTGCACCGCGCCCTCTTCTCCCCCATCTCCACCTAAACCTCCTTCCGAAGAACGGAATTCCCCACCCGCTCTCCATAGAGTTTCCTGGAGCTGGAGGCATTATGCTGACAACAACCCCCTCCTGCCCCTCCTGCAAGCTACTCAAAGGCATTCTCATAACAATCACATAATGTAGCAAGCAACCGCCCTATGCGCCGAATAGTGTTCTTTGAGGCGTATATAAGCTTAACATTGTAAAATAATTTAGTTTACGCTGTTATTTTTCGTGCAAAAGCAAAATAACATAGTTCCCCCCTAAGAGCTTAACACTATGGGTCTCCGTTCGACAAGTGCTTGGACTATTTTCCTCCTTCCGCTATCGAGAGCTCGCCAGAGGGTTCCCCTAGAGATGTGCATCATTTGAGCTGCTTCGTCTTGGGTTTTTCCTTCGAGGTAGACTAGTCTGAGAGCTTCGAATTCGTCGGGTCTAAGGTAGATCGGTGGAGCTTGGATGGGCATTCCCGAATCGTCTAGAGGCGCGAAGATCAATTCTTCTAAGCTCATTCGAATGAACCTATGTTTTGGAGGTCTTCCTCTTCCGCGTATTCTCCAGCACCAGCGAGCCATGCTTTCTCCTCTCCTTATGAAAAGCCCTTATGATTTTTTAATAAATGGCGCTTTTCCGCGGTGGTTTGGAGAATATCGTGCCATGACACAAAACTTAAACTACGCTTTCGAGATCCTTTTCGGTGGAGAATATGTGGTGGCCAGGTTATAGATGGTTTAGGAGAATGCGTTATGCTTATCCTCCAATGCCTTACTCCATGCCCTATTATCCGCTCTATCCACCATATCCACCAAGCCCAGAAGAAGAATTGAGAATGCTCGAGGAATATAGGGAGGATTTGGAGCAGGAGCTAGAGGATCTGAAACAGGAGCTTGAAGGAGTAAAGGCGCGGATTGAGGAGCTGAAGAAGGGCTTAGGTAAGGGGCGCGAGTAATCCTTATATTTTTGTGCTATTGCACATTAATTCGGGGG
>CAZDPL010000063.1:0-2088 GCA_964507345.1 uncultured Nitrososphaeria archaeon
TAATGGAGTCAGGTGTTGTGATGAAGCCTGTTGAACCTCAAAATCTGCACGTAACGCTCTGGTTTTTTGGAGAACTTGACAGCGGGAGACTTAAAATGGTTCTAGACAATGCGAGACAAGTGAAGTTCAAGCCATTTAAAGTCGAGGTAAAGGGAGTTGGATACTTCCCAGGAGGGAATAGGATAAATGTCATTTGGCTTGGCGTAAGCGATCCATCAAATGGATTGAAAGGCATTCTAGATCAATTATTAGAGAGGCTTACGAAGCTTGGATTCAGATATGATGATAGAGGTTTCACCCCTCATTTAACCATAGGCAGAGTGAAGTATGTTAAGAATAAGCCCATGGCTCTCCAGCAATTGGCTCAGCTAAGAGAATTATACTTCGGAGAGCAATTAATAGACTCGTTTAAGGTGAAGAAGAGCACGCTTACCTCCAGAGGGCCGATCTATAGCGATTTGCTTGTCGTGAAAGCTGAGGAAGATGGGCCTTGAATCTTGAAAAAGTTCTCCAGAAAGCGATAAGAATCGTTAAGCCCGGTAAGGCCGATGAGCGGAAATTACGCAAAATAGTTGAGAAAGTGTTAGAATTGACGAAAGAGGAGGCTTCGAAGGTTGATGGCATAGTTGATGTTACCTTAGAGGGTTCAGCGGCCAAAAACACGTGGATAAAAGGTAGGGAGGAAGCCGATATATTTGTCCACTTCGATCCAAGGATAGAGAGAGAAGAACTTGAGGAGACAGTAGTTCGAATAGGCTCTGAAGTTGTGAGGAGGCTAGGCGGGAAGCCGATGCTGATGTATGCTGATCACCCATATGTTGAAGGAGTGATAGATGGAGTAACCATAGACATAGTTGCATGCTATCGCGTGGAGCCTCCTAACTGGACTAGCGCCACCGATCGGACGCCCTACCATACTAAATACGTCCTCGAGAATCTGAAGCCAGGTCAGGAAGATGAGGTTAGGCTGCTTAAAGGCTTCATGCTTGGATGCGGAGTTTACGGAGCGGAAATAAAGGTTAAAGGATTTAGCGGATACTTAACCGAACTTCTTACAATAACCTATGGAACCTTCCTCGGAGTCTTGGAAAATGCCTCTAAATGGAAGCCTCCCATAATCCTAGACCCTAAAGGCTACTATGAGTCAAAGGAGGAGATCCTGGAGCTTTTCAAAGACTCGCCGTTAATAGTGATTGATCCTGTTGATAAATCGAGAAATGTTGCCGCAGCAGTATCAAAGACGAAATTATTTGAATTCGTTTTGGCGGCTAAGCTTTTCCTGAAAAAACCTTCCATAAAATTCTTCATTCAAAAAGCTGAGAAGGCTAAGATCAGCGACATAAGAAAGCTCGCTAAAAATAGAGCGTTACTTTACACATATTTCAAGCTCAGAGAGGAGAAGCCTAGAGACGTAATCTGGGGCGAACTTAAGCGAAGCGAGGAAGGCATAAGGAGAGCTTTAGAGCGAGTTGGCTTCCAAGTCTACAGAAGCGGTTCTTGGACAGATGAGAAGAAAACATGTCTAATGATCTTCGAACTTGATCGATTAAAACTTCCAAAATATGCTCTCCATAGGGGTCCTCCGATCCATTTAAGAAATGCCGAAGAATTCGTTGAGAAATGGTCAAAGGAGGCAGTTGGCCCATGGGTTGATGGTGACAGATTATATGTTCTCAGAAAAAGGGAGGAAACGGATGCTTCGAAGATTCTTAAAGCAGAAATAGAGAAGGGTAACGTCGCGATATCCAAAGGGTTGCTAAATTATATTAGAAGAGCGCAGATAAGCGGCGCATTAGATTCCTTGCTTAAACGCGGAAAGAGGAACCCAGATCTATTAAGATTCATTTGGAGTTTTCTAAAAGCTAGACCTACCTTTCTTTAAGAAATGATCCCAATAACCTTAGAAGATCTTGTGGAGAAGAATTTGATCCAGGAATTGGCATTTCCATCAAGAGATCTAAATTACGCTAGAACTATTTTTCAAGAGCTTAAAGAGATTGGAGTGGGGAGAGTGTTTATTTCAGAGAGCGAAGAACCCGAGCTGATTAAACTTGGAAAAGGTTATCGTGGATTGGTGATTTTAGGAGA
>CAZDPL010000063.1:2188-4564 GCA_964507345.1 uncultured Nitrososphaeria archaeon
CCGATTTATCTCCCGTAATCATAGACTTCGGTAAGGCGAGTATAAAGAGAAGACCCTCTAATGTGACATCGTTTTTCAGCTACATCGCTTTCGGCCCGCATTCTGAGAAGATCTTAAGGATGCTTAGAGTCGAAAAGCCACCGGTTGACCGATCGAGAAAATATAAGCGCGAAATGACCGATGAAGCCTTCAAAGAGCTTTTGCAATCGCTGAACCTTTATTGAAAAGCCTCATAGGAAATGATCTTATAGCGCTTCCACGGCTTAAATCCCGGTGTCGTCCGGGAAGCAGGAGATACGCGAGAGAATTTGGAGGCTCCTCGAAGAGAAGGGGGTTGCCCGCTTTCCGAAGCCGGTTTACGGTAGGATTCCCAATTTCGATGGAGCTGAGAAAGCTGCATTAAGGATAATAGGGCTTAAAGAATATGCTGAAGCGAGGGTTGTGAAGGTTAGTCCTGATTCTCCTCAAAGATATCTCCGGTATAGGTGCTTAATTGATGGAAAGATTTTGATTATGCCAACTCCTAGGCTTAGGGAAGGTTTCCTCTTACTTGATCCATCAAAAATCCCTCGAAGAGAATATGAGAAAGCTTCTACGATTCGCGGAGCTTTCATTTATGGGGAAAAAGTCGGCGTTGAGAATCTGCCTAAGATAGATTTGATAGTCGTTGGCTCGGTTGCAGTTACAAAGAATGGTCTGAGGATAGGGAAGGGAGGAGGATATGGAGAGCTGGAATATGCAATCCTCCTAGAATGTGGAAAAATTGATGAAAACATCCCCATCGCAACTAATATTCACGATCTACAGCTCATCGATAAGGCGCCGCGAGATCCATTCGATCTAGTTGTAGATATAATCGCCACGCCGACGAGGTTGATAAGAGTTGAGGATAGAAAGATTCGTCCAAAGGGAATTATTTGGGATGCTCTAAGCCCCGAGAAGCTCGCGGAAATTCCTCTCTTAATGGAGCTCAGAGAGAGGATTTCACGTACATAATGCATAAATCAGTATTCCTACACTATATCCCTAGATGTGGAGCAGGATCTCTGGGAAAATGCAAGAGTTCCCTGCGAGACTAAAGGTAATAAGACTAATGATAGAATACGGCATCGGAGTAACTGAAAGCGGAAAGATTGCTATAGGCCCTATAGAGATTCCAGACACCTCCATAGCTAAAGCAGCAGGAGTCGATAGAAGAGTGGTGAGGAAAACCGTCGAGCAAATCCTAAGCGACGAGAATCTAAGAAGGATATTTACCGGAATCAGGCCTGCTGGAGCTTTTCTAGCGCCGATAGCAAAAGAGCTCGGATTATACGTCGTGGAAATCAGAGCGGATCCAACAGCCTCTGGAATAATAGCTGAGGCGGCGAAGATAATAGCGAGCGAGGGAATAAGCATTAGGCAAGCCGTCGCCGAAGATCCGGAACTCTTCCCAGAACCAAAGCTCATACTAGTGCTGGAGAAACCGCTTTCAGGAGAAGGGCTGAACAAGATGCTGAAAATACCTCATGTAAAGAGCGTAACCGCCTACTAATTCGGCCGAATATCCAAGCAACTCGGAGATCTTAAACTTCCGGCGGAACAGTAAATAACCAGCTAGAAAAATATTAAACTGCGCTAGGAAAAGTGAGAGCCGGTGGGGCCGTGGTCTAGCTTGGCTATGACTCCAGCCTGGGGAGCGTAACCAAATGCCCAGAACGCTGGAAATCCCGGGTTCGAATCCCGGCGGCCCCACCACCCCCAGAACATTCACCTTTTTCATGGTGTTTGTCTTTTTGGAAAGAATCTAATAGAGCTGTTCAAGGTTATTCTTCAGAGGCGCTTTGGGGTACTTTGAGTATAAGGCGAGGAAGGGGCTGATAAAGGTGAGAACTTCTATTGAGAAGGGGGTCATTAAAGAGCTTGAGATTTCGGGAGATTTCTTCCTTTATCCAGAGGATGCTCTCTGGATGCTTAGAGAATATCTCACAAACACTCCTATAGATTATGAGATCATTCTGAGTAAGATCAAGTCCTTCATAGAAAAGGAAAATGTCCAACTGCTGGGATCAACTCCCGAAGACTTCGCCAAAGCAATCTACTACTCTGCTGTAGGAGGCGAGAATCCGTGAAGGGCTTGAGAGTACTCCTCTTCGAGACCCCCCATGACCCGTACTTTAATCTAGCTCTCGAAGAAGCTCTTTTCTACGTAAAAAGCAGGAGACGTGATGCAGATCCCGTTCTCAGGATATGGAGGAATTATAGCGCTGTAATCATAGGTTATTTCCAGAAAGCCGAAGAGGAGGTAAAGCTGGATTTAGCGGAGAATCTTGGAATAGCTGTCGTTAGAAGATTTACTGGAGGCGGCGCGGTTTATCACGATCTCGGAAACATAAA
>CAZDPL010000064.1:0-4441 GCA_964507345.1 uncultured Nitrososphaeria archaeon
TTAGGGTTAGGGTGTAGCCTGCTATGATTGCTAGGGTGGCTGCGGCTGCTGGAATTTCTCCAAAGTTCCAAAGGATTGCTGAGATTGTTAATGAGTAGAAGAATAGGTCGCCTAAGCCTATTACAATGCTTCCTATCTCGACGGTTAAGCCTTTTAGTGATGCCGCTTCGCCCTTCGTCAGACTCGATAGATGTCCCTTGTATACCGCGAAGACGTCGTATGCAGATATTCCTACCGTGAGAACCAGAAATGTCCAATAAGGTATACTCATGCCTATTGTCCCTCCAGCTCCAGAGGCGATGTAAGAAGCGGCGATCGCCGATGAGATCTCGTTATCAGAGAAGATTAGATAGGTTATGATTGAGGCTACTAACGCGCTCACAGGAATCCAGAAACGGAGAAAGATCGGGTGAATTGTAAATGATGCATTGATCAGGTAAATCGTCGTTATGCTGAAGGATATCAACCAAAGCAAGACGCCGATTAGAATTCGGAATAGCGTGGGCTTCTTTCTCGCGATATATAGAATTACCACGCCGGAAGCTGTGATTAATCCTATAATTATTATCGTATTGAGGTATGGCGCTGGATTCGTTAAAGCTTGGGTAGGTGGAGTGGTTGGAGCTGGCTCTTCAACTGGGGTTATAATAGGTTTTGGATAACTCATTCGCGCTAGCTTGGAGAGGGATGTGAGAAACCAGGCAAGGATTATGGTAGAGGTTAATGGGAGATAGCTTCGAGGAGTTAGCTTAACCTCATTGCTCAAGCCTATTCAGGTGGACAATTGAACATGTCTTGATAAACTTTAATTTTCTATCGGCTTTCTAAAAGGAGCGGAGTCATGAAGTATAGGCTGATGGATTTATTGGCATGCCCCATCTGCAAGCATTTTCCACTCGAGCTCTACGTCTTTGAATCGAAAGCTATAGAAGTCGATCTAAAGCCTAAGCGGTGTGAGCTTTACTGCGGATATCATTCTTCATGGCTTGAGGAAATGACGGAGGAGCCCAATTGCCCTGAATGTTGGAGTAAGGAGATAGTTAGCGGGATCCTCTTCTGCGAAAAATGCGGAAGATGGTATCCGATTCAAGATGAGATTCCGAGGATGCTTCCAGACGAGTTTAGAGATAGGAATAAGGATGTCGAGTTTCTGGCCACGTGGAAGGCTAGGATACCATCGAAGATACTAAGAGAGGGAAAACCCTTCAATTTGCCCGAATAGGCTGGAAAAAGCCGCGGGGAAAACATTTAATAACTTAGGTTCTGGTTTAGCCCTGTGCGAGGTGGATTGAATGAGCGAATCCTCTGAAGCCGTAATACTCGTTGGGAGAAAGCCGACCATGAATTACGTTTTGGCGACGACAATGCCCTTAAGCGAGGGAAAGAAGGTTGTCCTAAAAGCGCGTGGAAGAGCAATAAGCAAAGCTGTCGACGTAGCTCAAGTCGTGACACGCCGCTTCCTGAAAGACGCGGAGATCGAGAGCGTGAACATCGGAACCGAGGAAGGCAGGGTCGGCGCAGACGGTAGGCCGAGAAGCGTTAGCACGATCGAGATAACGATAACTCCCAAGAAGGGCTCATCGAAGAAGAAGTAGACCAAAACCCTATCTCCATAATTTTATATCCGATGAGGCTCCGCGCTCTATATATTATGCTTCTGAGCTTGTTTTAGCTGAATGTATCGCGTCGTCGACGAAGAATTTGTGAGATCCTGCATTAAGCCTAGGAGAGCGGACTCGCATAAGGGAGAAAATGGCGTGGTAATGGTCATCGGCGGAAGCTGGATGTATCATGGCGCACCTTTCCTCGCCGCCATGGCCGCTCTGAGATGCGGAGCAGATCTAGCATACATAGCCGCACCTGAGAAAATCGTTCCATCCATCAGAGCCCTCTCGCCAGCCATAATCGCCATACCCTTAACCGATATGAAGCTTACAAGAGGAGCTGCTAGAAGAGTTCTAAAACTCCTTCCGAAAATCGATGCAGTAGTTATAGGCCCGGGACTGGAATCTGGGAGCGAGCCGGGGATAGAGCTGGTAGTTGAGGAAGCTGGAATACTCGGCAAGGGAATCGTCTTAGATGCCACAGCCCTGTATAAGGACATCTTAAAGCGCGTTGCTGGTAAGAGGGTTGTCTTGACTCCTCACGCGGGAGAATTCAAAAGAGTTTTCGGAGAAGATGTGCCAAGCGATCTCGATGGAAAAATTGAATTAGTTAAAGAGCATGCGAAGAAGAATAGCATCACGATTTTACTGAAAGGTAGAAGGGACGTGATCTCCGATGGAGTCGAAGTGGCAGTAAACGAGACAGGTTCCCCAGCCATGACGGCGGGCGGAACTGGCGACATCCTCTCGGGAATAGTTGCAACCCTCCTCGCTTGGGGGGCTGAACCATTTAAGGCGGCGGCTGCTGCAGCTTGGATCAACGGTAAAGCTGGAGAAATTGTGACAGAAAAACTAGGGTTTCATATGATAGCTACGGATTTAATTAGCGCGATTCCTGAAGTGATGAGGAAATTCGATAGGGTGGAGGAGTAGCTTCCTTGAATTGGCTAAACCTCGCGAGAATAATCATAATCACCTGCGGAATGATTTACGCATCTTATGAGGACTGGATTAAAAGAGAAGTTGACGATGAAGTTTGGATACTATGCGGAGCGGCTGGAGGAATATTGACGGCAGTTGATCTGCTCATGAAGTGGAATCTCAATCTCTTCATAGCTACGGGAATCTCCATAGCGCTATCAGCTGGGCTTGCAATAGCGTTCTACTATTTTGGACTTTATGGAGGAGCTGATGCGAAAGCGATAATCATGATATCTCTTGCTCTCCCGATATACTATGCTCCCAAGAGCGTGCACCCCTTCACTGGCTTAGCTTCGCTTTCAAATGGCCTACTGCTATCACTCGGACTACTTATAGCACTCTTCCTCTGGAATCTCCAAGCAATCATTAGGGGAAAGAAGATCTTCGAGGGATTCGAACATGAGAAAACTATCAGGAAAATTGCTGCGATGTTTCTAGGTGTGCGCGTGAAGAATGCTAGGGAGAAAAAGTTTTGGTTTCCACTCGAAGAAGAGAAGAATGGAAAGAGGTTCTTCAAATTCGGATTATTTGAACTGGAGTTTGAGGAAGCTAAGAGAGATGACTGCTGGATAACTCCAGGGATACCTTTGCTTATCTTCATTACTGGAGGATTTATAGCCTATATTCTTGTGGGCGATTTTCTCAGACTCATACTCGACGCGCTGACATTAGTCTAGAGCTATAACTCGTGATCGAATTTTCTCAAAGTCTCTAAAATCTCTTGGTCAAGCGGCTTATGCTTTCTCCTCCGCGTCCTCCCAACGATGTAGGGACCTATTGCTAGGAAGGCTTTCTCGGCAAGTTCGTCTCCTTCACCCTCCTCATATTTTCTCCAAGAGTCTGGGAAATGTTTGTAGGAATTGGGGTTCGTCCATTCTATTTGGAAGTCTTCTAGCTTATCTGGTGGGATGCATACTGCGACGCGATCTACTGTTCTGTGAAGAGATAGGGGGGTTGTGAAAACTCTTTGGATATCTATCTTGTTCTCCACGACGACTCCCTCTAAGGGCATGACTCGATTTGCAACGTATTGGGAGATCGAGTAAGCGATATCAAGCGGATCTATCTTCTTCCTTATCTCGTTGCTGAAGGCTTTAGGATGCACGTGAACATGTGCACCTCGCCCACTCCACTTAAAGAAAACGGACTTGGAAACGCCGTTTCTCTCCAGGATCTCGATTATTTCGATGGCTTTCTTAATCACTTTTCTCCAATCTCCATCTTTCGAGTCTATGTCCCACGTAGGTGAAGAATAGACGATATTCCTCCTGTCCGTAACGTCCTCCGCTAGCTCTACTTTATTGTATATGTGGGCTGTTGCATAGAAGGCCCTAGGCCTATAGGCAGCGTATTCCTCGAAGATTTTTTGGAAATCATTTTCGGAGCTTATCTTGAGCGGTTTTCTCCGCTTATCATATCTGATCATTATCGGCATGCCTTTCGAATCCTTCTTCTCGCAGTGAATCGCTATCCAACGGCTTCTGCAGTATTCGATTATTTCCCGCCTTACATCTTGCTTGGAGTAGTGTTGAATTATCTCTTCCCAGTTCATAGGATTTCCTCCGATCTGCGTTTTGCTTCGAGGATCTTCCTTACGACGTCTGCTGGAAGCTTATAGTCCTCAACTCTTCTCTCAACCCTGCCTAGAACGACGAGTCCTTCGCCTGGTCTGACATCGATTTCGTGAAGATATCGGCTGTGATTCGTCTGCCTCATTTTCTCTATTATGACGAATCGCTTCAATTCGCCTCCTCTCAGAATTCTCCTGAATCTGATTATTCCGTCTGCTATGTGTTCTATGCCCCAGCCGAAGCTCTCCGCCGTCGTTATCGCATACTGGCTGACCGCGAGGATCG
>CAZDPL010000065.1:0-2188 GCA_964507345.1 uncultured Nitrososphaeria archaeon
GAAGAGCGAATCCTGAGAAAACTTAGCTGAGTTAGGTGGGAATATTTATATCCCACTTTTGGGGCATACGCTCTTGGTGGGAATTTATGGTGGGTGTTAGATTGGGGGAAAAAGGGAGGATAACTATTCCAGCCCGCATAAGAGAGGCTTTAGGACTTCGTGAAGGGGACGTGTTACAATTATCAATCGAGGGAGGCGCAATCATTCTAAAACCTGAGAAAACAGTCACTGCTAAACAGCTTAAAGGAGTTATAGGTCCGGCCAAAGTCAAATTAGAAGAAGTTGAAGAGGCGCTGGGGAGCGACCTCTCTTGAGGTTCATAGATTCTAACATTTTCGTATATCATATGGCCGCTGACCCAACGTACGGTGGAGTGGCATCGAGGATCATCGAGAGGATCGAGAAAGGGGAGGAAGTCGCTACATCAACTCTCGTCATATCCCAGGTATGCAGTTACCTAAAAAGGAAGAGAAGACCGGATGTCATACCAGCTTTTCTAGACTTTCTACGCTCTCTTCCCAACCTCATTAAGGTAGAAACAACGTTCATGGACTTTCTTCAAGCACAAGAACTCCTCACTAAACACGATCTCGACTGGAAGCTATGGGATGACCTCATAATAGCAGTACAGATGAAGCGTCTAAAAATTTCTGAAATATACTCCAACGACTCGGACTTCGACATAATCCCAGAGGTTAAAAGAATCTTCAAGTAAAATAAAAAGGATAATTTGATCCCCAGCAATTCTTCACACAGATTGCTAACGAATTACTCTCCCCAAGATAGAATGAAGAATCACAAGATTTGAGTAAGAGAGTGGCGCCCTGGCCGGGATTTGAACCCGGGTCACGGGCTCGACAGGCCCGTATACTAACCGGACTATACTACCAGGGCTCGGTTTGATTATTGGCTTAGTTCTTTATCAACCTTATTGGCGTATTTGCTTGATATGAAGGGTAATATTGCCTTAAATTCGTTATTTTGTGGAAGACCTTGAAGCTGATTGTTAAGACTCCTCTTGATCTTGAGGAGGTTGCTGCTTCGAGGATTGTTGAGCTTGATTCTGGGGCTAGGGTTGTTGTTAGGCCTGGTGGTTTGAAGGGTTTGGTTGTTGTTGAGGAGTGTGGGGATGCTGAGGTTCTTCGGAGGAGGATTTTGGAGGAGGTTCCTGAGGTTGAGTCCGTTATTCTTGTCGAGGAGGTTGTTGAAGCGGATTTAGATCGGATAGTTGAGGCTGCTGTGAGGCTTGCTCGAGAGAGGATTAGCGATGATGAGAGCTTTGCTGTTAGGACTACGAGGAGGGGGAGGCATGGCTTTAAGAGCATTGACGTAAATGTTAGGGTTGGTTCCGCTATTCAGGCTGCGACGGGGGCTAGGGTCGATCTCGAAAACCCTGACGCAGTAGTATATGTTGAGATAATTTTCGACCGAGCTGGAATAAGTATCGTTAAAGGTGAGCGCGAGTGGAAGAAGATGACGCCTGAGAAGAGGCCGAGCTTCAGATTCTTCAACAAGCTCTCAATAGCTCAAATGCCTTATCTAGGCTCGATTGAAGGCGCGAGAGAAATTGGGAGGAGAATTGGGAGAGCTGTTCAAGCATATGAGATTAGGGAATTGGTAATAGCGCCGAATAAGCCGGTTGACGCATTCGAGCTCGAAGCCTTCATCTCAGGTCTAAAAGAGGGAATTGAAAGCAGATATGAAGTTCAGAAGAAAATCTACGCCAGGAGAGTCGAGCGAGTGAAAGTGCTTGTTCAAGATCTTTATCAGCTCGTGAGGGAGAGGCGAAATGAGCCTTTGATAGTCCTTGAGCCTGAGGGTCTTCAAATGAGGGACGCATTGCCAAGATTAAGACAACTCTTCTCAGAAGCTAGTAGAGTTACCTTGCTGATTGGATCACGTGAGGGAATACCGAAAGGGATCTATAGGATAGCGGGACTGGTTTTAGACTTGGCTCCTGGGATAACTCTCTCAACCGAATTAGCGGCGCCCTCCGCCCTCGCAGCCATCTATACAGCGCTTAACATAGTTGGAGAAGATCGGTAACTCTTGGAAAGCTTTATCATCTAAGCTGTGGGGTGAGAACTCGTGGAAAAATCAGATGACGTGACCGAGTTAGCGAAGATCGCTTTAGCGGATGAATCTATGAAGGATCCGAAGCTCATGGCTAGGATAATTTCCGAAGAAG
>CAZDPL010000065.1:2288-4359 GCA_964507345.1 uncultured Nitrososphaeria archaeon
GCGGATGAATCTATGAAGGATCCGAAGCTCATGGCTAGGATAATTTCCGAAGAAGAATATGGGCTGAGGGAGGAGAAATTGGAGAATCCTGCGGCGGCAGGGCTCTACACGGGAGTAGCCTATCTTCTCAGCTCATTTCTACCAATTTTACCATACTTCATGGAGCTGCCCATAATGTTAGCTCTATTCCTCTCGCTCCTATTTGCAGGACTCGCCCTATTCATCACAGGGTTCCTGATAGCGATCTCCGCCGATCTGCCGATCAAGAAGAAGATCTTGGAAATGATTTTAGCGGGATTCGGATCAGCGGCCGTAACCTTCACGATGGGAAAGCTATTCTCGATATTGTTCGGAATAACGGTAACCTAAATTTTCGAAGCGAAGTCGATGATCTCTCGAACAACCTTCCTAGGCGCCTCTCTATGAGGTGAATGACCAGCCCCCTCTACGATCACAAGCCTGCTCCCAGATATCAGTTGATTCAACTTAATTCCATCCTGAAGCGGAGTGAGCTTATCGTCGGAACCCCATATGATCAAAGTCGGAACCCTAATTCCTCGAACTTCTTCCTCTGAAAGAGGTTCAGCTATTGAATCAAGCGCTCGGAAGTAAACCCTCCGAAAGCTCGGATCCTCCATCATCCGCAACACTTCCCTCAGTCGAGCTTCATCCAGCTTCCCCAATCGCCCCAAAATGCAATCTAAGTAAAGTTTCCGCAAACGCTCCAAAGTCCATCCATCTCCCATGTATTGCTTTATCTTTTCAGCCGCCGTCCGACTTATCCCCGCTGCATCAATTAAGATGAGCGCCTTAATCTTCTCCGAACACTTCGAATAAGCCTTCATAACTATCATCCCTCCCATCGAGTGGCCTGCCAAGATCACTGATTTCAACTTCATGTAGTCAATGAGCGTGCAGACGAAATCCGCGAAGTATTCGATAGTATATGGTGCATCTGGTCTATCCGATCGCCCATATCCCGGCAGGTCGAATGCTATTACATGAAGTCTCTCCGCTAAACGATCTAAAATCTCAATCCAGCTTTCTATTGATCCTCCGAGGCCATGAACCAGCAGAAGCGTGGGAGCTGCCGCGTCTCCTAATTCCACGTATCGAATTCGCAGCCCTCGAACTTGGATGAACCTTTCCTTCATCTCCTAACCTCCTCCACATACTATACATTGCTCGATAAACTCTCGCAGAGCAGATCCATCACCTATCTAAATGTTTCTGAAAACCCTTACCCCACTCATCGAGGTATGCTATCTCATTTAACGGTAACCTATCTTGAGGACGCTTATCTTCCAACGGTTTTCCCATCGGAAGTATTGCTTGAAGCCTATATTCCTTGGGGACTTTGAGCAAATCATTGACCCAATCTACTTCTGAAGGAGTATAGGTTAGGGTCGAGTATCCAAGTTCCTCTATTGCGAGAAGCATGAAGCCTATAGCCAGCCAAACGCTCTCAACCCAATACGGCTCACCCATCCTACCGAAAACTAGGATCAGGATAGGCGCCTCGGTTAGGAAAGGCTTCTCCCAAGTTATCCCCCTAGATTTCAGCCACTCCTTCAGCGATGGCTCAGCTCTCTCATGAAACCTTCTCTCAACCTCCTCACATCTCTCCCGTATACGCTTCTTCAAGCCATTATCCTGAATCACTAGAAACCTCCAAGGCTGACGATTAGCTCCCGAAGGCGCCCTCCTCGCCACCTCAAGAACATACCCTACATCAGCAAATGGAATCGGATCCGATCTGAACCTCCTAACGCTACCTCTAGAAGACGCGAGTTTGAGAACTTCCATGGCGAAATCTTTAGATGACCACTAGATTAAAAAGGCTGCCACTTTTCGAGAAATCAAAGCCGCTTGACATATTTGTCGGCAGCCTTGCCTACGATCCTAAAAACTGAAAGCTAATAACAAATCGCCAAAAATAACCTTATAAACAAAGACCATGAAGAAGGAGCAAAACCTTAATGAACTCCATATCAAAAACCTCTTTAGAGCATCAGAAGGGCCCGTAGCTCAGCCAGGATAGAGCACCGGGCTTTTAACCCGGGGGTCGCGG
>CAZDPL010000066.1:0-4339 GCA_964507345.1 uncultured Nitrososphaeria archaeon
ATCTGCGGAATCTAAGCTTATCTCCACGTATCTCAATCCAGCTTTAATCGCCTTCTCGGCGAAAGACTCGTTTGCGAAGAGTATGCCGTTCGTTGCAACTGCCATGTATAATCCTCTTCTAGCCCCCTCCTCGACTATTGGAAGAAAATCTGGATGAATGGTCGGCTCGCCTCCGCTTAAAGCGAGAGCGGGAACGCCGAGCTCATCTATCTGCCTGAGAACCTCAAATTTCTCCTCGCGGGTAAGTTCTCCCTTAGTGGGATTTTCTCCCGCGTTCTGGTAACAGTGTTTACACCTTAGATTGCAGGCGTTCGTAAAGTTCCAGACTATTAGGAATGGTGCACTAAGCTTTTGAGGAACTGTTACGCCATATTGGAGAAGGCTTCTGAAAACGAGCTCTGTTCCCCTTCTAACTGCTGGATCTTTGAGCCCCTCCATGATCTCGTCCTCGCTGAGATGCATGGCTTTGACCGCTATGTCTAGGAAGAATTTTGAGAAGTAGTAATCGATCATGCATCCGAATGTCTTGTTTTTCTTCTTTTCATCTGGATCCGCGATCATTGCTAGAACGTGTTCAAGCCGAGTCCTGTAACCGCTTGGATCTTTCTCGAGGAGCCTGCTCAGAATCGCCCGCGCAATTCTGTTCCCGAAAATGTTTCTAGCGATCTTGATAACGTCTGTTTCTAGAGACAAGGCTCCCTCCGCCTTCTAACGAGCGCTGAAAGAGGTATAAGTATTTAGCACTACCAGCTCTTAGGTGGATAGTTGGTCTCACATGCGTGAAGCGAGGCTTTACGAGCGTCTAGACGGAGAGGTCGTGAAATGCTTGGTATGCGAGAGGAGATGCGAGCTAGCAAAATCGTCGAGAGGCGTGTGCAAAAACTATGTTAACCTTGATGGAAAGCTTATGCACGTCGGCTACGGCATCCTAAGCGCCGTGGAAAGCAGGCCGATCGAGATAAAGCCCCTCTTCCATTACTGGCCAAACAGCACAGCGTTAACCTTCTCAGGCTATGGATGCAACTTCTACTGCCCATGGTGTCAAAACAGTCATCTAAGCTTCTCCGACCTTCCTCAAGATGAGCCGATCATTCCCGCAGAGAAGCTTGTCGCGAAAGCGCTGAAGGCTGGAGATGAGGGGCTATGCGCGAGCTTTAACGAACCTGCGACACTCTTCGATTACCTGCTCGATGTATTCGAGCTTGGAGCTGAGAAAGGGCTCTATGGAACATTGGTTACGAATGGATACTTCACCGAGCGCGCTGCTAAGAAGCTCATCGAATCGGGAGCAGATGGATTCAGCGTGGATATCAAAGGCACTCCATATGCTAAAACCGCTCTAACATCCATCGATCATGAAAAGGTCTTCAAGTTCTCGAAGCTCGTCCTCGACCTCGGAGGCCACGTTGAAATGGTTTACCTAGTTGTCCCAGGATTCAACGATTCTCAAGAATCTATAGAATGGATTCTTGAGAAGCACCTGGATTATTTGGGAGGGGATGTTCCCCTCCACGTGAATAGGTATTATCCAGCACATAGGTGGCGGAAGCCCTCGACGCCGCTTCAGAAACTCTTAACGATCCGAGAGCAGGCGACAAAGCTCGGAATAAAATTCGTCTACATCGGAAACGTCGGCGTGCCTGAATTCGAGTACACCAAGTGCCCAGCTTGCGGAAAAATTCTGATAGCGAGATTGGGATATAGAGTAAGCTACTACAACTTGGATGAGGAGAATAAGTGTCCGAGATGCGGGGAGAAGATACCCTTGAGAGGTCGATTCGTTATAAAGTAGCCACCGAATTTCTACGAGATTTTTATTACATATGGCTTCATCTGTATTGCGTAGTTGTTGAGGCTACTAATGAAGAGCCATTCTACCCGTAGGCGAGGGCGCCATGGAATAAGCCCAGTCCTTAGCGCCGCGATAACCTCGGCGATAATCCTCGCAGCAGGCATCGCAATATACCTGATAGTAATGAGTTTTTCAGGCGCTTTGGCCGCAAGCTATCAATGTGAGATCGATCGAAGTGTCGCGAAGTATCAGCTAGCTCTCTCAGTAGATTACGTGAAACCTCTCTCCAACAACAAGGTAAGAGTTTGGATTAGGAATTATGGAGAAACCGCTGCTGTAATAGTTGATGCATACGCATATCTCCCAGATAATCCTCCAACTCGCGGCTTAAGCTTCTCAATGAACGTATCAGTTCCTAGAGGAGGTGTTGAAGATCTGACGATCACCTGCGATGGATGCAGCGGAGATCTTCACGGAAAAGAAATCATAGTGAGGGTATTCGCAATCCCAGAGAGGGTGTATAATCCCGAGAAACCTGAAACCTATGCGCAATTTGGGCGATATTTCGCTTTTAGGGTGAGGATTCCGCCGATTTAAGGCGATCTGACCTAGGTGATGAGATGTTTTTATACATGCATAGCCAGTATTTACACGGTTAAATGCCTCAAGTCGGTCGGTTGGGAATAAGCGAGGTAACAGCTACGGCTCTTCTCTTAATGATAACACTTTCCCTAGGAATCTTGGTCTGGGGCTTCTCAGCAGGCTGGTCATTTTCAGCCTCAATCGAATATTCTCAGGAAACAGATGAAGAAATAGCCCAACTCGAGTCCCTAATACACGTCGAATTATCATATATGGAGAATGGTAAATGCGTGCTCTACATAAGAAACGTTGGAGAAACAGATGTCAAAATAACCGCGGTTGACGTTCGCCCTGAAGGCGAGTCATTCTGGGATAGGGTCACCTTCTCAGACCTAACGATCGGGAAAGGTGCCGTGGAGAGAGTTGAGGTAAACTCTCCTTACTGCGATCCAAGCTCTGGAAAAGCTGCAAAACTCACGATCCACTATGTCGCCGAAAGAGTTGCAGACAATCCGGGAAGAGCCTTAAGGCTTCCATACCTCGTCGCTCCGGTGACGCTGAGCCTTAGTGGATATACGGTTGGAGAATGGTGTCCGATTAACACGGTTCCGAGGCTTCTCTATCTCTCGGATAATAAAGAGGATTGGGATGTTACGGGAAGGGAGGGCTTCGTGCTTTTCTCAGGAGCTCTAAACTTCATTGCTAAAGCCAATAGTGGTGAGCTTAGGCTTAGGCTGAGTAATGGAACGATACGAGTCATAAGCTTTGGTAAGCAGACCCCGATCTATATAATCTTTGACCATGATGGGAGAAGATATCCCACAAATGGGATGGTCTTGGTGAAGAAGCCTGAGAAAGATGTCGCTATAAGCGAGATGCATGCTAAATACATATCTATCGGAGAAGGAGCTTCTGAGCAAATCTACCACGACGTCATGATAGAATCTCTGACGGCTGAGCTTAGAGATTGGGGATCAACCGATCTAAACTTCGATCTCGAATTCCATGGAAGATGGCTTGACGTAGATCAGCCGACTGGAAGCAATCTACCTAATGGAGAATATGGCTCATGGCATCTCTACGTGATCTATGAAAAAGGATTAGATAATGACATAGATTTCGATCTAAGTTTCACCTCGGGAGGAACGAATTTCGATCTCTGGATCATGCACGGTAGGGGGATGTTAATAGGATGCGTCTAAGATGGTTTCGTCTAGGTAATCGAAGCGTCTCAACGGTTTTAGGAGCAATAATCCTCGTAGCAATCGTCTTCACGGTCATAATCCCGATCCTCCTCTTCATCCAAAACACCTCGCTCCTATACTTCCTGCAAGTATCCGAGAGAAACAGGATGGAGCTCGAGCGAATGGAGGAGAACCTAGAAGTCCACGCAACGGTTCATACTGGAAACTTGAAGCCATATCTATTGGTCGTGAATAAGGGGGTTCTCGCAGTAAATGTCACCAGAATCTACATGGCGGATAGCGGCGGATCTCTATACGTGGAGGACACGTCATACGCAGTTCCACCCGTCTCTCCGATAAAAGCCCTCCCGCCAACGTCGTTCCCAAGCCTATCCTATGATAAGTCGTATGTTCTTCAGGTAGCAACTGAACGAGGTAAAAGCTATTCGGCAGTTGAGAAGCCATTAAGCTTAGCGAATCCACCCTATCTCCTCCAAGTAATCGTCATGAACATGAAATACGACCACATCTACGAGATCGAAGTCGCGGTAACCGACATGAAGGTTGGAGGAACACCCGTCAAGCTCGGATGCATAGCCTCAGTCGGATCATGTACCGATAAAATGGTGCTAAACTACTATGCCTCACTATGGAACGAGAATCAAACCTTCTTCTTCAAACTACTCCCAGGAAACTACACCATCAAGCTTAGAGAATATGAATGGAATGGAGACACATGGGAACAAATCAACGAATACGGTCCGAGAAGCATACTGATCCT
>CAZDPL010000067.1:0-4284 GCA_964507345.1 uncultured Nitrososphaeria archaeon
CCGACCAACGGGTTAACAGCCCGCTGCTCTACCAGACTGAGCTACGCCGGCACCCTGAATGCTTTGAACCCGTAGGGCTTTTTTAACCTTCTCCCGCTCTCTTTATATATCTCATTAGTTAACCACGATTTCCGCCAGGTTGCTTGGATCTATGCGTGAGGGGATTTATATGATATCTGGTTTAAAGAATTTTTCAAAAAGATGTGAGGGAGGAGTTTTCTTGAATTCTGAGGTTATCGATGGGTTGAGAGCGATAGTTGGGGAGGATTGGGTGATCGCGGAGGTGGAGAAGATTCTGGGATATCTTCTCGATGAAACGCCTGAGTCTATTAGACCTGAAGCAGTTCGAGATGTAGTTGTTGTGAAGCCGAGAAGCGCTGAGGAGGTTTCGAAGATTCTGAAGCTCGCGAACGAGTTTGGGATCCCCGTTTTCCCTAGGGGAGGGGGCACGGGCCTCGTAGGCGGCTGTATTCCCACCCTAAGCGGGATAGTTCTCTCACTTGAGAGAATGAAGAACTTAGTAGTGGATCGAGATAATCTAATCGCTGAAGCCGAGGCTGGAGTCACCTTGGCGGAGCTTATAGAAGCTGCGGAGAAAGCTGGATTATTCTTTCCACTTCATCCAGGGGATGAGGGAGCTCAGATAGGTGGTTTGATTGCTTGTAATGCTGGAGGGGTTAGGGCGATTAAAACTGGCGTCATGAGAAATTACGTCAAGGGAATTGAGGTAGTTTTACCGACGGGAGAGATCATGACGCTTGGTGGGAAGATTTTGAAGAATAACGCTGGTTATGATTTAATGCATTTGATTATTGGAAGTGAGGGAACCCTAGGAGTAATAACGAAAGCATGGATAAAGCTTGAGCCAAAGCCTCGCGCATCCGCAACGATAATAATACCGTTCGATGATCGAAGGAAGGCCCTCAAAGCTGTTCCAGAAATGTTTCGTGAAGGAATAATCCCAATTGCGGTAGAGTATATTGAGAGAAGGCTCGCCGATCGAGCTGCTGAAGAATTGGGGATGACTTGGCCATGCAGGGAAGGCGAATATCATCTAATGGTGATTTTAACAGAATCTTCAGAGGATGAACTCTTCTCAAAATGCGAGAAGCTTCTAAAGCTCTGCGAAAGAATCGGCGCGCTTGAACCTATCCTCGCCGAAAGAAGAGAAGATCAGGAGAGAATTCTCAGGATTAGAAGCGGGCTGCATCTAGCCGTGGAGAAGGGTCTCGTAGACATACTTGATGTAACTGTTCCTCCAGCGAGAATGGTGGAACTCATCGAAGCCGTCGAGGAGCTTGCGAGAAGGAGGGGAACAGATCTCCCCGTATTCGGACACGCTGGAGACGGCAATCTCCACATACACCTGATGGAGCAGGAAGGATGGGGAGAGGAGGATTACGAGGAATTGCGAAACGAAATCTACAGGAAGGCTATAGAGCTCGGCGGAACGATAACTGGAGAGCATGGCATAGGATACACTCGGAGGAAAAGCTTTGAGAAATTCATCGATAAGAAGGCATTGGAGTTGATGAGGAGAATTAAGAAGATTTTTGATCCAAATAATATCTTAAATCCTGATAAGATCTTCCTCTAGATCGAGAAAAGAATTCGGCCATGAACCTTCTATTCATCCTCTACACGACGGGAAAATGCAACTTACGATGCAGATATTGTGGAGGAAGCTTTGATCCGAAGCTCGTTCCCTGGGATGTGAAGTATCAAGTGAAGTTGCTTGAGGAGATCTTTAGGGAGGGAGATTCCATAGCGTTCTATGGAGGAGAGCCTCTTCTAAACATGAAATTCATGGAAGAAGTTCTCGAAACATTTTCTCCAAAGCATTGCGTAATCCAGACAAATGGCATGCTCTTAGATAAAATGAGTCGTGGAATTTTGGAGAAAATTGATGCCATCTTGGTCTCGATAGACGGCGTGAGAGATCTTACGGATTTCAATCGTGGAAGAGGCGTTTATGATGAAGTATTGAGGCAGGTCAGAATTATTCGTTCACGAGGATTCGATGGAGATCTCATCGCTCGGATGACCGTTACAAACGATTCCGATATCTACCGAGATGTAACCCATCTCCTAGATCTACAGCTCTTCGACCACGTCCACTGGCAGCTCAGCATGATCTGGGTTCAAAGAGAGGATTGGAGAGATCTATGGGGATGGATCAATAACTCGTATAAACCTGGATTGAATAAGCTCTTCAAGGATTGGCTCAGAAATCTCGAGAAAGGTATCATCCAAGGAATAGCCCCATTCCAAGGCGTGTTAAAGAGAATTCTGCTCGGCGGCCCGTATCCCCCCTGCGGCTCCGGAATTGATTCCTTCACGATCTTAACTAATGGCAGGATAATTTCTTGCCCAATAGCCGTTGAGGAGAAGTGGGCTGAAGTGGGGAGAATTGGAGAAATTTCTAGAAAAGATTTAGAAGATAGGAAGCCGATCGTGAAGGAGCCCTGTAGATCCTGCAGCTATCTTAAGGTATGCGGCACGCGATGCCTATACACCCACCTAGAAAGGCTTTGGGGAGAAGAAGGAATGAAAGCCGTATGCGAATGCGCGAAACACCTAATAGACCTCGTGGAAAACAACCTTCAAGCAATTAAAGACGCCGCCGAGAAAGGAGGCTATACGGTAAACGACTTACTCTACCCACAGTATAACAACACCGTGGAGATAATCCCATAAACGCCGAAAACCATCACCAAAACTTTTAACAAACCACTAAAAACCTAAAAAATGCCAAAACGAACAAAATCATAAGGGCCCGTAGCTCAGCCTGGTCGGAGCGCCCGGCTGATAACCGGGAGGTCCTGGGTTCGAATCCCAGCGGGCCCATTACTCCGCCTTTATTACCTGTATTGTTCTGGCTGTGATGGCTTGGTCTGGGGTTATGCCTGCTGGAAGTGGCCACATCATTAAGACTTCGTAGCTTAGCTTCATGGGTTCTGCTTTGCTCGTTTCTCCGAAGAGGAGTTCTAGGAGGCCGGGTTTCCTCGGCTTTATCCATTTTGTTGGAGCGGTTTCTGGTAGGTTTGCAAGCTGCCTGGCTTCGGCGACGGCTTTATCGAGCGAACCGACGTCATCTACTAAGCCTACTTCAAGTGCTTGGGCTCCTAGGTAGGGGCGAGCTGTTAGAATGGCGTTCCAATCCTTTATCTTGTCTCCTCTGCTTTCTCGAACCCTTTCCTTGAAGGTTTCAGCTATTCTGTTTACCATCATTTGCATGATCTTCCGCTCTTCATCGGTCATCTCCCTCCAAGGACTCCCGATATCTTTCAGGCTTCCGCTCTTGAAGACCTCCGCCTTTATTCCAAGCTTCCTCATCAGCTCGGCGTAGTTTATGACCATCGAGACTGCTCCGACGGATCCCGTTAAAGCATGAGGTGAGGCTATGATCTTCTTGCTTGGGAGCGCGATATAGTATCCGCCAGACGCGCCGTATTCGGCGATATATGCTACAACGACTTTTTCAGCCGACAATTTTTTGATCATTTGATAAATCTCCTCGGAGGCCGCCGCGCTTCCTCCCGGACTATTGATCACGAGAACAACTGCTTTAGCAAATGGATCGGCTTCAACTCTTCCAACTAAATCTTCAACTTGATGAGGCGTTAAAGTTTCTCCCGAGAAGATCGATAAAGGCGACTCCGAGTATGATATGGTTCCAGAAAGCTCGATTAACGCAACATATTCTATACCGCTCGTTGACGCGGCTGATAGAGCTATAGCGATAAACGACGCTGAGGCTACTCCTATGCATATGCCTATAACCAGCCAAGCCCACCATTTAAGCGCCATTTCGAAACAAGTCAGATGTCCCTAACTATAAGTTTGCCGTCTTTTACGACCTCCTCTTCTGAGGCTTCACTACTTCGGTTGGTATTGCGAAGCTGTCTCCTCCAAGATGCATTGGTAGTCGGATTCTTTTAACATCCCAGACTCCCTGCGAGAAGGCTTCCTTCGATGCGTATGCTTCGAGAACCTCTCCTATGAAGACCGTGCATTCGCCGATCTCAAAGAACTTGTATAGCTTGCATTCTAAGTGTCCTATGCAGTCTTCCACTATCGGAGGCTTAACCTTCCTCGATGGGGAAAGCTTCAATCCCGCCAGCTTCGCCTTATCCACCTTTCTCCCACTTCTTGTTCCGCAGACCCAAAGCGCGTTCAACAGTTTCTCATCAGGAATGTTTATCGTGAATTCCCCACTTTTCCGAATCAGCTCGTTGGTGTAGGATTCGCGGCTTAAGGCGATCGCCACCATTGGAGGATCCT
>CAZDPL010000068.1:0-4137 GCA_964507345.1 uncultured Nitrososphaeria archaeon
CTCTACCCTCTTTCCATCGACGTCGCAGGCTACATCCACTGGCTTGTATAGCTTCTCTCCAAGCCTCTCGGATAATTGCTTTGCTCTATCGATCAGAGCATCGAATTTCTTCTTCTTGATATAATCTATGCTTGGGGCTCCTAGATCTCTACCTTCGGCCATCAAGAATAATTGCCCTAAGATTCCAGCGGAGAGAAGCATCTTGATTTCAGGTCTCCCCCGGTTAAGTATCGCTTCCACTACTTTCATGCAGTCTTCCGGCTTATTTCCACCCATGAACAGCATTATCTTACTTCTCTTTTCGAGCAGCTCGCTCAGCGCTTTAAGCTCCATTTCCATGACCCTTCCAGCTACGACTGGGAGTTTTGCAGCGAAGCCCACGATGGATGCATGGGATCTATGCGCGACCGAGAAGGCGTCTAAGACGAATAGGTCGGCGAATTGCGAAAGCTTTGAGACTAGTGGGCCTTTCGCGTGTTCTTCAGGGCTTGCTTCCTTCGTTTCATCATCTAGTATTCTGACGTTTTCGAGTAGAAGTATATCGCCATTCTTCATGCTCTTTATCGCTTTCTCGGCTTCATCTCCTAATAGATCTGGAACATATTTCACGGGTTTTCCAATATGTTTTGAGAGAAGTTCGGCATGTTGTTTAAGCGGTAGGAAATCTGATCCACCCTTTCTTCCTTGATGAGCTAACACTACGACCTTAGCGTTCTTATCCGATAGCTCTCTCAAAGTCTTCGCGTGGGCTTGAATCCGCTCATTATCCTGAATACTTCCAGTTGACGGATCAATCGGAGAATTCAAATCAACTCGAACGATCACAGTTTTCCCCGCAACATCCACATCATCTAAAGTCTTGAAATTCATGGAAACCACCTTCAAGAATATCGAGGAGCCTACATATTATATTTTATTCCGGGGCTGCAGGTTTTTATTTCATCGTCATGGAATATTTCAAGCGGCTCTAGTTTAAGGAGGCCTTGATATTTGCTTGAACCCTTGCTGTATATTCTCGTCGGCGTGATCGCCTCCCTCCTAGGATCCATGGTCGGCTTAGGCGGAGGGTCTATAGCTGTTCCAGCTCTCTATTGCTTCGGACTCGGAATAGAGCATGCTGTTGCCTCGTCTAAGTTTATGGTTCTCACAACCTCCGCTGTTAGCACTTATCGATATTCTAGGAGGTTAAGGATCCCCCTAAAGCTCTACTCTATAATTGTTCTTCCAATGATCCTCACATCCTACTTAGGAGCCTACCTCGTGGTAGTGGTGCCAAGCAATCTTCTAACAATCATAGTTGGATTGGTATTACTCGCAGCCGCCATAAGAGCAATCGTGGAAAGTGGAGCTGGTCGCAGAGTCATAGAAGAGTATGAATCCAAGAGAAATTATCTTCTGGGAGCGTTATCCGGCTTCGTTGCCGGAATTGTCGCGGGGATAACTGGGCTCGGCGGAGGAGTGGTCAATGTTCCTATGTTTCTCTATGTTCTTAGCCTTCCAGCTCATAGCGTTGTCTCATTATCTATGGCTTGCATCCTTCCAGCAGCCCTCTCCTCCACGATTAGACACGTGATCGACAGGATAATCTTATGGAAAGTAGCACTTCCACTCAGCGTGGGAGCGATTCTAGGAGCGTGGTTCGGTCCTAAGATAGCTTTGAAGCTTAGCAGGAGAAAATTGAGAAAGCTTATCGGAATAATCTTGGCAGCGGTCGTTTTGAGGATGATCATTCAAGCAATATTAACGTTAAATGCTTTTTAGGAAAAAATTCGAAGCTAGATCTGTGGAGCTTAGAAGACTTGGTAAAACAAACGTCTTCGTCCCCGTGTTAGGGCTTGGGACTTGGGAGATTGGCGGAAGGGAAGGCCCAGATTACTCGCATGATAGAGAGGCCATAGAGATCATGAGATATGCAATTGAGAAGGGGATGTATCTAATAGATACTGCGGAGATGTATGGAGGCGGGCATACAGAGGAACTCGTGGGAGAAGCGATCAAAGAATTTCCAAGGGAGAAAGTCTTCATAGCGACTAAAGTTTGGCACACGAACCTAAGATACCACGACGTTCTAGCAGCTCTCGAGAGAAGCTTAGAGAGACTTCAAGTAGACTACGTTGATCTATATCAAATCCACTGGCCTAACCCAGCCATACCGATAAAAGAAACTATGAAAGCCATGGAGAAGCTCGTCGACGACGGAAAAGTCCGGTTCATAGGAGTCAGCAATTTCTCCCTAAAAGAACTTGAGGAAGCGATGGCAAGCATGTCGAAATACGATATTGTTTCGGATCAGGTGCTTTACAATCCATTAGACCGCCAAATAGAAGAGGATCTGCTTCCATTCTGCAAAAAGAACGGCATAACAATCATAGCATACAGACCTCTGGGGAAAGGTAGGCTGCTCAGAGAACCATATAGAAGCAGGCTTGAAGGAATAGCTAGAAAATACGGCAAGACCCCTGTTCAAGTAATCATAAACTGGGTGATAAGGCATGAAAACGTGATCACGATCCCAAAGACGCTCAATAAGAAACATCTAGACGAGATCTTAGGCTCTGTAGGCTGGAAAATGGATGAAGAAGATTACGAGAAGCTTCCAAGAATCTTATCCTCTTGACGGATACAAGCCGAGTGTAAGCACATCTTTTATATCGACTTGGCTTGCAGTTTTTCATGGAATGGATCTCACATTTAGGGGGTACGTTAGGGAGAACGGCGTCGGCGTCAGAAACCATGTCGCGGTCATCTGCACGGTTGGATGCGCCTCCTACGCCGCTCGGAGAATAGTTGAACTTAATCCTAGAGCTAAGCTCGTAGTCCATCATCAAGGCTGCTGCCATATCCCATCAGACATAGCCCACGTGGAAAAAGTTCTAACAAATCTAGCATTAAATCCGAACGTCCATTCGGTTTTGCTCGTCAGCATGGGTTGCGAGAGCGTTTCGGCAGAGAAGATAGCTGACGAGGTATCGAAAATTAAACATGTAGAGGTGGTGAGAATTCTCGATGAAGGAGTAGTCAAGGCAATTGAGAAAGGCTCTGAGATCGTTAAGGAGATGCTTAAGGAATCCAAGAAAGCTAAGAGAGAAGAAGTTGACATCTCCGAGCTAAAGCTGGCGATAAAATGCGGAGGATCAGATTTCACATCTGGAATAATATCTAATCCAGTTGCGGGGAAAGTCGCCGACATGATCATCGAGCATGGAGGAACGGTAATCTTCGGAGAAACCACTGAAGTCATCGGAGCAGAGCACATCCTAGCTAAGAGAGGTGAGAAAAAGGAAGTATCGGAAAAGCTTCTGAAACTTGTTAGAGAATGGGAGGAAAGCATAACAGCAGCCGGTCTAGATTTGAGAGGAGGACAGCCGACTCCAGGAAACATTAGAGGAGGTATAACGACCCTCGAGGAGAAATCCATTGGAGCAGTATGCAAGGCTGGATCATCAAAGCTCGTGGACGTCGTAGACTACGGAGACCTCGTGAACAAAAAAGGCTTAGTATTCATGCATACGCCGGGAAGAGAACCCGAAGCATTAACCGGGTTTTCAGCTGGCGGCGCTCAGATAATACTGTTTACGACGGGATTAGGAGTCCCACAAGGCCATCCAATATCGCCCGTCATCAAGATCTCCGGAAATCCTGAGACCGCTAGAAGATTAACTGAGCATATAGACGTGGATTTGAGTAAGGTCTTCTATGGTGAGGAAAGCATCGAAGAAGCTGCGAAGAGAGTTTTGGGCGAAATAATTGAAGTAGCTTCATCTAAGTTTACTAAGTCAGAGACCATAGGCTATGATGACGCAGTGGAAATTTATATTAGAGGTTCGGTGATCTGACATGAAAAAGGCACTCGTAATAAATCCGCAAGACAACGTCGCAGTAGCGTTAGCTGAAATAAAACTCGGAGAGAAGCTTAGTATAGAGATCGGGGGCAAAACCATAGAGCTGATCGCGCGCTCCAACATACCTTTCGGACATAAGTTCGCGATCAAGAAGATTCCAAAAGGCGACGAAGTGATAAAATATGGAGAAGTCATCGGGAGAGCTACCGCTGATATAGAAGTCGGAGAACATGTTCATGTCCATAATGTTGAAAGCTTGATAGGGAAAATAAGAGAAGAAAGAAAAAGCTAAAAA
>CAZDPL010000069.1:0-3907 GCA_964507345.1 uncultured Nitrososphaeria archaeon
CTATTCGCACCAGCGCCAATTGCGCGAACTCACCTCACGGATAGAGTATCCAATAGCTGATAGAAAACTTTTTGCAGTAAGTTACGGCGGAGATAAAGATGCTAAAAGAAAAAGATGTTGCGTTTTCGCTTTAGAGCGGAAGCACGGTTTCTCCGAGATGCGTGTTTAAGAGTATTGCAGCCGAAGCATACATAGCGCTTAGCCCGCAGATTATTCCCTCTACTCCAGCGATTCTAAGGACTATCGCTGAGCCAGTTGCATCTAGGATAAAGAATCCAGCAGATAGCAGGAAGAACAGTATCGTCAAGGTGACGAAGACCAGCGGGATCGCGAACCTCGATACCTTAAATGAGCCGACGGTTAGATAGAGCGTGAAAAGTCCCCAGAGGAACATCGCGTAACCTAACTCGGTCGCAGTTACCTCGGCTATTCCAAGCCAGTTTAATACCATGGCAAGCGATAAGGCGATCCAGAACGCTCCATAGGACGTGAACGCCGTCAGCCCGAAGATTTCTCCCCGCTTACCCTCAATTATTCCAGCGATTATCTGGATGAGACCTCCATAGAAGAATCCTAGGCAGAATGTCGTCGTCGGAACAGCTATCAGCCCAGCGTTATGAATATTCAGCAAAACAGTCGTTAACCCGAATCCCGCGAGCCCCAGAGCTGCTGGAGAAGCCCACTCAATTTTCTCAGACATGTTAGTTCATTTTTCCGAGGATCTTATAAATCTTCTAAGGAGCATGATCTAACCTAACATAGGAAGCCTATTACTATCAAAGCGGCTACGAGCAACACGTTTAAAGCGATTAACAAGCTAATCTTCACCTGGGGGCCAGGGGATTCCATCCCATTCCTCCCCATGATTTAGGAAGAGCGAGCATTGTTTAATCGTTTTCATTCTAGAATTAGCCCTTCAATAATTCGAGAATATAAGAGTAGTTCGGAGAGCTTATCCAATCGTTAGAACATTCTTAGAGAACTATTCTATTCTTTGGATTCTTCCTCGCTTTGAGCTTTCTCCGATTTTTCGGGTTGAAGCTCTAGCATGGATTTTAGAAGCTCTTTCTGATCTATTTCCACCTTCGCCCTCCATCCTAGGCTGAGCACATCTTCGTCGCTTTTCTCGACATAGCCTCTCCTAATCGCTTTCTCTAGATGGGATTCAGCTTTCCATTTTGGAAACTTTGTTTCAAGCACTTCTAAAACATCTTTCATGGGAGCTTTTCCTCCTCTGCTTGCTAGTATCGATAGGGTTACTGCGAGGGCTGCTACTTCATCTATGCTCCATCCGGCTGTTACGAGATCTGAGAGCAGTAGGGGGTGTGAGAGAGTAACATAGAATCGAGCTTTGTCGAGGTCGTTGCCTTCCTCGAAGATCGTCTTGACTTCGAGTCCCAGTCTCTTGAGATGAGCGTTTAACGCATCTATGATTTTCATGTAATTTTTTCCGAGCCTGTATTTTAGTTCCCATCCCTTGACTCCTGGTTTTCGATGGCTTCTGAAGAGAAGCATCGCGGCGGCCGTCATGAGCTTCTTCGAGAAAGAGTCTTCGCTGCTCACCTAGATTCACCTCCCATGACTATGACTAGGGAGGCTGGCTGCTTTCTCTCGGCTTTCCTCTTCCTCGGGATCAATTTTATTTCATTTTTCAGAGGATTTCGCTTAACGTCGACGTATCCTTCGGTTATGAGGAAGCTGAGGAGATAGGCTCGTTCAAAGCTTTCCTCGAAGCTATCTTTCCTGATGAAGTTCCAATAATCGACTTCTCCTCGCTCCTCATATTCTTTCACCAGTTCTTCATGCAGTTCTCTAAGCTTTTTATCGAATTCCTCTTCCTGCTTAAGCTTCGCCTTAACCATTTCAACCTCTCTTTCCGAAATCTTCCATCCCCACGTCCTTTCACCGCTCCTCGGAGGTAAGCTTAGGAAATGTTCTATGCCTTGTCTTAGTCTGTGAGGTGTTATTTGTTCGAGTGATACTATCGGTCTCCAGGCTTTGAGGAATGCGCGGACTATCGACTTTTTATCCATGGCGATTAACCTCGTCGTGATCATCTGAGCGTCAACGAAGAGGGCTTGTGCGCTATCTCTCAACCACTTATGTTGAAGAGCTATCAGCGTCGCGACCTTATACATTGTTTCCGCATCTAAGACTAGGTGATCCAGCGTCTCGTTTTCCTCCAGAATCTTCCTCAGCTTCGAGAGCAAGTCCTTCACGTTGATTGTGAATGGGTTTAACCCCCTCTTCTCAATATTCTCGCAAATTTGAATAATCTTCTCCAACTCTTCTCTCGCTATCTTAAACTTCTTAGACTCATTCATTCGGACATCCTCCCGATTACCGATTTGCCTCCGATATTCTGGACGAGGATTACGTTCATGTCCTCCGAGACAGGTATCCTTCCCGGAGTTATGATTATGTATTGAGTTTTCGCCTCGCTTCTCGCGACATTTAGAAGGAGCTTTATCATTCTTTCTCGATTCAATGGATCGAGGTGAACATCGAATTCATCAACTGCTCTGAATGGTGATTTCACGTATTTCTGGAGTGCGAGCAGGAAGGCAAGTGTTCCAACTATTCGCTCTCCACCGCTATGGGTTTGAGCGTCTAGGAGAACTGGTTCGGCTCCTCTAAATCCGACGTGAAGTTCTAGGCTAGCTTTCTCGGGGTCTTCCAAGTTTCTTAAGACTATCCTCCCTCTTCCACCGACCGTTGAGAGTATTGCATCGAATTGGGGCTCGACTTCGCTGACGAGGTTTCTCAGAAACTTTCTCCAAACCTCCTTTCTATACTCCACTTCTTCTAAAGCCCTCTGGAGGTTCTCTTCAACTTCCTTTGACCTAAGCTCGGTTTCCCGATAACGCGAGTCTGAGACTAGATACATGTCCTCAGCTTCTTCCAAGACCTCTCCCAGCGAGGCTATCTTCAAGGTCACGGCTTTGATGTCTTCGAGGACTTCGCTTGGCTTCCTCTTCACGGTCACGCGTTCTCCCATCGCCGAGGCGTTTCTCATTCTCTCCGCCAATTCCTTCTTCAATCTATTCAGCTCATAGGAGAGTTTCTTCCTCTCAGACTTATTCAACTCGAGCTTATACTTCGAGACTTCGGCTAACCCCTTTTCATCCAATAAGAGGTCTAGATCTTTTTCAAAGTTTTCTAGGTTTACGAGTTCGCCTCTCTTGACAGCGTTTATCAACTCTATTAACTGGCTTCTGATCTTCTTTACTTCAGCTTCATGAAATTCTATTTCTCCGAGGAGTTTTTTCTCCTCTAGGAGGAGTGCGTCGATTTTCTCTTCAACCCGCTTTACGGATGCTTCTGCTTCGGCGACTAAAGCCCAAGCGTATTCCAGCTCCAGCCTCTTCTTCTCTTCCTCGAGCTTCCTTTTCGTTAATAGTTTCTCATATTGTTCTTTCCAATATTCGACTGCGGCTCTCGCTTCTTCTAGGGCTCGCTTCAAGCTTTTTTCCTGGGCTTGGATGTCTCTGAGCTTTGCCTCGGCTTCGAGGATTCTTTGTCTGAATTGGGATGCTCCGACCGCGTCTTCGACCATCCTCAGCTTCTCGATGTTGTTTCTTGCTGCGAATTCCTCGATCATGTTTTGATGCATTATTATCAGCATGTTGTTCGGGTTTATTCCAAGCCTTCGGAGGATGTGCTCGGCTTCGGCTTTCGTCTTCAACCTGTTATTAATGTAGTGCCAATATTCTCCAGTCTTCTTTAGGTAGCGGGTTACGACGAGCTGATCCGAGTTCAGCCAAGGGATCGGCCTCTTGCCATCGACTTCCCGATTATCGAAGACCACGGTCACCCTCGCCGCCTTCTCCCCTCTCCTAATCAAATCGCTGAGCTTCTCCGCTCGATCCGTGTAGGTTTGGCCCAAGGCGACGGCTATCCCGAGGAG
>CAZDPL010000070.1:0-3872 GCA_964507345.1 uncultured Nitrososphaeria archaeon
TAGCCTCCAGAGAAGACCTCTTCGCCCTAACCGAGCGAGCCGCTAGGGTAACCGGGATACCCTTAGCTGACGAATCCGAAGCCGAGGAAATGGAGAAAATCATTCTAGAAGACTGAGGGAATCTCAGAATAATGCATTCACACATAATCATCGAGGAAAGAAGTGTTAGATGAAGCGGCGGATTTTTGTGCTTATGCTTAAATCTCATGAACCTAAATAAATTCAATGGATTGGAGGTAAGGTTGTTAATTTTTTCGGTGGTCATTGCGGCCATCCTATTGATTGTGATAGTGCTGACCTCTTTCGCATCTAAGCCCGAGCGCATGGAAGCCGAGACAGTAGAGAAGAAACTTGAACTGGGCTCTGTTAAGAGCTGTAAGCTTACCGTCGTAGTCGATAATAACCCTGACAGCGGCCTTGAAACTGCATGGGGAGTAAGCATCCTAGCAGAAGTAGGAGATCTCAAAATACTCTTTGACACGGGTCCAGATCCAAGAATTCTGGAAAAGAACTTGATGGAGCTTGGAGTAGACTCATCCAAGATAGACATGGTGGTGATCTCGCATGGACATCATGACCACGTCGGCGGGCTACCATATCTCGCGGAAGCTAAGCCGGGGCTGAGAGTCTACGTTCCGAGGGGCTTGGGCAAGGGGTTAAGCAATCTAAAGCTCGATGTAGTGGAGATTAACGATACGACGGTTATAGCAGATGGAGTGGCGATAATAGGCCCGCTTTACGGTCCTCCAACCGAGCAAGCATTAGCACTTAACGTAGAGGGAAAAGGACTCGTGATCTTAGTAGGATGCAGCCATCCCGGAGTGGTGAATATCGTAAAGAAAGCGAGAGATGATCTCGGCGTTAAGCCGTATCTTGTTTTAGGCGGATTCCACATGGCGGGATGCAGTAAGGAAGAATGTCGTAAAACAATTCAGGAGCTGCTGGAGCTTGGAATGGAGAAAATCTCGCCGATTCACTGCAGTGGAAGAACTATTCGAGAAATTCTCAGAGAAGAATACCCAAACAATTACGTGGAGTGCTATGTAGGCTGCAGGATAATGATCGATTAACTTCCTTCAAGAACCTCCTTCGCGATCCTTGTTATGGCCTGCGCAGAAGGAGTGTCTGGAAACCTTTCTACGAGGATCGATCCTTCAACATATGATTTAACTGCGGATTCGTCGTAAGGGATTTTTCTCCACTCCACTTTTAGATTGGATAACATTTCTTCAAGTTCTTCTCTAAGCTCTCCCCGGATCCCCGACTTATTAACTACGACTAGAAGCTTCCGCTCAGGCTTTACTTGTTTATAGAGCCTGTAGAGCTTCATCAAATCCGTTAACCCAAGCCTCGTAGGCTCGGTTACGGCTAGGATCTTCTCGGAAAAACGCATCACGGCGTAAATTCCAGAACCTGTCCCGGGAGGTGAATCTACCACAACGTATCTATAATTGTTCATCCGCTCTTCAGCGTGCTTCAATGTCTTCAAGATCATAACCGGCGTCCTCTTTGTAGTGGGCTTAAGCTCGCCTACTATGGCGTCTAAATTTTCCTTTACCTGATATTCTTCAATGTATCCTGAATCGATCCATGAATCCTCGATTGCGCCGAATGGGCAGACGATCTTACATACGCCGCAGCCTTCGCAAAGCTCAGGCATTAAGGTTACTCTTTTGCCCGGTATCAGGAGAAGTGCGTGTTCATGGCAGTTTTGGACGCAGGTTCCACATAGTTTGCATTTGTCTTGATTTATTCTCGGCCTAAATTCCTTAACGATTTTCCTGAAGTTGGGGCTCGTTTTAAGGAAAGTTTTGCTGCATGGATTATCCACGTCCGCATCTACGAGAAGCGTCTTATCATTCCTACTGAGGATATATGCGAGATTTATAGCAAGTAGCGTTTTTCCCGTTCCACCCTTGCCTCCAGTAACTGCGATTACTGTGGTCAACTCTGCTTCACCCCGATTTTTCTTATGAATTCCTCAAACAATTCGTCGAGAGCTTGTTTTATTTTGCCATCTGCTTCGCTTAACATTATCGGCTTCATCATAGTATAGGATTCGACGACCTTTTCATCATAGGGTATCTTACCAATTGCCTCCAGCCCGAGTTCTTCTGGAATCTTTCTCGAAAATTCTTCGTTCAGGTCGTATTTGTTTAAGATGCAGTAGGATTTTATCTTGAACGCCTTAGCGATCTCGAGTATTCTCTTAGCTCCCTGAAGTGACTGCGGCGTAGGCTCGACTACCAAGAGGAGGTAATCAGCTCCGCTGAGACTTGAAACGACTGGGCAACCTATTCCAGGTGCACAGTCTACGATTATGAATCGCTTTCCAGCTTCTTCGGCGAGCTTTTTCGCCTCGTTCCTAGCCATGTAAACTACGTGTCCCGTATTTCTTCCACCTATCTCAAGATCACCCTTAACGATTCTGACCCCTGAAGCCGTTTCGACTATCGAGAGCCATCCAGTAACGGTCTCTCTTAGCATTATCGCTTTACGTGGGCAGATTATTGAGCATGCTCCGCAGCCTTCGCAGAACTCATTAATGATCTTCGGCTTAGAGCCTTCTAAAATTATTGCATCGAAGTTGCAGACCTTTAGACATTCTAGGCAGCCATCGCAAAGATCGTAGTTTACGCTGGCTTTAACTGATTCACGCACCTCTCTTTTCAAGATTACTTTCTCTTCTCCTCCGAGGGCTAAGGCTAAGTCGGGTGCTTCTACATCCGCGTCTACGCCTATAGCTCCTCCTAGATCGTTTTTCTCGAAAAATAAGATGAGGTTTGAGGCTATGAAGGTTTTTCCAGTTCCTCCTTTACCGCTTGCTACCGCTATCTCTAACATTAAATCTACCTGATTAAACCAAGCTTCTTGAGAGCTTCTCCGAGTGGTAGGAGTGGTTCGACGACGTGAACCTTCAGTCCTGCTTGCTGGAAAGCTGCGGAAACATTGGGTCCAAAGTTTGATCCTATTACTTCAGAAGCTCCGCTGGATATTACTAGCTGGGCTACCGCCATTCCCGCTCCCATAGGCATTGACGCTGCCTGGTTTGGAACTATGTTCACAGATTTCACCTCGCCGTCAGCGATGTCAACGAAGGCTAGGAATGGACATCGTCCGAAGCGTGAAGAAATTCTCGAATTCAATCCATTATTCTCTTCAACAGAAGCTACTACTCTCTTGACTCCTGACTGCGGTGGAGGTATAGGTGCTTGTTGAGGCATTGCTGCTGGGGCAGGAGGCATGCCCGCGCCCATTCTTCCGCCGAACCCTCCGCCCATTCCTCTTCTCCGCCCCCATCCGTATCCATAGCCGTAACCGTAGCCGAATCCGTAAGGAGGCATGAATGGCTGCGGCATCATAGGCTGAGGTTGCTCTCTGCCGCCACCCTCCTCCAACTCTTTCTTTAGCTTCTCGATCTCTTGATCAACTCGCTTCAATTCTTCTTCGATCTCTTTGATCTCTCTTTCAAGTTCTCTCTTGTATGCTTCAAGTTGAGCAAGTTCTTCTTCTGGTGTTAAGGGAGGGATTGGGGGCGGATAACCTGGGTACTGCCAGAATGGCCACCAGCTCATATCTTCATCAGTCACCTCTCATTCTCTTCTCGTTTTTCCTCACCAATAAGCATATGGCGTTGCGTAGTACCATGGATAGGCTGCCCATGAGTATGGCCATAGGTAGCTATACCACGGATAGTACCAGTAAGCTCCGAAATACCATGGATACCACCAGTACCAACCCCATGGCAGCCACCATCTTAGCCCCCATGGCCAGCCGAATAGCCACCAGCAAGCTCCTCTACCGAATAGCCAGCCTGGCCTAAGCCACGGCGGTAGGTAGCTGAACGGCCCTCTTCCAGGCCAAGGCGACCA
>CAZDPL010000071.1:0-3772 GCA_964507345.1 uncultured Nitrososphaeria archaeon
TCCGACGAGTCCTGTTGCCCAGAAGGCTACGGCGATGGCGATGACGATTGCGATGGCTACTAGGATTACTGTCGCCATTACAGGGCTTATTCCCGACTTGGATCTATCCATACGCTAAAGTTTTTTCGAGACGTTAATAAATTTTTGTGTAGTTTTTGGCCACCTGGCTCATTTGATAATACTCTCAGCTTGTTGGGAATATTATCATTTGCACGGTTAGTAGTCCTGAGAGCCAGATCGCGATCAAGGTTATCGCGGCCATTATGGCTGCGTGCTTGAATCCCGCGGCGATGGTTCCTTCTGATATTTTTCCTGCGACGAGTCCGCTTATCACGGCTATCAATACGACTGGTGGAATGAATGTGTGGACGAATTCTGGTATCGAGAGGTATATTCTGGCCAGTTTGAGGAGGCTCTTCATGAAGACGATCAAGATGACTATTACGACGATGAGCATTATCGATGAAAGATACGGTATCAGGATCAAGGGCTTAAGCGTCGCCCGCTTCTCCCGCTCCATCTCCTCCAAGTTCTCCATGAAGGTGGCGAGCGTGTCCAAGGTTTCAGGAGCTCCACCTCCCACGTCGATCGAGTCGATTAGAATGAACATTCCAGCTCTCGCAAGCCATCCATAGACCCTCTTCTGGAAGTCTTCGTAGATTTTTCTAAGCGAGATTCCCCAGCCAATCTGCCTGCTCATAAGCTTGAGATGCTTTGTGAACGCTCCATAGTCTCTTTCTGAAAGAATTCTCATACATTTCTCAGGGCTCATTCCAGTTTTCCTAGCCTCGGTTAGGTCTCTGAGGAAGAGTGTTAGCCCGTGAAGTATCGACACGTTTTCTTTTCCATATTTCTCCCATGCCAGGGCTCCTGGAATGAAGAGTATGATGAATGCTAGGCAGAGCGCGATTGGAGCCTCGTATCCCAATCCTAGGCCGAGCATCTCTCGGAACTGAGTCATGAGATCTGCTGTGATGCTGAATGGTGGAATGTATTTGAGAGGCTCTAGATAGAATGGTAGAACGAATAACGCGAAGAACGTGAGGCCTGCTGGAAGCCCGTAGAGGAATGCCTTGAATGGCCTATTATCTGTAAACGGATACTTCGGCTGAGTTATGTCTCCTAGGTAGATGAAGGAGCTTGCGAGCAGGGGCATCAACAGATATGAGAAGATTACGAACTGGCTCGCTGGAAATGAGAAGTATTCTGATGGAAGGGCTTTCGAGACTATGTAGATGATGTAGAGGACGAGGGAGAGCATCATCACCGCCGCGGCATAGGCTTCCATCAGCATTCCAAGCCTCTCCCCGACGATCCTCATGCTCGCCGTCCTGCTCTCGAATATCGTCTCGGTCTTTCTGATTAGGAAGTGGACTACGTCTCCTCCGCTTCTCAGAGTCGATACGTAGCCGAGTAGCAGGTCCCTATACTCCTTAGATGGTATGTTCTTCGCCATGAACTCTATCGCCGTGATCGGGTCTTCTCCAGTTGCCTCCACTCTGAGATCAGCTATCCTCGCAACCTTCGCCAGATTCGGCATGAGCTCGCTTTTCGCGATCCTCTTCAAACTCATGTAGGGCGGAACGCCGCCAGTCGCCATCACCGCGAGATAAGTAGCCGCATAGGGAACCTCACTTTGGAATACGGAGGCGATTGAAGCTGCTCTGGCATATGGATAAAGAACTCCGAGCAGTAAGGCGATCAGCGGAGCCATGAGAAGGAATAATGAGAAAATGTTTCCAGTAAATATGAGGAGTATAATCGATAATGGAATGAAAATTAATGCGACTATGAAGGTTATGCCCGCGACGGTTGAAGCGTATGCCTGAGGGTAAATTCTCATACCTGCTGCTTCAAGTCTCGAAGCTATCCCCGGGAAGATTTTCAGGAGGAGTGCGCCTAGCCCATTGAATTTCGCATAGAATGTTCCCATTAATTGCTCTCCCAGCTTCATTTAGCCTCCTCCTTAACCCTCCTACTCTCTATCAGCTCCACAATTAATTTAACGACTGAGAGAGCGCTATCGTAATCCCTAGCATCCACTAGCTTAATCGGCACATCTTCAGGAACGCTCAACGCGATTCTAACATCTCTGAGATCCAAGCTGAATCCCGGGCGACCGAACTTATTCACAGCGATCACGTGAGGAGTTTTTGGAAGCATTACTCTGAAGAACCTGTATACGTCTTCGGCTTCGAGTAATGCATTGGGGTTCTCGCCGTCAATCAGCAGAATATATCCATCCAATCCCTTTGAGAGAACTTCCCACATGAAAAAGAAGAACTTTTGACCTGGCGCTCCATAGAGCCTAACCCGCTTCTCTCCGAACTCGACGACTCCGAAGTCCAGCGCGACCGTCGTCTTCGTCTTCTCGCCTATTGGTTCTCTGAGCTTCATATCGGTATCTATGTATTTCTCGCAGAGTGTTCTCACGAAAGTCGTCTTGCCCGCGCTGAATGGTCCAATAACTAAAATCTTATACGTCTTCATTCCTCCCTCTCGGACAAATACGCCTCCAGAATCATGTTTATGAGCCCGAGGTTTGGATTAGGCTTCGTTAAGCAGACGATGTAATTCCCCCTATATTTTCTCATTAGGAGGTATCTCCCATCTTCAAGCTGGATATTTACCTTCTTATACTTTTTGACGTTCAGGAGCTCTATGACCGCTGAGATGGCTCCGCATATAGCGGCGGTCGCGGCGGCCACGTATTCTGGATTGAATTCGAGTTCGCTGTGATGCGCCAGCGGCGCTCCATCCTCCGATACAACTTCGATTGCTTCTATCCATCCTCGACTACTCGCCTTAATCGCTTCTATGACTTCGCCCAAGTCCTCGACTTGGGTCTTCGCCATCATTCTTTCCTCCTCATGATTCCGGAGATGTATGCTCTCAGCAGGTCGCGTACGTCATCTACTTCTAGAGCTGATTCGGGTTCTCCTATTGCTAGCGCGAAGATCTCCATTTCTCCGACATTTCCTATTGAGAGAAGCATTACTCTTTGATCGTCTTCTATGACGAGTGAGTCGAAGCTTGAGTTAAATTCTCTGAGCATCGAGATGAAGTCGGCGGCAGAGGCGGAGACTCTATCATCATCTTTCACGTTATAGGATTCGATCGCCATCCCCATGAGGTTGAATAACAGGATCGACCGCATTCCAGTCATCGTGGCAAGCTCTTCCAACGACTCAAATCCAAGACCCTCCTCAGCTTCCGAGGGCTTAATCTCAAAAGTCTCTCCTTTTGCTACGCCTACTGCGCGGACTCCAGCTTCAGGAGGCTTTTCAACAGCGGGTTTTCCCGCGGCTTTTTTCGGAGCTTCTGGTTTACGCTCTTTCTCAACGAGTTTTTCTTTCGAGATTTTTGGAGGTGCTATTGGAGTGAAGGTGGTTTTCCTGACTGCGCGTTTTGCGAGGATTAATGCGATGATTGATAAGGTTATTGATGTGAATGCGAGGATGAGCATGAAGAGGGGGCTTAGGAGAAATCCGATGAGGAGAGCGCCGTGATCTGCCATGCTTATAAATACCTTCCCCACCCTCTTAATATCGTTTTCTAAAAACGCTTTAGGAGCCTAAATTTCGGCGAAGATACGGGTGTAATCTCAGCGTATTGCTTTTAAACCTTGGAGGCGGAGATATATATGGCATAATCATTTTATTGCATTCGGGGAAGACGTGGCAAAGAAGAAGCTTAAGGTCGAGGAGATTCCGAATCCCTGGAAGGGCATAGAGATACGTCCAATCCCAGAAGACTACGAGATCATAGAGCA
>CAZDPL010000072.1:0-3647 GCA_964507345.1 uncultured Nitrososphaeria archaeon
TGGGAGGAGAAGAGGCAGAATGTGGTTCAGATACTTGAATCGATAGCGAATGATGTTTCTACTCCAAGGAATATTCGACGGGTTGCAAAAGCCGCGGCGGATGCTCTTTTCGATGAACGGTATAAGCCTGCTGTAAGAGCTGCGAATGCTATTGAGATGATTGAGGAGATAATGAATGACCCAAATCTACCAGTCTTCACTCGAACCCAGCTCTGGATGGCCATTTCCATACTCGAAACCATAAGATCGTCACCAGAGTAATCACCTAACATTTTCTAGGTATGACGACAAGTAATGGTGAGAGAGCTCAAATTCGGAAAGAATTAAATCTTCAGCTAGAGAGCCGTATCGAGGAAGTCGATGACGCCTCGAGGCCGAAAGCGGATAAAATTCGAAATGACCAGCGAAAACGGAGATAAGATTATCCTGATATTCGAGGGCAACCTCAGCAGGGAAAAGCTCATGCAAATGGCTGACTTAATGGAACTTTACGGCGGCCTCTCTCATCAAGAGCGAGAAGAATACTACTATGAGAATAGCAAGCTTGCAAAAGTCGCTCGAGTAGTATCGAAATATTTCCCCTTCGGATACTTCACTTCACGTGACGTAATCGAGGCATACATGATGGAATATCGAGAACCGATCACGCTAAGCACAGTCTCAACATATCTCGCTAGACTAGCTGAACGAGGATACTTGGAGAGAATACGCGAGAAGAATTCCATAAAATATCGGCTAGCCCAGCCCAGGGTATCTGAAAGAGAAAATGGTACTTACCTGGAAATGCGAGGGTATAACCTCGACGCCGAGCCATAACTTCTGGAAAATTCAATAGTCTACGAATCTGTATAACCCATTGGAGGAAGTAAATGAGAAAGTCAGTCCTGAATTTTCTAAGGAAAAGCGGGCTTAAAATCCCGGGAGAAGAGGAACTGAAGACGTTATTGAAGTTGTCTGCTTTGACGGAATCCCAGATCGAGGTTTTATTGATTGAGCTGGCTTCGGCGAATCTCGGCAGAAAGCTTACCTTTAAAGAGAAGGCTAAGATTAGGGGGGTGAGCAAGGGGGCTTATGCGAGAACTCTCAGGCAGGCGATTGAAAATATTAAGCGCAGCATCTACACGCTCTTCCTCCTAAAATACCTCGGAATTCTCGGGGACGCAGCGATCTCATCAATCCTAGAAGCAGCAGATCTCCTTAATCAGGGGAGGGTGGAGGAATCCGTGAAGCTAATAAGCGATGTGATGCTACGTGAGATCACAGCATAGGAGGCGGGCTCATGACATCCCAAGTAATCATGATCGTGATCTTCTTCTCAACATTATTCATACTTCAAACAATCCTCTTCACCTACTTACTCATGAGATTGAAAAAGGCGGTTAAGCTTTCTCGCCCAGCTCTCTCGAGCATGATCGAGCATGACATCACACATGTCACACCCATCACGGATAGCATGAGAAAGATCTTGGAGGAGATAGCGGATAACGGATCGCTAAGCGCGAGAGAGCTTAGCAAGAGGCTGGGCTTAAGCAGAGAACACACGGCTCGAACCTTGAAGAGATTGGTTGAGGAAGGTTTCTTGATCAGGGAGGGGAAGCCTTACCGCTATAAGCTGACGGATCTCGGCGAAAAGCTCTTGAGATCACGTGACGTCAAACGATCTGAATAACCTATCCAAGCATTTTCCATCCATCGAACTTAAAAATTCATTAACCTCCACATGGAGTCTCCAGATGGCTGTGATGAAGCATAGGGACCCAGATCTCGTGAAGATACCTGGGGTAGCTGAGCCATCTATTCTCTACTGCTTATGATAATCATATTCCCTCGAGCCGTTAACCCTTTTTAAGTGCGGTTGCGTCTTAGTGCTTGGAATGGGGAAGAGGAAGATCGTCTCGGAGCCGGATGAGCTTGAGGAGCTCGTTGAGCCTGGTCCGGACGATGTTTACGGAGTAGTGGTGAAGATGTACGGCAACGATAGGGTCCTAGTTGAATGCAGCGATGGAAAGCGGAGGCTCTGCAGGATTAGAGGTCAGCTTAGAAGGAAGATCTGGATCAGGGAAGGCGATCTCGTTCTCGTCAGCCCATGGGACTTCCAGCGCGATACTCGCGGAGATATTTGGTGGAGGTTTACTAAGGGGCAGGCGTTGAAGCTCGCGGAGAAGGGCGTTATCCCAGACTTCTTGAAGGAGAAGATTAGTGAGTAGGTTCAAACCTTTTTAATGGCTCTTATCCCCTATCCTAGGAGACTTTGTCAGAGGAGGATAAGCTGGAGAAGAAGCTTAGGGTCAGGGAATATAGATACGAGCGGGAGCAGCGTTATCTAAGAAAGAGATCCGAGCTAGATGAAGTTCTCGAAGAAGTTTTTGACCAGAAGACTCTCATGACGATCTACGAGCTAATGAACAGGAAGCTTATCAAAGACTTCTACGGCGTCGTGAGCGCTGGAAAAGAATCCAGAATATACTATGCTAAGGGAGGAAACGATGAAGACCTCGCCGTGAAGATATACCTGATAACGAGCGCCGAGTTCAAGAAAACTCGCTCCATGTATATCGCCTATGATCCCCGCTTCCAGAGAATTCCAAGAGACTTCAGAGACTTCATCTACCTATGGGCCAGAAGAGAATACAGGAACCTCGAGGCGGCGCATGAAGCCGGAGTCCCCGTTCCCAAGCCCTATTTCGTCAGGAACAATGTTCTCGGGATGCAATTCATAGGAGAGGATGGGAAGAGGTATCCACTCTTAACCGAGGTTGAGCTTGAGCCCGAGCTTTATCCAAAAATCTACGAGCAGGTGATCGACGCTGTGAAGAAGCTTTACCGCGGAGCCAAGCTCATTCACGGAGACCTCAGCGAATACAACATCTTCATCACGCCCGAGGACAAGATAATCCTGATAGACCTATCTCAAGCGGTTAGAATTGAGCAACCAGTCGCCGACGAGCTCCTCCTCAGAGACCTGAAGAACATCGCAAGATACTTCGGCAAGATGGGGGTCGAAGTTCCAGATCCTGAAGAACTGTTTTTGGAAATTGCTGGAAGAAGGCCGTTTGAAGTTTCTTAAGTAGCCTCTTATCCATGGGAGGTGAGGACGAAGCTATGTCCTACTTCATGCTCAACATCCCCAAGGAGCGGATAGGAGTCTTAATCGGCCCGCAGGGATCGGTCAAGAAGAAGATCGAGGAAACCCTCGGCGTGAAATTGACAATAGACAGCGCGAACGGATCCGTAAAGATAGAATTAGCGAAGCCTCCAGAGGAGGGAGGAGACCCCGTCGCCCTCTTCAAAGCTAGAGACGTAGTACAAGCTATTGGAAGAGGTTTCTCTCCTGAGCGAGCCTTCAAGCTCTTCGAAGACGGCGTAATCCTAAGCGTAATCGACATAACAGACTACATCAAACCAAGCAGAAACAACCTCGTAAGAGTTAGAGCGAGGCTAATTGGAAGAGACGGGAGAACGAGGAAGATAATCGAGGAAACAACCCACACCTACGTCTCAATCTACGGCGACACAGTCTCAATAATAGGAGAAGACGAAGACGTAAAAGCAGCAGAAGAAGCAGTAATAGACATAATAAACGGAGCACCACACGCAGCAGTCTACAAAAAACTAAACGAATACGCAAGACTAAGAAAACTAGGAGG
>CAZDPL010000073.1:0-3599 GCA_964507345.1 uncultured Nitrososphaeria archaeon
GCCTAACCGACGACGAGATAAGGAAAATACTTTCAGAATATAGGCGCGTCGCGGTCGTTGGATTTTCACGTTATCCGCAAAAACCAGCCCACTATGTTCCGAAATTCCTCATAAAGCATGGATACAAGGTCATACCCGTAAATCCTAATGCAGAGGAAATACTCAAGCTAAGAGCCTTTAAATCGCTTGAGGAACTTGAGGAGGAAGTTGACATTGTTAACGTCTTCAGACCATCTGACCAAGTGTTAGAGATAGCGAAGCAGGTATTGAAGATGAAGAAGAAACCGAAGGTATTCTGGATGCAGGAGGGAATCTATAACCAAGAGGCGGCGGAGCTTTTGAAGAGGAATGGAATAACTGTCGTGTGGAATAGATGTATGATGAGAGAACATAACAGGCTTTTCGGAACCAAGCCACTAATCCCGATGACTAAACTAAAATAAAATGTAAGGCATCTTGAATGAGGATTCATCACCTTGAAGCGGTTCGGTGAGATAACCGAGACTTGGAATCCAGTCATAGGATGCCTGCATGAATGTGTTTATTGCTGGGCTAGAAAGCTCGCTGCGAAGCTTGCCAGCATGGGGGTTCAGCCCTATGCTGAAAGAGATTTCGCTCCGACGTTCGTTAGATGGAGGCTTGATAGGAAGTTTTCCAGAAACTCCTTCGTATTCGTATGCGATATGGGGGATCTTTTTGGAAGCTGGGTTCCGAGAGAATGGATACTGAAAGTATTGGATGTCGTCTCTAAAAATAGGAGGACAAGCTTTTTCTTTTTGACGAAGAATCCGCAGCGATATATGGAGTTTGAGTTCGGAGATAACGTCGTCCTAGGGGCCACAGTTGAGACAAATAGACCTTATCAGAGGATTTCTAGGGCGCCGCAGCCGCCCGAAAGACTCGAAGCGATGATTAAGTTGAAGCACAAGTATAAGGCATTGATCATAGAGCCTATCCTCGACTTTGATTTGGGAGAGTTCGTGTATATGATAAAGCGTGTCAAGCCCGTCTTCGTCTACGTTGGCTACGATAATTATGGAAATAAGCTTCCAGAACCTAGGCTGGAGAAGACTTTAAACTTAATTGACGAAGTCTCGAAGTTTACTGAGGTTAGGTATAAGACTTTGAGGCGAGCATGGTATGAAAGCTTGGATGAGAATGCGGATTCTAGGCTTTGATCGAGTCGACGATTTTTGCTAAAGCTTGTGAGAAGCTGGTCTTAAGAATCTTCTCTGGAGCGCCTAAAGCGTTCTCGATTTCTGGATCGATTGGGATTGATCCTAGGAAGCGTGCGTTCAGCTTTTCGATCTCCTCTTTAACCGAATAAGTGCCTGTGGACATATTTTCGATGACGCCTATTATTGGAGCCTTTACGGATCTCAGCAACGCGATAAGCTTCTTCACGGTTTCGAGGGAGAGCTTGGACGGCGTCGTGACCACGAGGAAATTCAATCGCTTAATCAGCTTCAATAAATCTAAGATAACATCTCCGAGGCCTGGAGGAGTATCGAGGATTAGGAAATCGAGTTCGCTCCATCTGGTCAGAGCCAGAACCTCTATGAATGCATTCGTTACATCCTGTCCTCTAAGTGGTGACGGCTTATCACCCGTGAAGAACACCATCGAAACATATTCAATTCCTGAAATCTTCGGCGGAACGACTCCCTTATCCTCGAGCGGGTAAGCTGATTCAGCTCCAAGAATCACGTGGCTGGAAGGGTTTGTAAAGTCTAAATCAAGTAATCCTGTCTTGAATCCTTTCTTCGCGAGGATTAGAGCCGATGTCGCGGCTATGAGGCTTTTTCCAACACCGCCCTTACCGCTCGAAACAGCAACTATGTTCTTTATAGGCTTCAATCTTTCATCTATTACGCTGAGCCTAGGATCAAGCATGCTCACCGCTCACCTCTAACACTTTCAATCCAAACCCCGCGGCCGCTCACTACCTCGAAATCAGGACTACCGCATCTAGGACATTTTATGAAGGCATGAGCTACTTCGGGAATCACATGCACGGCTTCTCGCGCCTCGGGGTCAAGGGAATTTTTATCAAATGGCCAGACGTGGCCGCAGATCCTGCATTTGAATTCGGCTTTCTCGATTTCAAATCGAAAGGTGGCGTTAATCGCGTATTGGCTACTTATCTGATTCAATGCGAATTGAAATGCTTCTAAATCTATCTGCTGGAGCTCACCGACTTTAACCTTGATCTCGGTTATCTTCTTTAATCCTTCTCTCTCCGCAATCTTCGACGCTGTGGAGATTACGGCTTCGGCTAAAGCCCATTCATGCACAACCAACATCCAAGGCTTCCAATATTTAAGACTAAGACGTCGACTTGCTCATTTTCTCAGCTTCTTCGTTGAATGATGAAAGATAGTTTAGCAAGTCTCTCAGGATTCCTTCATGCTTGTGTTCATCGCTTTCGATGAAATCCACGACCATTTTGATTAATGGATGCGCTGTTAGCTCCTTAACTTCTTCGAAGCCTTCGACGTGATATTTCCTCTCTCTTGTGAGGAGGTCCATGAGGAGCTTTCTATCTATTACGTCTACCTCGACCTTGCCTCCCGACTCCATTATCTGGACGATCGTGCTGAGGAGGTCTGAATGCTTTATGCAGTCTCTCGCTATCATTCTAATGATCATCCTCACGAGATTATTGTTTATCTTAGAAGCAACTCTCATGAAATCTTCAGATGCCTTCTGCTCCACCTCTATTCTGGCTTTAAGCTCATTGAGAAGGCGGCGGAGCTTCTTCCTATCAGCAGAAGACGCAAGCGCGGTTAGATCTTCGTTAACGGTCTCCTTCTCAAGAATCGCAATTACGTCAAAGGCTAGATCATATAGCTCTGAAGTTGCTAATCGGCCACCTTTATCGACTATATACTCCACGAAGTCGTCGATCAGCTTCAAAACCTTCTCTTGGGAGAGAAGCTTCGTGATCTCCTCAGCCCGCTTGCCTTGAAGATAAAGCGTCACAGCAGGCGGACTTAACCCCAAGATCTCCGCAACCCGCTTCTTAGGAAAACCATGCTTCTCCACGAGCCTTTTCGCTATCAACGCTCTAAGCCCAGGCAAAATCTCCTCAGGCTTCATCCCCACGCGTAAAACCAATCTCCCAAGCTACACTCCAGCAAGCATCTATTAGCTTTTAACATAAAACCTAAACCCAGAAAACCTCCAAGTTTTTATAAAGAAAACCAGCCGCCATCTTGAAGGGGGGCCCGTAGCCTAGCATGGAAATGGCGCCGGCCTTCGGAGCCGGAGGTCCCGGGTTCAAGTCCCGGCGGGCCCACCACCTGCTCCGTCTAGGGCGTTAAACCTGTTAAGAGCTGCTTTGGGATGTTTGGGAATCCTCCCTCACCGCTCCAAATGCTGAGTAGGAAATATGTCTGAGTTTTTAGGTGATGATTCCAGTCTGGCATTCTCCAGTAAACGTCAAGTTCTATCAGATACGTTCTTTGGTCAGCATTTTGAGAGGCTTTAATCGATAATGGCACGTTGATTGATGAACCATTTTCAGCTACCGCCTCGGAGGGGAGAGATACAAGCTCTTTTGGAATTCCTTGATCTCCAAGTGGATCAACTACCTTAAA
>CAZDPL010000074.1:0-3419 GCA_964507345.1 uncultured Nitrososphaeria archaeon
TGGCGAGGTTTTCTAGGTCGTGGGTGATTGTGGGCGGAGGCTCTGATTCTTCCTGTTTTCTTTCCTCGGTGGCTGGCTCTTCTCTTTCTACGGGATTTCGGGCTTGTTTTTGTTTCTGCGATTCCTTCAATTCGTTTTCTCTGCTTTGCTGATTTGATTCTCTGCGTGGAGGTGTTGGTTTTCTCTGAGCTTGGATTCTTATTGGATTCGGATTTACTTGGAGTTGTTGGGGTATTTGGTTTTCTTCTAGGTTTTGAGGCTGTGTGTATGTGATTTGTTTTTCATTTGGTTCGCTTGCGAATTTTGCTGCTGTTAGGTATCCTAGGAGGATTGCGATCGAGGCTATTAGCCAGGTTAGGATGTCGAGCGCCATTATAGTTCACCTAGTAGGGAGGTTATTTCCTCGGTTAGGTTCATTGCCATTCTCAGGATTGACTGCGAAACCATCGACGCGAATGCGTAGACCACTCCGCTTACCGCTAGCAGGAATCCGAGAGCGTAGGTGAATGAGAAGGATGAGTCTCCTCTTATCCTGTAGAATGAGAATGCGCTTGCGTAGGCTGTTGCGAAGGTTATTGAGAGGAAGAATGTGTGGATGTAGGGCTCGGGGATCGGGGCGAATAATGGAAGCCATGAGCTTGTCAAGTTTATGAAAGCCGCCATGGTTTTCATTAGGACGCTGATGAGAGCGGAGATCGCGGAGAAGGCTGCTTGAAGTGGAAGCGCTATCCCCCAAAGCATTCCCGCCGCCTGCATCCTCTTCTTCCTGTTCTCGAGTTTTCTGAGAGAGTAGTCGTGGATTGCTTTCCCAACTATTGATCCACGTGCCCCGTAGTGGAGGGCATCCGCCATGATGCTGCTCATCGAGTATGATAGCTTGCTGATTGTTTCTCTTCCAAATGTTTGGAGCGCGAGCCTCTGGCTGAAGCCCATCTCCAATCTCTTCTTCAATTTCTTTAACAGCTTATTCATTGGGCCGTAGTCGTTCATGAGAATCAGCTTGCAGGCGGATTTCACGGATCCAGAGACTTCGACCGCGTCTCCGAGCGACTTCATGAATGATGGAAGATTCCTGTCTATCTCTCTAGACTTATTCACCCATCGAAGCCCGATCCTCCCGACAACTAGGAGCGGGACTCCAGATACGAGCAACGGTAGGCTCATGGCTTTAATCGGATCTGATTCCGCTCCGAAGATTGTTAACAGCGTTACTGAAATAGCGATGGATGCGGGTATCCCGAGAACACTCGCCTTCTTCAGGAGCTTCAGCTTCTCTGGGCAATGGCCTTCTTCATGGAGGACTGGGTCTGGTGGGAGGGAGTGGGCGATGAGGAGGGACATTAGGGTTAGGATTATGAATATTCCAATGGCGGTTGATAGTAGTAGGTTGTTTACGTTTATTCCGTAAATCGATGCGATGAGGAGCATGGACACGCTTAGGAAGGCTGTTGAGGTTAGGATCGCGGAGTAGGCGTCTATCATCTTTTTAACTCGATCGAGCCTCCTCTCGAATTCATCTACCAGCGACGCCATCATTCTCTCGAGCTCGACTCTCATGAACTCCCTGATATCCAAGCTCAGAGTCATCGAGTCGGATAGCCTCTTCAGAAAAGATTGAACATCTCTATCGCGGATCTTATTCAAGACGTAGCGTAGAGCTTTGTTCAGCTCGTATCCCCATCGTTCAACGGCCTCCGAGACTTTTCTGAAGATCTGCGAGAGATCTCGAATCGGGGCGCTGGGCGTCGAAGCCATTTTTAGGATGTCGCGTGGATTTGGAGACGCTGTTGAGAGTGCGTAGAAGTAGAGTATCAGTAGCTCGTAGAATGCTCCAGCCTCGCCCTTGACCTCGGCGATCATCTTCTTTAATGCTCCCATTCCCATGGCTTCTCACCTTCCTCGAGATACTCCAACATCTCCTCGATTCCGAGATTGTATGCTTGGTTGATCGCTCTCCAGACCTCGAAGTAGTCGAAGACCTTGAGCTCGGCGAGCTTTGCGAGGAATCGCGCTCTTAGGTCGAGTTCTTGATAGATTTTCCTAAGCTCGGTTCTGCTGTATCCCTTCATGACGGCGATCTTGTTTTCGAGGAGGTGGCTGCTTCCCTCTCCTCTGAATTCATGAGAGTCTTCGGCGGGCTGCCAGGAGAAGAGCTCGATGTAGCTGAACCTCTGCTCGAATGGGTCGTAGCCGACTATCTCGTTTACGCTTATCACTCTCCTCTCAAGAGAACCTGTCTTCGGAACCCTGACCGCGCTCTGGATTACGACGCAGTTCAGGACGTCGATGTAGGTTTTCGGGATCTCGATCGGCGCTCCAGTCAATCGCTGAATCAATTTCTCGATACTTCCGGCGTGGAAGGTTGCTAGGACTGGGTGGCCGGTTTGCATGGCTTGGAAGGCTACGCTCGCTTCTCTCCCCCTAATCTCTCCGACGATGATGTAGTTGGGCCTCTGCCTGAGAGCGGCCTTTAATAGATCGAAAAGCTCTATGCTAGCGCCCTCCTCGCTCTCCCTCGTGACCTCTCTTATCCAGTTTTCGTGTGGGACTATGACTTCGGGAGTGTCTTCGATCGTGATCACCTTGTAATGCGGATTGATGAAGGTGCAGATCGCTCGGAGGAGAGTGGTCTTCCCGCTCGCGGTCTCGCCGCATACCCAGACGCTCATATTGTTTTCGAGGAGGAGCCAGAGATAGGCCGCTATCATGGGGTCGAGTGATCCGAAGCTTATCAGCTGGATTATGCTGAGAGGCTTGTCGCTGAACTTCCTTATCGTGAAGTTGCTTCCCCTGAGGCTTACATCAGATCCATAGACTATGTTTATTCTGGAGCCGTCTGGAAGCGATGCATCCACGATCGGGTTTCTGAAAGTTACGGGCTTGCCCGTTCGCTCGGATAACCTTTTAACGAATTCGTTAAGCTCATCCTCGGATTCGAATCTGATATTCGTCTCGCAGCTTCCGAACACCTTATGCTCAATGAATATTGGGCCGACTCCATCGCAACTGATGTCCTCGATGTATGGATCGCGAATGAAGGGCTCAAGCGGCCCGAGCCTAACCTTCTCCATTATCAGATTATATTCCAAGGCTTGGTAGGTCTCGTAGCTGACCGCGATTTTCCTAGACCGCTTGCCTAGTGGCTCGTATTCTCCGAGTGGTATGCCTTCTCTGATTTCGACTACTTCCTGAAGCAGGTTTCTCAGAATCTCTTCCTGCTCTTCAGGGGACTTGAATTCCACGTTTTCATCGATCAAATCGATTAGGAGTTCGTCAACGATTTCTGGAAGCTTCCCGAGCTTTACTCCGCTCATGGGTTGGACGGCTATGTACATGTGCCTTCGGCCGCCTGGCCTGGAGTAGACGTGGATGAAGATCGGGTCGCCGACCGGATACAAGACGTTGATTTCTCTTCGATA
>CAZDPL010000075.1:0-3410 GCA_964507345.1 uncultured Nitrososphaeria archaeon
TTGCGCGGCTGCTGGAACCGTGATATTCGCGAGCAGTAGCAATGTTAGAGCTAATGCTGCTAACACCGCTTTTTCATTCAATCCCGATCCCATTATGGGGAATGTTTGCCGATTATTTAATTAACTTATCTTTATGGAATTTTCCAGGGTCTGTAGGGTATTCCCATGCCCTTATAAAACTTGCTGTAAAACTCGTAGTAAAGAAGCCTTAATGCCTGGATCATGCATACCAAGAGCTCTATGCTGAGAGTGAAGAGGTTGAGGAAGATAAGTCCCATTCCTATTCCCATCAATGGATTCGCATGCATCATTCGATGAACCACCATCGCTAAAGCCGCATGAACGATAGCGAAGCCAGCTATCCTAGCATAAGAAAACGTGTTCGCAAGAAAGGCTATCGCCACTTCCAGTATATTACCCAAGCCAAGAGAGATCGACTCTTTCGCAACAACAGGCTTCAACGCCATCATAACAAAACCAGCTAACATGAGATAAAACGGCCAAGCCTTCAAAGAATCCATCCCAAGCTCTGGGAACTCTAGAACTCCGGGGATTACGGAGATTCCAAGGAAGTGGAAGGCAGTTAAGATGAATCCTATGAAGGCTATTATCCCAGCTAGACCATGATGGCTGAGAACGGCGTCGATGATCTCGCCATTCCGCAGCTCATTCCAAGCCGCAAGAGACATGGCAAGGATTATCTGAGCTATTCCGAAGAAGACCGCGATTTTCAGAAGCCAAACAGTTCCGCTCGGATCCTCCAGCCAACCGGGACGGAGACCCGGCACGAGTGGATGTGTTTCTGTTAGGAAGAATTCTCCGAAGAGGAGTCCAAAGATTGTCGCGGAAATTCCGAGCCCTATCATAAGCTTTCCAAGCTTCTTCGCATTCACTCCGAGAACTCGTTTTCCTTTGAAGAAGTATGCGAGGAAAGCTCCGATCCCTATTATAGCTAGCCCTTGACCTGAATCCGGGAACATGAGCCCGAACATCATGGTCCAGAGTATGCCGGATATTATCGTTGGATCGATCTCTCTATGTCCAGGCCAGCCGTATTGGGCTACGAGTCCTTCGAAGACTTTGAAAAGCTTCGGATTCTTTAAGACCGTTGGAACATCTTCGTCGGGGCTTGGATCTTCAAAGTGATAGGCGAAGGATTTTCCAAGCCTTCTCCTAAGCTCTTCTAGTTCACCAGCGAATTCTTCGATCTTGTCGGCTGGAACCCATCCTTGAATGACTCGTAAATCTTCGCTTCTGAGAGTATTCATTAAGGCTTCATCAATCTTCAAGTTCAATTCAAGAGATCTGGCGATAGCCACGATCTTGGGTAAGGAGCTTTTTCTGAAATCTCCTAATCTCGAAACAAGCTCTTCCTCCCTTGCTCGAAGAGATTCTAATTCCTCGTTGATTTTCTTTAGAGCTTCGGAGGGATCCCGCGGAAGAGCTTGCAATAATTGAGTTAGGTCTTCGAATTCGAGGGACTTTAACTGTTCTAAAATTTCTCGTGCATCCTCTCTTAGGCATGCGATCGTTAGGAATGCTCGTCCATTATCTAGCTCGATCTCCTTTAATGCTATCGGCTTTTTCAGGAGTATTCTCCTAAGTTCTTCGAGCCTATCTGCTTTAATAAGCCCTGAGATCACGGTGATGTTTTCATATTCTCCAGCCTCGATGCTTCTGATCTTCTTTAAGACGAGTTTTTCCAATAGGCTTTTCAACGTATTCAATCTCTCTCTTTCGCGGCGTAGCTCATCGAGTTCGCCTTTAATCGATCTATAACCGGCGATTAGGTTTTCGAGAAGTTTTGAGGCTTCTTCAACGCTGAGTTCCTCGCGCACTTTCACTTCGCCTGGGGAAAGTTCCTCGAGAAGTCTAAGTGCTTCATGTCTAAGCTTGGCGAGCATGGGAGCGCTTGACCGCTGCTCCCTTGAGAATCCCATGATGCTCTCCTTCAGTCTTCCAAACTCTTCCTCGATTGATCGAATTTCGGATTCAATCTTCTCTAGATCGGATTTGATAGCCATGATAGCGTCCCTACATCTTCTTGGAAGATTTTGTGGAAGAGATATCTCCTGATGATAGACTGTGGCTAAGGCTGCGTGAACTTTTTCGAGATGGTCACTTAACCCAACTATATTCACCAAAATCTCCTCATCCGAAGCCCTTGCTGACCTGATGGCGAGCTTTTCACCTGAAAGCGCTTTCTCAAGTTTTTCGAATTCTCCCTTAGGAACTATTATTAGGAGCGAGAATAGATCATTTAATCGGCCAGCTGGCGGAACTTCTTCTCCGAAGGATGCCGCTGCCTCTAGAACTTTCTTGAGGTTTTTAAGCTCGGCGCGTCTCGCATAGAGTTCATTCAACTTTTCTCGAAGTTCAACATATCTCTGATAGTCTTCTCTTCTTTCTCCGCCGAGCCTCGCCAAGTCTTGCCAAAGTTTGATCAATTTCTCGGATAAATTCTCAAGTTCTCTAAGCTTACTGGATTCTGCTTCTCTAAACCTCCTAGCATCTTCATCGCTTAGCCTCCTTAGATGAATCACTCCCAGCTCTCCCAGCTTTCTGAGGACTATCCGCTCCTGATCTCTGAGCGTCAGTAACGTTAGCTTCTTCGCTGGGATGATCAAGTCCCTTCAAACGGGTTTGCTTATAGGAGAATTTAAGTATGAGTCAGCTGACCCTCTCATCTTCACGAATCCGCTGGGTAAGTTCTCATCATTCTCAAGAATTTCTAGAATCAGGATGTTTATCAGCTTTGGGCTCAGCGGTATTCCCGCTCATCACAGGTCAGGAGGCGAGAAACTTCATCGCCCGACACTCAATCTGAATATCTGAGATTTAATTCTTAGCCCGTCTGCGCTTCTAAGATCTCCAGAACTCCCTCCTTGTCTAAGAGTATGAGAAGCTCGTCGTAGGTCGCGTCAATTTCCTTGATGCATGCGTCTGGAAAGTTTAGATCGATCGAGATTCTGTGCTTCCAATAATAACCTCCTCCAGGAAGGTTGAGCCTGGTGAAAACGCCGATGAGCTTTGGGCTGAGCTTCAGATTCTTCACATTTAACAAGAATTCGACGAAGCAGTTTCTATACGCCTTTTCGTAAACATCGCCATAAAACGTATTGAAATACACGAAGAGTGGGTGATCTTTGGCATAGGTTTCCCAGCTGGTGAACCTCGTATAAATCGGCCGCCAAGCCCCATCTTTGAGAACCATGTCCTCCAACGAGATCGGCCGCTTCCAGCAGGAAACCATGTACCCTCTCTCCTCTAACCCCGGTATGATGTATCCCCTAATCACGCCCTGCCTAATCAGTTCAAGCCTTTCTCGAAGGCTTAAGCTCATCTAACCACGCTGCCCTAATCTATTCTTAATTGCCTTGAGTTACTTATTCCAAATAAATATTTTTAAC
>CAZDPL010000076.1:0-2035 GCA_964507345.1 uncultured Nitrososphaeria archaeon
CAGGATCCGGAAAAACCCGGATGAGAGCCCCTGTCCCGTAGGGGTTCGTGGGTTCGAATCCCACCCCCCGCATCATCTCTAATGTGCTTGGAATAGTGTAAGATTTGTTAGAAGGTTCTATTTCCAATCAAGGAGTCTCTTCTCTCTTTCGATTTTCTTGATTCTCGATGTCCGTTGGATCTTGGGGTAACCTCAAGCGTTCTTGGATGTTCCCGTTTTATCCTTATCCTCAGCATCAACGAAAGTTAGGTCGATTGGTAACGTGTTCAATAAAGCTTCAAGTTCTTTCAATGCAAGTGATGCTGTTTAATAGCCAAACTCTGAGGAAATGCGTCGCAAGAAGCTGAGCAAGTTTATAGTCATGAAAGGGAGACTGCCAGCCGAACGCGTGGAAATGGTGTGCGTTCACCAACACTAACTACACTCTAGGTCATACCAAAAATTGATGCGAGTTATTTTCACGCAGCTAGGAGACGTTAATATTCTACGACATCCCTACTTTTTCGATGGAAAACGCTACTCGGATAATAATTCCCGAAGCCGCCTGGGCCGATAAAAAAGAACGAGTATTAGAGTTTCCGAAAAACTGGGAAGTAAAAATCTATCCGATGAAGGGATACTCTGCGCCAGCACTCAGTCGAGAAAGAATTCTCCACTCTCTTAGAAACCCTATTGGAGCAAAACCTCTCAGAAAACTCGCAGAAGGCAAGCGGGAAGTGGCGATAGTTTTCGATGATCATACTCGACCTACGAAGGTTGGAGAGATAGCGAAAGTAGTTTTAGAGGAGTTAAAAGCTGCTGGAATAAGAGATGACAATATACGCTTTATAGCAGCACTTGGAGCTCACGGCGCCATGAATAAGATGGATTTCATAAAGAAGCTGGGAAGCGAGATCGCCGACGAATACGCGGTCTATAATCATAATCCATTCCATGGATGTGAATATCTCGGAGAAACGAGCTATGGAACGCCTGTTGAAGTAAATGGAGAATATGCATCCTGCGACCTGAAGATAGGAATAGGGTGCATAGTTCCCCACCCTATGATGGGCTTCGGAGGAGGAGCAAAAATACTCCTTCCAGGAATAGCTTCCATTAAAGCCATCGAACATAATCATGCGAAAGTTGGAGGATATGTAGGCGGCTCGAAGCCGCATCCATCAACGGGCTGGGGCAAAAATATGGGAAATGTTTTGAGGGAGGATTGTGAAGAGTTTGCTAAGATTGCGAAGCTCGACTTCAAGATAGATGTGCTCATCAACGGCTTTAACGATTCAATCGACATATATTCAGGAGAAGTAGTCGAAGAACAGCGAGCTGGAGTTAAAAAGGGAAGAGAAGTATATTCGAGCGAAATACCTTCTGGCTATGACGTAGTTATCTTAAACACCTCCGCGAAGGCAAATGAGGCAGTTCTAGCTTTGTCAAGCTGGTATCCATTCATCTCGGAGAAAGCCATAGTAGTTGTAATAGCGAATCCTCCAGGAGGTCAGGTGACGCACTATGCATATGGAAAATTTGGCAAAAACATCGGGGGATCAATCTTTAATCCTAGGAAGCCTCTAGAAAAAATCAGGCGGTTAATAGTTTTCTCTGAACATCCTGAAGTCGATCCGCTTCTTCCGATAGCTAGACTTGAAGAAATTCAAAGAATTAAGACTTGGAGCGAAGTTATCGAGGAAATATCATCTTTCGCTAGCAGGCATGATGTAAAAGTTGCAGTAATACCGAATGCCGATGTTCAATGTCCCAGCTCGGTCTTGCAGGCTCCCTAACCTTCTTTCTCAAAAGGCGAGATTGAGTATTACTGCAAAGGAGTCGTAATGGTGGTCCTAGCGACTTCCTTCAACGAAAGCGAAAAAGTGGATCTCGAGGCATTGAAAGCGAATACGGAGTATATCGTGGAAAATAGGAACACAGCTTTTAGTCTTAACCCTGACTGGAGGTACCGGAGAATTCTATGTTCTGAATGATGAAGATTAGGAAAAGATGGGAAAGAGCTTGAGAGTATACTATTTTGAAGATCTAAACTTGG
>CAZDPL010000076.1:2135-3212 GCA_964507345.1 uncultured Nitrososphaeria archaeon
TTTCTTATTTTCTTGGCGGAGGGGTGACTTGAGCTGCCGATTCCGATAGGTGTTGTTTCGAGCGGCGCGAGTGAGTCGAGGGCGTCCGTGATACTCTACGAGGGAATGGAGAAGGTTGTGCGAAATGAGAGCCTAGTGGTTATAAGAAATAGAAACGGCGGAGACGTGTTAGCCGTCTGCAGAGGAGGAAAAGGATTAAATGAAAACGTTAAAACCGCAAGCTTCTCTCCTGGCGTGGCCTATGCTAAGACTGGAAAAGTCCCAAGCAGCGTTAAAGAATTCTACGTCTTTAATCTGGAGATAATCGGCGCGATAGGGGATAATGGAATCGAGCAGAACAAGTTCATAATCGCTCCAACATCCATAGTCGAGATGTTCACTAGCGAAGATGACCCCATGAAGTATCTAGGAAAATCAGATCTCCTAATAGGCCACTACTGGGCTGAGCCGAGGTGGAAAGTCCCGGTTCTGAAGCAGTATATCAACTATCATATAGGAATATTCGGCGTAACGGGCTCTGGTAAAAGCTACTTGGCCAGATACGAGGTTATTCCCCTTTTAAGAAGAGCTGGCTACAGCGTGATAGTAATGGATTGGAAGGGAAGCGACTATGCTCCATACTTTGAGCATGCCATTCCGCTCGACAAGATAAAAGTCGACGACTCAACCGTGCTCAGATACTTCAGCCATTTAACCAAGAACTTCGGATACTATGATCGAGAGGATAACCCAGTTTCTGCTGCAGTTGAACGCGCTCTCAGAACTACTGATTGGAGAGGCAATCCGCCTGAAAAGGCTCGAGAGAAGATATTCCTGAAGGCGAAGTCCATCCTCGAGCATAATGCGAAGGGCGTGAAGAGGGAGACTGGAATGCTTTGGCTTGAGAGATTGGAGGCGGCATTCGAGCTAATAACCGAAGACGAGATTGAGAGGTTTCTCGGAACAATTGAGCCGTGGCAAGTGCTAGCCGAGGCTAAAGATAAGGGGATAGTCGTGATAGATATGAGTAAGGGAGAGAAGGAGCAGAAGCTCGCCGTATTCTACTCGATAGCTAGATATCTTAAGAGATTGATGGAG
>CAZDPL010000077.1:0-3194 GCA_964507345.1 uncultured Nitrososphaeria archaeon
TCAAAACACTTCTCGGAAGATAGAAGAATCTTGATTGAAGTCGATCTAGAAGGGCGGAACGAGTATATTCGACTCGATTCAAAGATTCTGAAACTCGTAGGCTGGAAGCCGAGCGCGGAGCAGAGGAAACTCATGAACGCTCTTAAATTCGAGCCGAAGCCTATGCGAGCCTTAGCTGAAGAACTTGAAGTAAACGTATCTACAGTCTACCGATGGTTTAAAGAACTTGAAGCTAGAGGGCTTATGAAAGCTGAAAAAGATAAAGAATCCAGAGCTGTGAAACTTCGGCTTACAGATCTAAGCGAGCTCGTGATTTAATTGCATATTTTTGCAAAAATTGCAAAAAATCTTATATCATTTACATAACATGCATAGTCTGGAATGTTCCTAGAAATCTTTGCTCCGAAGCAGCCTCCCGAACCTATTGAGGTGAGTAATGAGCTGAGAGGATGGGCGTGGAGAAGCCCGCCGGTAGCCCCTCTCCTAGATGATCTTAAGCTGGGGATCTGGGAAGCGGCTTCGAAATATTGTGAAACGAAGCGAGATGTCTACTTAAGGAGAATTTTGGGAATCAAGCCTAAGCCTTCTCAAGCCATGCTTAAGGGGAAAGCCGTCCATAATCTGATGGTTGTGCTCATCCGAGAATTTAAGGAAGAACTGCTGAAAGAGCCTAGAACAGGTTCAGAGCTGTATACCTCGCTTTGTTTGAGGAGAGATCGTTTAATTAAGGAGGTTCTGAGAAAGTTTTCATTAAGCCTCGATTTTGCTCCGAAATTAGCGTCTTTCTATAACTACCTCGCTCTCCAATTATCAGCAGAATACGATAAAGTCGTGTCAGAAGCACCAAGGTCTCTAAGACAGCTGATCTCCGACAAAATCCTAGAAATTACTTCGGAGCGAGCGGTCGATGGAGCGAGGGTAGGTTTAAGCAATTGGTTAATGATAGACGTTTACGTTCCACCTGTAACCATCGTTGAGATTAAGACTGGGGCTGTGAGAGAATTTCATAGGCTATCCATAGCAGGATACGGATTGGCGATGGAATCAAGCGAATACGTCCCAATAAATCATGGATACCTGCTATACGTGCATCTCAATAATGGAATTCATCTACTTCGAAAGCTCATCAAGCTCACGGACGAGGTTAGGAGAGAATTTCTGGAGGAGAGGGATCGCGTGATGGAGCTTATTTACAGCGAGAGAGATCCAGGAATTCCAAGTAATTGCCCTAGATCGTGTCCGTTCTACTATTACTGTCGAGGTGATGAAGATGAGGAGGCTGATAATCAATAGCTATGGAACGTTCATTGGTTACAGAAAGGGGCTTGTTGTGATAAAAAATAAGGATCTCGAAGAGAAATATCCGTTGGGAAATCTAGATCAAATAGTGATTGCTACGCGGGGTGCAGCGATATCCTCGAGGCTCATAAGAGCATGCGCGAAAAACAATGTTGATGTTTTGATATTATCATCTAGCGGTAAGCCTCTGGGTAGGGTTTTCAATCTGAGGAGAAGCCATGTTAAGTTGAGGCTTGAGCAGATTAGAGCACGTGAAGACGAGAGGGGGCTGAGAATTGCAAAGGCATTAGTTTATGGAAAGTTGAGGAGTCAATCGAATATGCTGAAGTCGCTTGCGAAGAATAGAAGTGGGGAGCTAAAGGACAAGTTGATGACCTTATCTTTCAGCATCGATGAACTTGCCTCGGAGATTGATACCATTAATTCATCATTAAGCGAGGCTCGGCGGCAGCTCGTAGGCATTGAGGCTGAGGCAGCGAGGTTTTACTGGAGTGGGATATCGCATATTGTGCCGAGCGATCTGCGCTTTACGTCGAGGAAGAAGAGGTTCGAGAACCCCGACGATCCCGTGAACCTGTGTCTAAACTATCTCTATGGAGTTTTAGCTTCTGAGATATTCTTAATGATCGAGATTTCGGGCCTCGATCCATGGTTCGGGTTTCTACACGACGACAGCAATAGGAGACCAGCGCTGGTTTACGATTTAATGGAGCTTTTCAGAACAGCGGTCGTCGATAGAGTTGTATTGAACATAGCTTTGAGAAACCCAGATAAGCTCTCCTCTGGGGTAGATTCCAAGTTAAGGATCATTCGGAAAAGCTTTCGAGCTGAATTGCTTAGAGAAATTTTCGAGCGGCTGGGATGTGAGGTCTCGTTTAACGGCAAGAGGAAGCCCATTTATAGTCACATCCTCTCTCAAGCGAGAGACTTAGCTAGGTATCTGCTCGGTCATAGATCCGAGTTTAAGCCATTCGTGATGGGGTGGTGAAGAATGAAGACTTTGGTAATCTATGATGTGACGGAGGATGGCGTCAGGAATGAAGTAGCCAGAATTTGTGAAGCATTCGGGTTAACGAGAATTCAGAAAAGCGCGTTCATAGGATACCTGCCAAGCTCTAGGAGAAAAGAACTCGCAATAAAGCTGAAGAAAGCGATCTCCGGAGCTCACGCGAACATTCAGATCTTCACTTTCTGCAGATACTGTCAAACCTCCAGGGAGATAATAGGCGAGGGGGGCTTTGAAAACCATGTCGCTGGAACTATCGTCCTCTGAAAAGGAATATCTAAACGTGACCGATCTCAAGCAGTACGCGTTCTGCCCGAGGATACCGTATTTTCAACATATCTTAGGTTATGAGGAAAGGATGACCGAAAGCATGCTCGAGGGGAGGGTATCTGAAGAAGAGTTTGAAAAGAGGGAAAGGAGGCGGAAGAAATTTGCGAAGAAGCTTAAGGCCGAAGAGAAGGTCTTCAATATACCTCTATGCTCTCCAAAACTTGAACTAATGGGAGTTGTGGACTGCATTCTCATTCGAGACTCGGAGATAATTCCAGTAGAATTCAAGGCATCTAGAAAGCCGAAGAAGCTGAAGGAGAACCACTTAATTCAGTTAGCAGCATACTCCATTCTCGCAGAAGAATTTTATGGAAAAATCGTGAGAAAAGCGATGATATACTACGAGAAGACGGACGAATTTATGGAAATAAGAATTACTAAGGAGGCTAAGCAACGCGTTCTAAAACTCCTTGAAAAGCTGAAGGAAATGCTAAAAGAGGAAAACCTCCCAGAAGTAAATCAACCAAAATCTAAATGCGCAAACTGCGGCTATAGAAAAATATGCCTCCCATAAAAGAAAAACTCCGTAACCAAGCTTTCAATTCTCTTTTTGAGATTC
>CAZDPL010000078.1:0-2941 GCA_964507345.1 uncultured Nitrososphaeria archaeon
AGTAGGTGTAGTAGTCTAGGTACATGTATTCTCCGAGGAGGTCGAGTATTTTTGAGATGTAGTGGGCTGGGTATTTGCTCTTGAATTCTACTAGGTATCTTTGAAGCCCTAGTGCTCCGTAGTTAATTGATGCTCTAACGGTTAGTCCTAGTTTTGGCAGTCTCTTAAGTAGGATATATCTTACCGTGGAGACCGGGACGCCTGTAGCTTTTGATATGTCGGAGAATCTTGGACCTACTCGCATTAGGGCCTCTACGACCTTTCTGGTCTCCTCCATTTTCCACCTCCCCTCCTATGCTTTTGACAGGCTTATGGGCCGAGGGAGCTTCACTTTCACAACATGTCGTTGTTCTAGTCTTTTCTGAAAAAGTAATGTTTCGGCATGCTTTTTACGTATTCTCAGTCAGTGGGATTTCTTCGAGAAGTTTTAGCAAGGATTTTCTCGCATTCTCTCCGCCGCTAACGATGGATTGGACGAATTCGTCGGCGCTCCATCCCGTCAGCCTATATCCGTCGACTATCTGCTTGAAGAGGAGCTTTAGGAGGAGGAAGCTTCCCTCAGGTCCGAAGATTGAGACCAAGGCATCGTAGAATGCGCGCGGCTCGGTTAGCAGAAGCTCGAATGGATCGGCTCCGGATAGCTTCTTCGATAAGTGATATTCTAGGACTATGAGCGAGCTATTGCCCATAAATTTTTTGAAGACCTCTCTGAAAAAGTGGGCGTAAACCATCATGCGCCGCTTCTCCCCTCCGCTCATCTTTCCATGTTATAACAGTCTGCTAGCTTGATATATATTTTTGCAAAAATGAACGCTTCTTTTTGCAAAAACGTAAACACCCAACGCGGCTTAAAGCCGAGAATCCTAGAGAAACTGAAGAAGTATGCAGCTTTTCCATAAAAATCAATAGGTTGGCCAGCTTTTGCTTAACGATTTTAAAGAATCGGGGTGAGCTTTGGCAGTGGATAGCCTTTTGTTAGGTCTTCTTCTATGGCTATTAGCGGTGTGCGGGGCTTGATTCCATAGAATAGGAGGCATCCATGTTTTCTTGTTAGCTTGAAGTGCATGGAGGCGAGTGGTGAGAGCTTTTGGAGAAGGTCGGGGAACGTTGATTCAGCTATCCATAAAGCGAAGCCGCCAGTCCTCTTGCATAGGGTTATCGATTCTTGAGCTGCGCGCAGGACTCCGAGCTGACCATGATACATACCTACTGTATCGATTGCGAGGACTTGGACTAGGGGGTTTTCGGAGCTTTTGATTAGGCTCTCGGCTACGGATAGGATGCTGCTCATATCTTCTTCGAGGGTTTTCCTCTCGTAGGGTACCTGATATTTCAAGATCTTTCTTCCTTCTAAGAGCTCTTTCCTCAGGAATACTCTCAACAAGGTTTCCCGCTTTTCCTGCGGCACACCATAAAGATCACATACTCTTCCAAGATCGTCGGGTCCGGCTCCTATCGGCGGAATGATCACAACTGGTTTTCCTTTTAGGACTGAGTTGATGATCGTCGGGGCTATGAGGATTTGGTAATCTTCTCTTGATAGCTTCGGACTTATCTCCATGAGTATTGTGGAGCTCTTTGGATAGCCTCCTATGATTTTGTCTAGGTCGGGGATTCCCGTTGAATGGCGTTCGGGTGGATCTGGGAGAACTTGATATGGTTTAAGCGATTCCGGCTTTCTGAATTTGAATGGGGGGTATGCTTTGAAGCCTTCGGCTAGGGTGAAGCATGCTTTCGGGTTTAGTATCTTTGCTCCTCGCATCTTGGCTATGTGAAGTCTTCTGAGAAGCTTATCCTCCATGGTTAGGATTTCGAGTAGGATCACCGTTGAGGCCACGAATTCCTCGAAGCCATATCCTATCCATTCTCTTCCGAGGGGAACCTCCTCTATGAGGATCGTCGTGCATCCCATATTCTTCATTATTCGAGAAAGTAGGGTGTGGAGGAAGACTCTAAGTTCTCTTGAGCTTTTGAAGCCTTGGGCTAGGGCGGTTAAAGAGTCTATGACGAGTCTTTGAGCTTGAAAAGTCATAGCATCCTCGAGTATGGTCTCGAAGAGCGGGGACGTGCCAGATTCCATTAATGTTAGAGCATCAACGAACTTGAATAAGCCATCTTTCTCAAGCTTTTCGAAATCAAGTCCGATCTTCCGCATATTAGCCATGAATGTGGTTTTGTCTTCCGATAATGAGACGTACATTCCTTTCTCGCCATATTTCACGGCACCCCAGTAAAGGAAGCTCGCTGAGAACATAGTTTTCCCTGTTCCAGGTCCTCCCGCGAGGATGACGAGCCCTCCTTTCGGTAGCCCGCCGACGAGCTCATCGAATCCTGGAACTCCCGTAGGTATGGTTTCGCTCATTCTTCACCCCTCTTCTTAGAGCGATAGATTAGGATGAAGAATTCTCTTCCACTTCCCTCGACCATTAATCTTACGACGGTTTCAGCATCAAGATTCGATACTCCATGATCTTTCATTAGAGTCGCTACGACTATTTTGAGGAATGCCGTGGCCTTGTTTCCGAAGAATGGTCGGAGACTCTCATAGAAGCGCCTCGGATCCTCGCAGAGAATATCGTATGGATCTTTTTTCAAAACCCTCTTCATATGAAATTCCAAAGCTCTTGAACCATCCTCTCCGAGAACCTTCTTAACTGACTCCTTGAAGGCACTCTTCACGAGCGCCTGCTCCGCGCCCCCGCCCAAGTCTTCCACAAATCCGAGAAAGCCTCATGAGATAAAAATTTATGACGAGACGAAAAGCTTAAGCTGGCCAAATCTGCGCGCCAACCGATGTTTTGGAAAATTTTACTGAAAACTGTAAGCCGCAGGCATTTCCAGGGTATTTCCAAGGGAAGCTCATAGGCTTAGCTGAAGGGAGTTATGGATATATAGCTCAAAAAACAGCTTCCAAACGATCGGAAATGCTCGGTAGGAAAAA
>CAZDPL010000079.1:0-2905 GCA_964507345.1 uncultured Nitrososphaeria archaeon
GGGGCTTAGGTCAGCGCCGCACCATTCTTCACCGCATTATCCGACCGGATATACTTCATCATTCCGGGCGTCCATTGGAAATCGTCTTTCTCGGTTCTATTTTTCGAGCTGAGGATATATGGACTTAACGCTTTATGGTAATAGCATTCTAAAGAGGATTTAGTCGGTCTGGAATTATAGCTATATAGTTTTTGTTTAGGTTGATTCTTGGCGGATGTTCATGGTTTGCGGAGGTTTCGTGAGGGGAAAGGTGGTCTTCGCGGCTATGGTGGTTGTTTTCACAGCTCTCTACTTCATGTTGACTTTCATCTTCGCTCCGATAAGCTTTCTCCCATTTCAGGTTAGGGTTTCGGATGCCTTGATTATGTTGTCGGCGGCCTTGGGGCTTCCAGTAGTCTACGGTGTCTTCTTGGGCTGCATTTTGGCAAATCTTTTCCCAGTGGGTTACCCTCCGAATCCGCTTGACGTAATCTTCGGAAGCTTGGCGAACCTGATCGCCTCCTACCTCGTCTATAGAATCTCCTATGGACGCGGAGAAAAAACTCGGCTAATAATCTCCGGGGTAATCTCGTCACTTATAATCACCTTCATCGTCGGATCATATCTACCATTCCTCTTCCTGCCGAAGGTTTCGTGGATGGATGTACTCTGGCTGGGGTATGTAGGGGTCCTGCCCGGAGAGCTCGTAGCCCAGCTGGCGATAGGCGTTCCACTAACCCTCGCTCTTAAGAGAATTTTGAGAAGCGGAAAACCTGCTTAAGAGGAAAAGGCTTCCCCGTGATGAATCAGGCTTGTCGGGCATCATCACGGATTCAATCCATCAGTAAAGCCGGGATTCATCACCTACTTCACAGAAGTCTTTGGTCTCTCAGTATTTGTAGCTTCTAGCGAGAGGAAAGTTTTAAGAAAAATATCTCCTTTAAGGTTTTGCAGAAGGGTCATGAGGTTGATAATCGACGAAAACGTTAGGAGCAGGTTTCCAGATTTATCAGTTCTCTTAGTTGAGATCGATGGAGTCGAGGTAAAAGAGAAGCGTGATGATCTTGAGGAATTTAAGAAAGAGGTTTACGAAAGGATTAGATCTAGATTTGATTTGGAGACTTTGAAGGATGAGCCGATGATGAGGAAGTATAGGGACTTCTTTTGGAAGATAGGGATAGATCCGACGAAGATCAGACCTGCGGCTGAAGCCTTGATTCGAAGAATATTGAGCGGCAAAGGACTTCCAACGATAAACACTCTCGTCGATGCATATAATCTCGCCTCAGCTGAATCCTGTATTGCTCTGGCAGCGTTTGATGCCGAGAAAATCGAGGGCAATTTGGTGATGAGATTTGCTGAGGAGGGTGAAAAGTTTCTGGGAATAGGGATGAAGAGTCCTAAAACGCTTAGCGGCGGAGAGATAGTTATAGCCGATTCGAGAAGTTTGATCGCGATTTATCCATATCGAGACGCGGATCATAGCAAGGTGACCCTTGAAACTAGGAGGGTATACTTGATGACATGCGGTGTCCCCGGGATAGATCTAGAGCAGCTGAGAAGAGCTGAAGATCTTGCAATTCAATACATTACGAGGTTTTGCGGAGGAGTTCGAAGGCAGTTGGGGTAAATTGTTAAAAAGAAGTGTTTTCAGAATTCTACCGCTGCTATGAGCTTTTCGACGAGAACTTTTCTAAAAGTTTTCATAGCGCTTTCTCTTCTCTCGCTCTTTGCAGACATAGTTTATGAGGGTGCTAGATCGATCGGCGGAGCATATCTGAACGTCTTAGCTGCTCCAGCGATCGCGGCTGGAATACTTGGATTTGGAGAGTTCTTGAGCTACGTTATGAGGCTTGTCGGAGGGGTCGTTGCTCAGAAGGCTTCATCTGGAAAGATGTATTGGGCGCTCATCATCATAGGCTATGCCTCGACGGTCTTCGTGCCGCTTCTAGCTCTAGCTGGAAGCTGGGAGCTGGCATTAGCATTATTCTTTCTGGAAAGGCTTGGGAAAGGAATCCGCGCTCCTCCGAGAGATGTCATCCTAGCGGAGGTAACCGAGGGAATCGGTAGAGGGAAGGGCTTTGGTCTCCATGAATTGATGGATCAGATAGGCGCTATAACTGGTCCATTGATAATGTCTCTCGTAATAGCTTTTCAAGGATATCCAGCAGGATATAGAACCGCCTTCTGGATTATGTGGATTCCTTGGATCCTAGCGATGGCTATGCTGTTAACCGCCGTGAAGCTCTATCCCGAGCCGAAGGCGATTGCTGCAATAAAGGAGAAGGGGCGCGGAAGCCTGAAGGCAGCGCTCAGTAAAAGCTTCTGGATCTTCCTCGCAGGCTCGATCCTAACGATGTTGGGCTTCCTCTACTGGGGCGTGATAAGCTACTATGCGCAGGATTCGGTGAAAATCGGGCTTTTATCTGCGCAGGAGATCGCCTTGCTCTATCTGATAGCGATGGCGGTCGATGCGGCGATAGCATTTCCAATAGGAGCGATATACGATAAGCTTGGAGCCAGATCCATAATCGCCGCACCTATAGCTGCGCTCTTCATAGCTCCACCGCTCTTCATGCTCGCTGGAAGGCTCGGATTCTATCTTTCAGCGATTTTCTGGGGACTCACGATGGGAGTAGTCGAGACGATCATGCGAGCAGCAGTCGCCGACCTAGTTCCAGTTGAAAGCAGAAGCATAGCCTACGGCATATACTCCTTCGGAATAGGTTTAAGCTGGATGACTGGCGGAATAATCCTCGCATACTTCTATCAAATAGGATTAACCTCAGCGATAATCGCGTTCTGCACCGTAATGGAGATCGCGGCCGCAGCGATATTCGCCACGATCCCGAAGACGAGAAAGCTTTAATCCTCGCAAAAGAAGTTACTAAACGCTGAGCTGTGAAGAACGTCGGAACTACTGACG
>CAZDPL010000080.1:0-2843 GCA_964507345.1 uncultured Nitrososphaeria archaeon
GAGCTTCGATCATCAGCATAGGCGGTGCAGGTATATTTGATGGCGTCTATATGACAGGGATCGCATCCGTTCTCATCTTATGGCTATTCATTTAATTTTTCTTTCTGATTTAACGATCCCTCTGCTGTAATATAAAGGCTGTTGAAACGACTTAACTAATAGGAGTCCAAAATCTGATCACAGAGACGGAACTTATGGGCGATCTCTCTATTCATAAACCTTGAATCCTAGGAGTGGGCCGATTTCGTTAATGCATCTTCTGCAGATGTAGAGGTTATATTTTCTAATTACTCCTACGGTTGTGCCGCATCGCCTGCACTTGACTACTCCTTTGCCGAATTTCCTATCTTTCGGCGGCTTATGTTTCGCCATTTTCTGCTCACCTGCCCGAATGTTATTGGACAATATTAAGTTTCAGGTGTTCTTGTTTATTCTTCGACGATCTTGACGCCGAATGTTTCCTGCATGAACTTCATAGCTTCCTCTCTCGTCACCTTATGGCTTGCTCCTACCTTGCTTCTGGCCCTTCTTCTCAAAGCAACTCTTAGCCCGGGTCTCGATAAGTGGACGCAGACATCCATTCCAATTATCCCTAATTCGGGGTCGTACTTCGTTCCAGGAATGTCTAGATGCTCCTTGATTCCGAAGGAGAAGTTTCCATTTTCATCGAAGCTTGAGGCTTTGAGCGTGTTGTTGACGGCTTTCAAAGCTTTCTCTAAGAACTCCACAGCCTTCTGCTTTCTCAAGGTAACCCTCACGGCTATAGGCTGGCCTCTGTAGATCCCAAATCCCTTGATCGTCTTCTTGGCTTTCCTAAACTGAGGTTTTTGGCCGGTAAGCATTTCGATGATCTTAGCGGCTTTCTCAAGCCTCGCCCCGCTCGCTCCTATGCAGGAGTTCACTACTACCTTCTCGATTCTCAGCCTCCGCATCGGGTTTTCTTCCTTCTTTTTCTTCTCTTCGACTACGGTAGTTTCAGCCATGGCTCCTCCTCTCCCACTACCATCACATAGTCGAGTATAGAGATTACTTCGCCCTGAGCGGTTGAAAGCTTAACGAGAGGCTTAGCGGGGTAAACTACGTCTCTCTTTATCTCCACGATTTTTCCATGAAGCCCCTGCTTCGGTCCCTTAATCAGAAGTCCGTATTTTCCTTCTTCGAGCTTAAGATATCCTAGAATTGATTGGCTTGGGACGGCGATTTTTAGCGTATCCTTAGTCTTATATTGCTTCACCTCATCTGTTATCTCCTTGAATCTTATGTTTCTTCCATCATGGAGAGTTATCTGGAGATGGCCTCCCGCGACGTGCATTTTCCTAATGATTTTGCCGAGCTTGAATCCAGATTCTTCTTTCGGAATCTCTATCAAATCGAGGCCTCTTCGATAAACTGGCAGCACTCTGAAGTTTTCTCCCGTATCGGGTATCGAGACTACATCCATTAATCCAACTGGAAACTTGTAATCTTTCACGGGTCTTCCGTCGATGAGTATTTTCCCGCTCTTGATTATCTTCTTTGCTTCTTCAGCTCTTTCAGCATACTTCAAGTAATCTCTAACTATTAGGAGAAGTGGAATGCATTCATATTTTGGGTGTGGACCTGGCGAGGGGCATACCGTAAAAACTGCTTCCTTAACTGAGATCTTGAGGTGTGGTGGTGCGGCGAGTCTCTTCAGATGTCCCATTAGGCTTCAACCTCCTTTCCCCTAACTAGCGCTTGCTTTCTATATGGATCATCTAGATTTAACTCTGTGATCATGACGTTTGAGACGTGAATAGGTCTATTGACAGAGGAGCCGTCTGCTTTCTTAATTGTGACATTCTCTATGTAGACCATCTGCCTCTCTCGATCAACCCTGATAACCTTCCCCTCAACTCCCTTGAATTCTCCTCTCATGATCTTGACCTTATCCCCGACTCGAACTGGGAAGGATCTTCGCTTGTACTTTTCTCTAAGCTCTGGTGAGAGGTGAGCTGACATGAGCTTAGGTAGCTTATGCAGAGGCGCGTTGTAAAGCCTTTTCCGCTGTTTTCTAGGCTTAGCCGATTGCCGCGCCATCACGATCACCCTTAGGCTCAATTACGCTTTTCCCCTCGCATGAATTTCCCTGCTTCTGATGATCGCGGTATAAATGACTATTTAAAGATGGTGATTAAGAAATGCGAAATAGAGTAAATTCTTGAGAATTATGTGGTCTGCTGAGCTGCTTCAATAACCCTCTTTTCGAAGTTGTATCTATTCCTGAGCCTTGGGATGATTCCCTTCTTCGGTTTTGCCTCTATCTTTGGGGTCTGCGACCTGACCTTTCCAGCCTTCGTGATTGAGCCGTGGCTCGGCATGTTCTCCGTGCCTCATTTTAGAGGAGGTTCCTCTTATATCTTCGCTTCAGAAGCGGTCGTAGTGAACTATCTCTTCTAGCTTCTTCTTAGGAGGTGTCTCTGGTTTTTCGGCTGGGTAGCCTATGGTGATCATCGCTACGACTCTGAGGTTTTCGGGAATTTTAAGAATCTCCTTAACCTTGGCTTCGTCGAATGCTCCTATCCAGCATGAAGCTAATCCGAGAGCTTCAGCGGCGATCACCATATTCTGTAAAGCTATGGCCACGTCTACGGTCATCCACCTGCTACGCGGATCTCCGCATCCCACGATGAGGATGGGAGCGTCTTCGATGAAGCTATTCCAGCTTGTGAAAATAAGCTTACGCTTCATCTCAGGGTTCCTAACAACTATGAAATGCCATGGTTGCCGGTTATGGGCTGAGGGCGCAAGTCTACCCGCTTCTAGGATCGCCTTCAAAACATCATCCGGGATGGGTTTCTTCTGATAACTCCTAACGCTTCTCC
>CAZDPL010000081.1:0-2810 GCA_964507345.1 uncultured Nitrososphaeria archaeon
TAATGCGGTATGCAGAAAAGCTCCACGTCAGGCTCTTTCGACGGATCTCCTGGGAATGCTAGTTGGCTCCACCTATAGGCGATGTCGGGGAACTGGGGATCGCAGTAAAGCCTGCATCGAAGCTCTACCCTCGTTCCAGGCTTTCCAAGAATTCCATCAACCTTGATTAACGGCCCTTGTGCGAGGATGTGCTCTAAGACCCTGAGCATTAGGAGCTTATGCTCTCTTCGGAGGTCTTCATCTCGCTCAATTACCGCCGTGCCCGCCTCCGATCTATGCCAGATGTTCGATGCCCAGCCTAATGCACCATTCCTGTATCTCGTAGCGTAGAGCTTCGCCCGCTCGAGTAGATCTGGAGGATTGTCTAGAATCGCCTTTATCCCGGCGCGCTCCTTAAGCTCGATTATTCTCTTGAATGCCTCCTTGAAGCCTTCTATCGTCATCTCCTCCAATCGTAGAAAGCCTTGCATCTTCACCATCGTCCGCATGCCACGTAGTCGTCACAAAAAGATCCTAGTTAATAACTGTTTTACAACGGATGCCAGCATACTGACGGTGCTTAACCTTTGTGCAGCAAAAAACGATAAATCTAAAAAAGAAAAAACGTTTCTTCGAAAATTTTTCGCAAGGGAGATAAAAGCCAGCTAAAGAATACAACTCATGACATGCTGCAAATGAAGAAAATAAACCGAGGGTGAGGCTGTAATATAGTTTAGTAGAGGTGGCAGGCGACGAAGTGTCCAGGTTTCGCTTCTATTAACTTTGGTTCTTCGCGCCTGCAGATCTCCCTCGCATAGGAGCATCTTGGATGGAATCTACAACCACTTGGAGGATTTGCTGGGCTCGGAGGCTCTCCCTTCAAGATTATTCTCTTGCGTTTAGTTTCTGGATCTGGTATTGGTATTGCTGAGAATAGCGCTTGCGTATATGGATGTAATGGGTTTTTGAAGAGTTCTTCCGGCTCAGCGAGTTCTACGATCTTTCCGAGATACATTACTGCGACTCGATCGCTTATCGCCTCGATGACTGAGAGGTCGTGGCTGATGAATAGGTAGGTTAGCCCCATTCTTTGTTGAAGTTCTTTGAAGAGCTTTATGAGAGAGGCTCTTACGGAGACGTCCACAGAGGAGGTAGGCTCGTCGAGGACTACGAACTTCGGATGAGTGATCAAGGCTCTTGCTATCGCGATTCTCTGCTTCTGACCTCCACTGAATTCATGAGGATATCTGTATAGATGCTCTCTAGATAAGCCTACTCGATTGAGCATTTCTAAAACTCGCTCCTCAGCCTCCTTTCCCTTGCATATTCCCTGAACTATAAGCGGCTCAGCGACTATGTCTTTAACAAGCATTCGGGGATTCAGCGATGTAGATGGATTTTGGTAAACTATCTGCATATATCTTCTAAGTTGCTTTAGCTTCCTTCCCTTGACGTATGCTATATCGCGATCGTCAAAATCCCCCTCGTTCTGAGGATCATTTGGCAAAGAACCATCTGGATCAAAGAAGATTCGTCCGGAATCTGGATCCAGAAGCCTGATTAGCGTTTTTCCAAGAGTCGTTTTTCCGCAGCCGGATTCTCCTACGAGCCCGAAGGTTTCGCCTTTTCTTATTGCTAGGGTTACGCCGTCAACCGCCTTGACGTCGCCTATTTTCCTACTAAACACTCCTCCCCTTATCGGAAAGTACTTCCTCAGATCCACCGCTACTACTATGTTTCCCACTTTCCTCACCACCATAAAGTAAACATGCTACATAATGATCTTCAGAAACTTTAACAAGCTTGGGAACCTGACGCTTGCAAATCTCCTTCGCGTAAGCACATCTTGGATGGAATCTACAACCGCTCGGAGGATTCACGAGATTTGGAACGGTTCCTGGAATGGATTTGAATGTGGAGCCAGGTCTGGGGATGGATTCGAGTAAGGCTTTCGTGTATGGGTGCATTGGGTTCTTGAATAGTTCTTTTACGGGGGCGACTTCGACGACGTTCCCAGCATACATGACGGCTACTCGGTCGCTTATCTCAGCTATCACTCCCATGTCGTGGGTGATGTAGATCACGGATGTTCCGAACTTTTTCTTAAGCCTCATGATCAAATCTATTATCTGAGCTTGAACAGTAACGTCTAAGCTCGTAGTCGGCTCATCTGCTAGAAGTAGGACTGGAGAGCATGCCAACGCGATCGCGATCACTATCCTCTGCTGCATTCCACCGCTAAGCTCATGCGGATAAGCATCAATAACCCTCTCTGGATCGGGGATTTCCATAAGCCTTAGCAGTTCAATTATCTCCTCCCGAATAACCTGCTTAAGCCTTCGAGTGATAAGGTTCTTGACTACTGGAAGCCTCTTCAATACTGCGAGGCTTTTTGAACGCGGATCTTCACGCATTTTATTATATGCCCATAGTTCAAGCTTCGCGCCGACGCCGCCGTTGCCTTCATCCAAATCTTTCTCAACTCGCTCTATTGCTCTTCCGAGCATTTCATGAAATCTGTGGGAGAGAATCGCTTCGGCTATCTGATCTCCCACCCTGTAAAGCGGGTCGAGGGCGGCGTTAGGCTCTTGGAAGATCATTGATATCTCCTTGCCCCTGATGCGTAGAAGCTCGCTTTCCTTGAGCTTCACCACGTTGACCACGTCACCGCTACTTCTCCTAAAGTAGACGTCTCCTCCCTCGACTTTTCCAGGCGGAGGTGTTAAAGCCATTATAGTGAAGGCCGTCACCGATTTACCGCTCCCAGTTTCCCCAACTATTCCAAGCGTTTCGCCCTTTCTCAACTGGAGATTCGCCTTCTCCACCGCTTT
>CAZDPL010000082.1:0-2706 GCA_964507345.1 uncultured Nitrososphaeria archaeon
AGGCTGAGAACCTGAAGCAGGAGTCAGCGGTTAAGATACGTGGAGTAGTTAAGCGAGATCCCCGAGCTCCAAATGGCGTCGAGATCCAATGTAGAAGCCTTGAAGTGCTCGGCCCGAGCTTAGACGATTTCCCGATAAAGAAGGGCGTTAAGGTGAAGTTCATCCTCGATCATAGGCATCTCCATATCAGAAGCCCGAAGGTGGCTGCGATCATGAAGATAAGAGCTTCTCTAATGAACGCTGCTAGGAAATGGTTTGAAAAACATGGATTCATCGAAGTTCATTGCCCAAGCTTCATCACCGCCGCAGTAGAAGGTGGAGCAACCCTCTTCAAGGTAGACTATTTCGGGAAGGACGTCTATCTAACCCAGAGCTCACAATTCTATCTCGAAGCTGCAATATACAGTCTCGAGAATGTCTATTGCATTCAGCCAAGCTTTAGAGCTGAGCTAAGCAGGACGCGTAGACACCTGACTGAGTTCTGGCATCTTGAGGCAGAGATGGCTTACGCCGACCTCGAAGACATGATGAAGGTAGTTGAAGATCTTTTCTACGCAATGGTTCTAGGAGTCTACGAATCGAACCAAGATGAGCTAAAGCTTCTAGGAGTCACGATTGATCCAGACGTAGCCAAGCCTCCATATCCTAGGATAAGATACTCGGAAGCTTTAGAGATCCTGCAAAGGAAAGGGTTCCAGATCGAGTGGGGAGACGACTTTGGAGCAGATGAAGAAAGGGAGTTGTCCAAGGAATTTGAGAAGCCGTTCTTCGTTACCCATTGGCCGAGAGAGGCAAAAGCATTCTATCATCTACCAGATCCAGCTGAGCCATCCGTATGTAGGAACGCCGACTTACTGACGCCTGGAGGATTTGGCGAGGTCGTGGGAGGCGGTCAAAGGATCCATGATTATGAACAGCTTCTCGAACGGATAAAAGAAAATGGACTCAATCCAGATGACTATCAATGGTATCTCGATTTGAGGAAATATGGCTCGGTGCCGCATAGCGGCTTTGGGCTCGGAGTGGAGCGGATGCTCTGGTGGCTTCTAAAGCTCCCACATATACGAGATGCATGCCTCTTCCCAAGAACTCCTGCAAGAGTTTACCCGTGAAAGGGGAAAATAATTTTTGAGGAAAAATCAGTTTTGAGTAAGCTTAGTTAGAATTCCTCCTCTTCTTCCTCCCATTCTTCTTCCTCGTCCCATTCTTCCTCCTCTTCCTCGAACTCTTCTTCAAATTCCGCCCAGATCATGGCCGCCTCGCATGATCAGTTCTACCCCCTGATTTAAGCCTTTCCCACATGAAGTTAAAATCCAAGCCGCTAAGGCGCCTTAACGTTTTCCACGCTTAAAGATTCTCGAAATGACGTTGGATAAATCCTCTTCCGCTGGGATCTTTAATTTTTCATGCCTCAATTGAAAATAAGCTGATTCTATGTACTCAAGCATCCCTCGAAGCTTTCCTATAGAGGAGAATACGTGACCTTCCAAAATTTTCCTCGATGGTTGATAAAGTGAGAGAACGAGAGGAACTAGGTAAATCCGCTTAGGTTCTATGTCCCGCTTGGTTACACCTTCTATTATCCGTCTTAAAATTTCGAGTCTTCTTTCTTGAGCTTCAATTATTTTTAATTCGGCTGATGGTGGAGGAGGCTTTTTCCAATGCTTGCAGTCTATTAGGAGGATTAAGTTGCTTCGATATGCAAGTAAATCTATCTGGCATTTCTGGCCTTCTAGGATTAAATTCAGATTCCATAATGTCTCGTATCCTACTCTTGAGAAGACTTTTCCGACGAGCTTTTCGAATTCTCTCCAATCGAGATATCTCGCGATTCTTTCGCCATCTATTCCACGTTCTAATGCTTGCAGAACAATATCGACTTTCCTATCTTCCGTTAATGGAAATTCTTCTTCATAGAAACCGAACTGTGAAAGAATTCTTAGGACTTGGTCCCGTGGTAGGAGTGCTTGCTCAGCTATATCGTTGACTTTCAATTTTTCATAGCTCTTTGAGAGCTTTAACAAGGCTTCAACGGTTCTTGAATATGCTTCATTTGGGATGTCCATTCTTTTCAAAAATTATCATGGCTTCGGCTTAAATTGTTTAACTGCTTACTCCGAGGTATAGCGTTGAGAGCTGTGGATGGTTTAAGAGTTCTCGGCATCCTCCCTGGAATACGAGTTTTCCGCCTACGAGGAGGTATGCTCGATCACCTATCTCCAATGCTTTTCGTGCATTCTGCTCGACTAGGATGATGGTCATTCCGAGTTTGTCTCTAAGCTCCACGATCTTCGCCAGAATTTCTTTAGCAATCTTCGGAGCAAGGTTTCCCGTGGGCTCGTCGAACATTAATATCTTCGGCTTTCTAAGGAGTGTCATCGCCATGGCTAACATCTGCCTCTCGCCCCCGCTCAATGTCCCAGCTTTCCTCCTCCAAAATCTCTTAATCATCGGAAAAGTCTCCAAAACTTCTTCTAGCCTTTTTTCAAATTCTTCTTTCCTGAGCATGTAGCCTGCCATCAGGAGGTTTTCCGCGACGGTTAGGTTTGCGAAAACGTTATTGGTCTGCGGGAGATATGCTATGCCTTTTCTAGCTATTTGATGAGGCATTAATCCTACGAGCTCTTCTCCATTCATCTTTATCGATCCAGAGTAGATTGTAGTTAGGCCGAAGATGCTTTTGAGAAGCGTGCTCTTGCCGCTTCC
>CAZDPL010000083.1:0-2355 GCA_964507345.1 uncultured Nitrososphaeria archaeon
GAGACGGCTGACAAGCTTCTAAGAAAATATGGAAAAGCATTCGGCAGAATTAGTGAGGACTCTAAGAGGAAGATCTTCTATTATCTCGAGAGGGATATGACGGGATTCGGGCCGCTTAACGTGATCATGGAAGATTATCGGATTGAGGACGTTTCATGTGATGGAGTAAATGTTCCAGTCTATGTCTGGCATAGGGATTATGAAAGCATGCCAACCAACATAGTATTCGTTGATCGAGATGTTCTAGATGATTTCATAATTCAGCTCGCCCACAAATCTGAAAAGCACATCTCATCAGCCTTCCCCATCCTCGACGCCATGATCTATGGAAAGCATAGATTGGCCGCAACCTTCAGGGAAGAGATCTCTCCACGTGGAAGCACGTTCACGATCAGGAAGTTTAGAGAGAAGCCGTTTAGCATAACCGAGCTGATCAAAAACAATCTCCTAGATGTGAGGATGGCGGCTTACTTCTGGATGCTTATCGAGCATAAGGCTAACATCTTGATCGCGGGGGCGACTGGAAGCGGGAAGACAACGATCCTGAATGCTCTCTCATGCTTCATCAAGCCTAGAATGAAGATCGTCACATGTGAAGAAACCGCTGAGCTTAATATTCCGAGCGAGAACTGGGTGAGATTCGTCACGAGGGAGAGCTATGGCCTCGGAGCCCTGAGAACGGGCGAGATCACCTTATTCGACCTCGTTAAAACAAGCTTACGATATAGGCCGGACTACTTGATCGTTGGAGAGGTGAGAGGAGAAGAGGCATTCGTGTTGTTCCAGGCCATCGCGACGGGCCACGGAGGCTTATCCACGATCCACGCGGAGAGCATAGAGTCCGTTATGAAGAGGCTCGTCAGCCCGCCGATGAACATACCGCCCAGCCACATCCCGCTCCTCGACGCCGTAGCCCTCGTCGAGAGAGTCAGCCTACCAAAACCCTTTGAAGGAAAAACATTCGGCAGAAGGATACGCTATATCTGGGAGGTCGTCGATTACGGAAGATACGTAACGATAGCTGAATGGGATCCGATAACCGACACCTTCAAAGTCGATTTCTCAAATAGCTCAGTCCTCGAGAAGATCGCCTTCAAACTCGGCAAATCAAAGGAAAGCGTATTGAACGAGCTGGAGAGACGCGCAGTAATCTTGGAGCGCATGGTAGAAAACAACGTAATAGAGATCCGCGATGTAGCCAAGGAAATATACGCCTACTACGCAAACCCAGAACAGGTTGCAGAAAAATACGGCTTAGTAATAGAGGAGAAGTTAGAGGAGATCGAGGAGGAAGTTGAAGAAGAGGCTAAGGAGATCGAGCAGCCACCCGCACCCGAGGCAAAGGCCAGCGAAGTAACCGAGGATGAAATCGCTGAAGAAATACTCAACCTCCTAAAATCAAATAACGGCTCCTATCCGCTGTGGAGAATTTTCGTCGGAATCCCAGTCTCGAAAGTAACCGTGCTTAGGGCTCTAAAGAAGCTTAGAGAATCTGGAAAAGTGCAAGTTGAAAGCGCGATGGTGAAGCTTGCGGAAAGCAGCTAAGCGATGGAGATTGCTTCAGCCTTCTTTTCTCTAAGCACCATAGCTCCTCTAAGGCATCCAGGATCATGGGCTAGATAGTCTCCAAAGTAGGCGTAGGCTCTCGCTCTACATCCTCCGCATATGTATCTGTATTCGCATTCTCCGCAAGGCGGCTTTAACATGTCCTTGTTTCTAAGATCGTTTACGACGCTATTGTTAAGCCAGATATCTCGCAGATTATCTTTCCTTAGGTTGCCTATCTTAATCGGCATGAATACGCATGGAGTTACTATGCCGTCAGGTTGAATTGCTAGATAGATTCTGCCAGCTCCGCATCCTCCTATGAATTCTGCCAATCCTTTTAGGGTTGCGCTCCTAGGGGCTGCGAAGTGGGTTGGTAAGACGTCTTCTCCTTGGCTCATCTGCCATGAGACTCTTGCTAGCTGAGGTGCAGTTGAGACAACTTGGACGCTCGACTTCTGAGAAGCTTTGTAAATCTCCCTAAGCACTTCTTCTCTCTCCTCTGGGGTCAAGTCAAGTTCCCGAATCTCCTGACCTCTGCCAGTTGGAATGAAGTTGAAGAATACGACTCTCGTGACTCCAAGCTCTTCTCCAAGCTTCACTATATCCCAGATCTCATGCTTGTTGAGCTTCGTCACGGTGGTGGCGATCCCGGTCGAGACCTTTCCCTGCCCAAGCTTAACCACGTTCTTAATTCCTTGAACAGTCTTCTCCCAAGCTCCTTTTACTCCTCGGAACTCGTCGTGGACTTCCGGATCTGCGGAATCTAAGCTTATCTCCACGTATCTCAATCCAGCTTTAATCGCCTTC
>CAZDPL010000084.1:0-2315 GCA_964507345.1 uncultured Nitrososphaeria archaeon
AAGGATATTTTTGAAAATTAGGGCTTGAGACTTCGAGCTTGTTGGTCGCTATTTTAGGGGATGTCGGGGCTGGGGGTCTTCGAGGTCTCCTTATTATTCTCGACATTTATCTGCTCTGGAAGCTCTGGGAATTGCTTACTCATTCTCTGAGCAGCTATTTCAGCAGCTTCTTCTAGGATCTTCCTGGCCTCGCTATCGGCGACCATCACCGTGGTCGTGGCTCCGGTGAAGCTTCCAGCCTCGACTATCACGCTTTCGAGCATTTCATCTATTACGCTAAGGTTATGGGCTACTTCTGGAACTATTCCCGAGAGCTCGGTCTGGATCTGCTTAACTATTCTAGTGGCTGGGCCGAGCACGTTCATGACATCTCCGAAGTCCTTGATCGTCTCTAGCCTTAGAATTACTTTCTCTAAGGAGATCTGACTCTTCAGAATTGTTCTGCTCATCTTTCTAAGCTGAGCAATCTCATTGGCATAGATCGTTGCACGATCCCTATCGAATTCCTGCTCAGCTCCGACGCAAGCTTCGAAGAGCTCTCTATCCCTCGCTAGAAGCCTTTGATAGGTTCTCTTCAATTTTTCGGCCTGAACCCTAAGCTGGATCAATATGTCGTTTATTCTCGGGCTAAGGGTGTAACTTCTCTGAACAGGTCTCTCAGTTTTATCCTGTCTGAATGGAAGCCGGAACTTCATGCACTCACTCGCTTCGCTCTACTATGCCTCTTCATATTTAGAGCTTTGCGATGAGGGATCATATGATAAGACAGAGATAATTTCTGAGATAAACTTAGAGAATTCCTCCTTTCAGAGCATTAATTTCGTAAGAAGATATCAAAAGCTCGCGGCAAAGTTGGTGATGAAATTTGAGATTTAAGATAATTTTTGTAGGATCTGTTTATAGGCTGGGAACTTGTTTTCTTCTAAGAGCTTCAGCAAGCCTAAATATTCTAGAGTCTCTTTTTTCGGAAGTCCATCGGCTGTCCATCCTCGATATTCGTAGTACTCCCTGAGCATGGGCTCCAACTCGACGACCTGTCCAGCAGCTCCACCTTCCTTCAAAGGTTCTTTTAGAAGTCTTTCGGGTAATGTATCTTCGACGTTTCCGCAGGCCAAATTGAATAATCTTTTGAGATTGAAGATTGCTGAGCCCCTTCTATGCAGCTCCTTTACTGTGATTTTTCTCCCGGTGGCTAGGGAGTATATTGATGTAAGGTGGCCTGGGGTGAGCACTAGGAATTTGCATATCCCAAGTGATTCGATAACTTCATGCCAGTCCTGCATTATTGCTACAAGTCTGCCCTTGCCTTTCACATCGAATCTATGAACTCGTTCATGTATTCCGAGGTCTGGAATTCGCTCTCCTTGCTCTATTCTCATCACGAAGCCATAGAGATGGTCTGCTCCTCTATTAGATGTGGCGTATTGAAGTCCCATTCCCTTAAATGCTCTCGGATCGTGCATTGGTATTTCTAAACCTTTAGAATGCATGGCGAATGCTTCGGATCCCTTAACATCTTTAGATGCTTCTCTAACACCTTTCGCCAGTAATTCTCCAACACCTTCTCTCCTTGCCATCTTTTCTAGCAAAGAAGCCACTTGGTCGGGGTCACCCCAACGTAGGTCCATGCCATCTACGGCGGCTTTATCGATCAATCCTTTCTCATATGCTTCTATTAGCCATGCGATTACCACCCCTGCTGAAATGACATCTATTCCGAGTTTATTGCATACTTGATGAAGTCTGGCAACTTGTGCTGGATCACCTATCATTAGGAGAGAGCCGAGGGAGCCGAGGCTTTCATATTCGATCGCGCGTCCGACTACTTTCTCAGAGCCGACTTCGCATTCGATGTATCGCCAGCAGCCTATTGGGCAATTAAAGCAAGCCTTGTGACCTTTAACTATCTTCTGGGCAACGGATTCTGCGCTAAGATTCTTAACTCCATCCCATTCGCCTAGCGAGAAATTCTTTATCGGAAAGTCTCCGTAAGAATATAATGGAACTACCTCCGAAGTAGTTCCATAGACGGCGTATAGCTGCGTCGTCGGGAAAGACATTACCGAAGGAAGAATTCTCCTCAAGTATTCCCTCATTTTCTGGAGATCCGCCACCTCGATTTTTCCAGAACCTTTTACAGCTATTGCTTTAAGGTTCTTAGATCCCATCACAGCGCCCATACCGCATCTGCCAGCAACTCGCGGCCCATCAGGTCTCACATCGAAGCAGATGTTCGCTAGGCTAACGAGATTCTCTCCCGCTGGGCCGATTATCGCGTTCCTAACTCCTTCATCATTTAGCTCCTTCTTTATCTC
>CAZDPL010000085.1:0-2278 GCA_964507345.1 uncultured Nitrososphaeria archaeon
TGTCTAAGCTGCTTCACTGCCTCGTGAATCATGCCGAGACCCGAGGCCGCTATCGGATGACCCTTAGCTTTTAACCCTCCATCAATGTTGACTGGAATTACTCCGCCGATGTAGGTTTGCTCTTCCCTAGCGAGTAGGTAGCCTTCTCCCCGCTTAGCGAAGCCGAGATCCTCGTAAGCCAGTATCTCAGCTATCGTGAAGCAGTCGTGGACGAGGGCGAAGTCGAAGTCCTTAACTGGATTCTCTATCCCCGCCTTCTTGTAAGCTTGCTTAGCCGCTTCGACGGCGCTCTCCAAGGATAATAAATCCTTACGCATCGTCAAATTCGCGGTCCCAGTAGCCGTTCCTTGAGCTTTCACCCATATCGGGGTATCTGTGAGCTGGGATGCGATTTTCTCGGAGGCCACGATCGCCGCTGCAGCTCCATCGGTTATCGGAGAGCAGTCGTAAAGCTTCAGAGGCCAAGCAATATACCTAGAATTCAATACATCTTCAATTGTGATCCTTTTCTGGAACTGCGCCTTCGGGTTCATAGATCCATAATAGTGATTCTTGACAGCTATCTTCGCCAAGTCTTCTTCAGTTGCTCCATATTCCTGCATATAGGCCGTAGCGAACAAAGCATAATATGCTGGGAAGGTTAATCCAAAGGTCTCGAATTCCCAGAAGAAGTTTCCACCTCGCCCGAGGAGTTCTACGACCTGTGGTGTTGGAAGCTCATTCATCCGCTCCGCGCCGACCGCTAAAGCGATATCCACGTAACCCGATGCAACCGCCATACAAGCAGAATAGAGCGCAGCGCTTCCAGAGGCGCATGCAGCCTCAATCCTCATACCTCCCTTCGGAGTCAAACCAGAATACTCGCATACTATCGGAAGCGGAAAGAATTCGGCGCTCCATCCCCCAACATTCGCGAACGCAACATAACCTATGTCTTTTCTATCTATTCCAGCATCCTTCAATGCGAGTTCGATTGCTTGAGCAGTGAGTTCAGGTAACTGCTGCTCCAAATTTCTTCCAAACTTCGTCATCCCAACGCCGATTATAGCAGCTTTCATCGATCAGCTCTAGAAGCATTCTCGATTTAAATCCTTCCATCAAGCTCGTTGAAATGAATTCTTTAAATTATTCCAGTTCAGGTCCTTTAATGCGGCTAGATGACTCTTAGAAGCGTTGTCTTCGATCTCGATGGAACGCTGACCCACTTTAACATCAAAACTAGGGATGCAAAGATAGCTTTTCTAAGAAGGATTAGAGAAATGGGCATAAACTCTAGGCTTCTCACCCTCGATAGACCTGTGGAGATACTGTTAAGATATCTTGAGAAGAGCCATGGCCTAGATCGAGACTTTTTGCTCAAGATTGCTGATGAATGCTTCTCACCGTACGAGGTGGAAGCTGCTGAGAGGGCCGAGCTTAAGCCCGAGGCGAGAGCGATTCTAGGCAAGCTAAAAACGCTTGGATACAAGCTCGGGATAGCCTCGAATAACTGCAGAGAATGCATCGAGATTGTTTTAAGAAAATTTGAGCTCGTTGATTTCTTCAACGAAGTGGTAACCAGAAATGATGTGAAGAGGCTTAAGCCGCATGAAGAAATGCTCTTCGAGGTTATGAGGAGGCTTAAGGTCAAGCCATGGGAAACGGTTTACGTAGGCGATTCGATCGCAGACGTGGTAGCGGGAAAGCGGGCTGGAACATTCGTTGTAGCGATAGAGAACAAGCAGAACGTTACGCGGCTTCCAGCGAAAATTTACCCAGACTTCATAATCGAGAATTTAAACGAGCTTATAGGCGTGATCAAGCTCCTCGAAGAGAGATCTTTTTAACGCGCGGAGAGTAAACTATCCCCGGATTTGCCTGATAAGATCGTGCCCGATACCAGCATCGTGATAAACGGAAAGCTATCAAAGCTACTCGAGGAAGGGAAGCTAACGAAATGCGAAATAGTAATCCCCCTCGCGGTAATAGATGAGCTTCAAGCACAAGCATCAAGAGGCCGAGACGTAGGATTCAAAGGTCTAGAAGAAATCAAGAAGATTAGAAAACTTGCAGAGAAGCAGGGAATCTCTGTAAGGTTTTCTGGAGAGCGGCCTGGATTAGAGGATATAAAACTTGCGAGAAGCGGTAGGATTGACGCTCTGATAAGAGATGTAGCGAAGAGTGAGGGAGGCATACTATACACATCAGATTACGTTCAAGCATTGGTCGCCGAAGCAGAAGGAGTTCCAGTAAAATACGTAGAGCCATATGAAAGAGTCAAACGCTTCAGCTTCGAAAG
>CAZDPL010000086.1:0-2268 GCA_964507345.1 uncultured Nitrososphaeria archaeon
CTCGTAATCGTATCCAAGGAACCATAGTCTCAGCCAGTTATCCCACGCATAGGTCTGCATATTGAAGTAAGGCGGCGAGGTCAAAACTAGGTCAACGGACTCGTCTTCAAGCGGAAGCTTTCGTGCATCCTCCATATAGGCCTCGCCCTTAACAGCAGGTATGCCATCCCTGAAAACTCGCTCAGCTTTGATCCTCAAGCATTTCAAAACGTTTCGCTTCGGCTTGGTTACCCCATTCTTCTTGACATATTTCTTCACGTATTCGGGAGCCATCGAGAAGGAGTGGGAGCACTTGACGCTGAGATGGATCTTCGTGGGCCCGTGAAGGATGCCGAGCATTAGAGCTGTTATGAAGTTTGCGAGATCCTCGTCTTCAGTCTCCTCTATCAAGTCTCGCACAGCGAGTATCTGCTTAAGCGTATAGTTGCTGAAAAACGCTTTTACATCGTCGCTCACATCCGACACCCGATACCCTGATGGATCCATCCTCCGCTCCGCGTACTCAATCCACTCCAAAACCCGCCTATACGGAACAGGTCTAACCTTCGCCCTCGTTAAAACATACGCCTCGGGAGAGAGATCATTTCCTACCCCTATTCTCCCGTTTAGGCATGCTTCAAGCGGTGCTGTGCCTTTTCCGCTGAATGGGTCTAATACTACGTCGCCTATCCTCGAATACTTCATCACGAAGTAGTAAGCTAATGCTGGTGGAAAGCTTCCAGTCCTCGAGCAGATCCTGTGAAGCGCTACCCCCCAATTGTCTTTAGCGAACTTCCATGAATCCCGTATGCTGTAGCTTAGAATGCACGTCGTTCTCAAGGTCGGCTTCCGCGATGAAACAAGAATATTATTCGTTCGGTTTCACAAGGCCAAAAAATAATTCCACAAAGCACTCTAGGTTATCACGCTGACATTATGAAACACGACCAACACCAAGAAAAGTGAAAGAAACTGCGGATAAGCCTAGAATAATTCCAAGAGAATATTCGGGAAGATTATGAGAGAATAGGACTTCCAAGGACGGAAAATGAGCTAGATGAAAGAAATTTAACAAAAATCGAAGAAAACTCGGGAAAGGATAAAATACCCCCCATGAAAAATACCTAGCGAAGCCCGGTCGTCTAGCGGCCAACCCTGGTCAGATGAAATCGGGGGTCAAGGATCCCGGGCTCTGGATCCCATAAAAGATGCGGGAGGAGACCCCCGGGGACGCCGGTTCGAATCCGGCCCGGGCTACCATTCTTCCTAATATTATCCCAATTTGGAATTATTCTTTGAGAGTTATCGTTGATCCAACGTGGATTTCTAGAAACTTTTCTCCCAGCTCTTCTTTGAACCTGTTTATGGCTTTGTCTCCAGTGCAGTGGCATGGCGCGATTATCTTCGGGTTTATTCTTTTGATTTCTTGGATTGTTTTCTCGATTCGCTCGTCGCTTGCTCCTATTAGGTGGAATCCGCCTATTATCGCGTGCACTTTTTCTTCTCCAGTAATTCTCTGAGCATATTGAATTGTGTTTATGATTCCGGCGTGAGCGCATCCTGTGATGATCGCTAAGCCTTCTCTAAGTCTTATTATGAGAGCTTGGTCGTCGAGCATTTGGTCTCGAGTCATTTCCCCGTTCTTCAAGATTATGTAATGCTTTGGAGGCTCCTCGAAGCTCGTTACGCGCTCGATCTCCCCGGTAGCTATCACTCCTTCAGCTAGCTCGAGGGGGTTTCTTGATGGAAGAATTTTTCCTCCTTTACTTTCTATCTCGAGTAGGGTGTATGGAATCCCCGTGAATCTTATTTTCGGTTTTAAAGCGAATTTCTTTTCCAATGCGTCTGGGTGGAGGATTATCGGAATTGATGCCTCTATCTCGTCTAAAGCTGCCGCCAATCCTCCAGTATGATCATAATGTCCATGGCTTAGGACTATCGCGTCGATGTCTCGCAAATCCACGGCCATTAACTTAGCATTATGTAGGAGAGCTTTTCCACTTACTCCCGTGTCGAAGAGAATCTTAACTTGCTCGCGGTCTATGGTTAGGGTGACTAATATCGAGAGACCATGCTCGGGCCACAGCATGGGTTTTTCAGGGTTTTCGGAGTCTTCAACTAAGATGTTTATCTTCACTTGCTCGATCATAGTTCTTCGCTTCTGGGGGAGTTAAGCAATGCTATAATGTTTCTCAGAAGAATCCTTTTCGAGATAGTATTCATCATCCGCGATGCGTCAGTAGTTCCGACGTTCTTCACAGCTCAGCGTTTAGTAACTTCTTTTGCGAG
>CAZDPL010000087.1:0-2248 GCA_964507345.1 uncultured Nitrososphaeria archaeon
TCCTCCTCCTTCCCCATTGCGGTTCATCGTATCGATAACAGTCTGCGATGTATCCCAATCTAAGTGGCTGAGGCCATGCCTTAAGTTTCGTTGAGACAACTCTCGCGATTGATGCCGTTACCTCTGGTCTCAGAACGAGTCTTCTCCCAGCTTTATCCTCGAAATCAAACATTCTCTCCCTTATCTCCTCGCCGGATTTAGCGGCGAACAGCTCATAGTATTCAACGGTTGGCGTTTCTATCTCGAGATAGCCGTAGAGCCTAAAGACCTCTCTAATGACATCTTCTATCTTCCTCTTCAAAGCCATTTCACTTGGTAAGAGATCATCCATACCCCTCGGCGTATCTATCAACATTTTTCACGAAACCTATCGGACTTCACTTAATATCTCTTTTGATTTACTGCTCTGTGAAAACATTTATAGGTAAACTTTCACTTAACACTGGAATTCATGAATTTAGCATTCGGCCCAGTGCCTTCGAGGAGATTGGGGAGATCACTCGGGATAAACAATATTCCATCTAAGTTTTGCTCATATTCCTGCGTTTACTGCCAAATAGGCAGGACAAAAAATCTAACGATAGAGAGAAGGAGCTTCTATAATCCTAACCTCATTTTGAAAGAGGTTTTAAACATAATCGAGAAATGCGTCAAACCACCGAATTACATAACTTTCGTTCCGGATGGTGAGCCGACGCTCGATGAAAATCTCAAAGCAGAAGCATTTCTACTGAAAGCCGAGCTAGATCTCCCCCTCGCAATATTAACGAACTCTTCATTGCTCTTCAGAAGCGATGTTAGAAGCGACTTGGCATTTTTCGATTTAGTCTCGCTAAAAGTTGACGCCTTCTCCCAAGAAGTTTGGAAGACAATTAACAGGCCTCATGGACTTCTAGACCTCAGCGAGATAAGAAAGGGCATTAAGAAGTTCTCTAAAGAATTCTCGGGAAAATTGATAACCGAAACCATGCTCATCAAAGGCGTTAACACGGATGTGAAGGAAATTGAAGGAATTGCCAGCCTTCTTTCAGAGATCAATCCGGATAAAGCGTACATCGCAATACCTACCAGACCTCCGGCAGAAAAATGGGTGAAGCCTGCAAGCGAAGAAGAGCTTGTAAGAGCATACGAGATTTTTGCTCAGCTTCTAGGCCGTAATCACGTCGAATTATTAACGGGGTACGAGGGTCCAGACTTCGATTTAGCGGGAGACCCCATCGAAGCCCTATTATCGATACTATCCGTACATCCAATGAGAATAGGTTATGCATATGAATCTCTGTCAAGAGCAGGGATAAGCCCCGAAGAAACGATACAGATGCTATTGAGAATGGGTAAGATAAAGCTAGTCGAGTATCGCGGAGAAAGATTCCTTGTTAAGAAGCTTTAAGCAAGGATATGGGGCCGCTGGGATTTGAACCCAGGACCTCGCGGGCCCGAGCCGCGAATCATAGCCAAGCTAGACCACGGCCCCCGAATTGAAACCAATCCAGCAGAGATTTTTTAGCTTTACTCGATTTTCGATACGAGCCAAACTTAAAGAACTTTTCAAGGAAGGTTAGAAATAAATCTAGGCTAAAGCTCCGTGAAAATGAGCCCCGGTAGCTCAGCTGGTAGAGCGGCGGCCTTGTAAGCCGCAGGTCCCGGGTTCAAAGCCCGGCCGGGGCTTATCCATCTTCATGGCTGTTCTGGCTTTTTGGGTAAGGATTAAATGGTCTGGTTTAGATCTTTTTCATGATCTCTATGAAGACTCTTGTTCTCCCTGATTCTGAGATTAGGGATCTGGTTTCGATGAGGGAGGTTATAGAAGTTGTTGAGAATGCTTTTCGGGAAAAGGCTTTTGGAAGAGTTCAGATGCCTTCCAAGGTTTATCTCTTCTATAACGGCATCGGAGATCTTCGGATTATGCCATGCTACATGGAGTCTCTGAAGATATCCTCAGTAAAGATAGTTAATTCTCATCCGCGGAATCGTGAAAAGGGATTTCCAACGGTTATGGCGATAATCCTCTTAGTTGATCCTGAAACCGGTTTTCCCAAATCCATCATGGGCGCAACCTGGATAACCGGAATGAGGACTGGTGCGGCTGGAGCGATCGCGGCAAAATATCTCGCTAAGAAGAATTCTAAGATTGCTGCATTCATCGGAGCTGGGGCTCAGGCGAAAATGCAATTAAGGGGATTGCTCGAGGTTATGAATAATCTGAAGGAGATTCGGGTCTTCGACATAAGACCTGAAGCTAGTAAAT
>CAZDPL010000088.1:0-2192 GCA_964507345.1 uncultured Nitrososphaeria archaeon
AAATCTATCATCCGAGTCATCGTGTAGAAGTCGATGCCATCTTCATCGTTTCCAAGTTTGACTAGGTGAATCATCTTTCTATGATCTTCGACATCGAGAAGCATTCCAGAGGTAGCGCTCTTGCTGAATGGAGATCCGAATCCAACCTCCCCATCGAATTCTCCGCCCTTAATCTTCCATCTAAGCCTGCAGCTGTTAACGCAGCTTATGCAGGGAAAGACCTTATCCAAGGTTTCTATACGGGTCTTCTCACCATACAGCTTGTCCCACTTCTCCTTAGGCCATTTACCAGGGTACTGGGTATGTATGAAATCTTTCCATCCGGCTGCTAGACCCATCTTTAACCAAGTTGGTCTAAAATGCCAAGCCCTAGCGCGGTCTCGGAGTTCTTTTGAGACTTTTTGGAATTCTTCTGGTCTCGCCACTCTGACATCTCCAGTTCCCTTTGTTACTATTGCCTTCAAGTTCTTCGAACCCATTACCGCAGCAGCACCTCTTCCAAGAGAATTCGTTTTATCAACTATCCCTATGGCGTGCCGAACTAGCTTTTCTCCAGCTCTCCCAATAGCATATACTCCAGCATTCTCACCCTCTCTTCTGACAAGTTCGTTAGTGACTTCTTGGATCCCTTTGCCCCAGAGATCTCTAGCATCGACAAGTTCGACGTTATCGTCGGTTATCCTTAAGTAAGAAGGTTTTTCAGCTTTCCCGGTGATGATCAAATGATCGCATCCAGCTCTCTTTAATCCTAATGCAAAATAGCGTCCCCCCGTACTCGCCGCACCTATGAAATGCTTACCATCCTCAGTCGCGATTATCGCAAACTTCGTGATTAATGTGAGCTTCGGAGTCCCTGGGGTGAGAGTGCCCACGAAAACCGATGGATTAAAGATCATTACATTTTCCGGCGAGAATGGGTCAACGCCGGGCTTCATTAAATCTGCGGCGAGCTTCCATCCAACTCCACCTCCACCGATAAAGTCTTTAACAGTCTGCGGATCCACTCGCCACTTTTCCAACTTCTCAGTCGATAGATCAAATTTCCAAACCCTACCCTCATAACTTCCTTCAAGCTTCATAGCATCACCTCTTCGAGCTTGGAACGAAAAGTATAGCGCCGTAGGGGCATGCTTCTACGCAGGCAGGATTTCCATTGCAAAAATTGCAGCAGTTCGCGTCGATTTCGGGATAAGTGTTCTCCGTTTCCACGTCCCTAACGATCTTTATACAAGATTTTGCTGGGTTAAACACCTTGAATCTAGAGAAAGAGCAGGCTAGTTGACAGCTTAAACATCCTCTGCAATTCTCTGGAATCACACTCAGCTGCATCGTTATAGTTTTCGCCACGCGTCGCTCACCCTACCTTTGAACTATCTCGAGAATATTTCCTTCAGGATCCTTGAAGTAGCCTATCTTCCAGCCCGCGCTCGTCATCCTAACTCCAAACAATTCCACGCCTTTCGATTTAAGATACGACTCTACTTCATCGAAGTTGTCAATCTCCAGAGCTATATGACTATACCCTGGATCCATGAGGTCTCGCTCCTTTCTCTCAGCAGTTGTTGGAAGGATCTCGATCACTAAGCCGCCTTCATCGCTGGCTAAGAAGTATATTGGTGGACGGCCAGGCTTCTCAAGCTTCCTAATGACTTTTAACCCTAAAACATTGCAATACCAATCCTTCATTACTTCCACATCTTTCGCATAGATGCCTACATGTTCTGGAACCATTTTCATTTTCACTCAACCTCCGCGAGGACTGTTACAGGAGTTGCCTCAACTCTAAGAAGCCATAGAGGTACTACATATACTCTCTTCAATTTTTTACCCACAGCTGGCTCCAGATTAGCGTCTTCTATATGGAAGAATTTCCTACCTACTAGGAGGACTTTGTGTGCTGGAAACTCTGGTCTCGCTTTACCAATATTTTCTATACCCAGTAGATCGACGCCGATAGCTCTGATATTGCTAAAGTTCTCGACTAGATATTTTGCCGCCTCTACTGAAAGCCCTGGCTGCTTCGTCTCATAGCGCTCGGGCTCTGTCGATCTATACTTTGAGAAGCCAGTATATATCAGGAGGAGATCGCATTTCTTGAGATCTGAAGCATATTTCTCGAGGTCGGCTCTCGTTATGTCCTCCATATCGCCTTTCGGAATCTCGACTAATAGAGGATTCTCGAAGACGAAGTC
>CAZDPL010000089.1:0-2191 GCA_964507345.1 uncultured Nitrososphaeria archaeon
TTAACCTCCTCTATGCTTCCAGCATCCGAGATTAGGCTCATCATCATCCGCTGGCTTCTCTCAAGCAGATTAGCCTCTATAGATTTCATAAGCTCCTCGATCTTATCGCCCAGCTCGTTAAACGAGACTTTTATCCTCTCTAGGGTATCCCGCCTCGCCACCGTCGCTGAGTATTCTGCAACTTCACGGGGGCCGACTTCAATCCTAATCGGGGCGCCCATAAGCTCCCAATGGTAGAATTTCTCACCCGGGGTAATGTCTTCTCGATCATCTAAAACCGTCCTCCATTTCTTCGAGACCTCCTCCTTTATCTTAGAAGCGTATTCGTAGATCTGCTTCTCCTGACCTTTGAATGGTATCGGGATTATGACCACTTGGACTGGGGCTACTATCGGCGGCAATACGAGTCCCCGGTCATCGCCATGCTGGGCGATTATGGCAGCGAGTACTCTACTAAACCCGAAGCCGTAGCAGGTTTGATATGCGATCCCGCGGCTTCCATCCCTCTTCTCAAACTCTATCTCATAGGCTTTGGCGAAGTTCTTTCCAAGATTATGTATGGTCGCAACCTGATTCACCTTACCATCCGGATTCCATGCATCGAATGCGAGGGAGTAGACCGCCCCAGCGAACTTATCGAAGTCAGGTCTCTTGAAAATCATGTAACCTATCCCGAGCTTTCTCAAAACCTTCTGATAGATCTCTAAGGCTTCTCTAACCTGCTTCTCGGCCTCGCTCGGCGTCTCGTGAACAGTGTGAGCCTCATTCCATGGAATCTCGCGAACCCTGTAAAGCGCTCTAGTGGCTTTAGTTTCGCAGCGGTAAACGTTGACGCTTTGATAGACTTTCAGCGGTAGATCTGCATGGCTTCTTATCCAAAGCTTAAACATCGGATACATTATGGTCTCGGAGGTTGGTCTGATTATCAGCTTCTGCTCTCCAGGTCCTTGATCAATAACGAAAACCTCTTTCGAGAATCCCTTAATATGCTCAGCCTCTCTTCCGAAGAGCTCCTCACTCGTCACCAGCGGGAAATACATCTTCTTATGCCCCGTTTTCTCAAGCTCCTCCTCGAGCAATTCTTTTATCTTGTCAAGCATGAAGGCGCCATTCTCCATATAGACTAGGAAGCCTTTGACAGGGAACCTGTTATCGACAATTCTAGCTTTTAGGAGTAGGTCGTCGAACCAGCTTGAGAAGTTTTCGAACTTTTTCGCCGCCGATACGCTCATTTCGCATAAGCGAGAGCATTCTTCTCATATATAGGCTATCCTCAGATGGATTGCGAAGAGCCTTGGCCATAAATAGGGGGCGATAGGCGCATCAGTCTCCGCGCTTTTCCCAGCTTTTCAAAGCGGCTTCAGCCATCTCGGAGAGAACTGCTTTCGGATCCTTAGCCTTGACATATGCGCTTGCGAGCAGAACTCCCTCAGTTCCGAGTTCAATAGCCTTAGCTACATCATCTCCAGCCGAGATTCCAGCGCCGCAGAGAACACGCACAGCCGGATTAATCTTCTTAACAGCCTTAACCGCACCAGTCACCACCTCAGGCTTCGCCTTCGAGACCGGGATCCCGGTTCCAATGAGTTCTGGAGGTTCAATCGCTAGGATATCTGGGCCGAGGGCGGCCGCTTTCGTCGTCTCAACTATGTCGGTGCAGAGCAGGGACATTAACTCGTTTTCACGAAGCCTTTCCAAGACCATTCTGATATCCGCCAGCTTAAGCCTATGCTCAGAGTGATTTACGATGGATCCGAGAGCTCCCGCCGCCTTAACATCTTCCGCTATAACAGCTCCTGTATGGCTTCCAGGCTTATATGGATCAACGTGTTGAGCGAAGATCGGGATCTCAACTTCCTGAACTACTCGTGCTAAATCTATTTGTGGAGGCGCAACCATCACGCATATTCCATATTCCCTAGACACTTCCTCAGCAATTCTCGCAAGTTCTACTGCCTTTTCTCCAATTGCCTCGAGATAGACCTTAAAGTTCAGGGCAATTAATGGATATTCGATTTTACGAGGCATAATTCATCAAGAACAGTAATCGCGTCTTTGTTCATAAGTTTAGTCTTTGTTCATAAGTTTACCTGAATTTACCAACATGTTCACGATGCTGTGTAGTTTTTGAACGTTTCTCTCCTGCTGTAATTTCCTTCCAAAGTTCCTTAAGTCTTTCAGAAAGCTTTTC
>CAZDPL010000090.1:0-2089 GCA_964507345.1 uncultured Nitrososphaeria archaeon
TAAGAGACCAAAACTTGTTTTGAACGCGGTTTGCGAGGACTTCGCGCGCTGGAATGGTCTTTCCCATGTGGATGTGGTCCTTGACTATGAAGACCCAATAGTTCACCATATCAATTAACGGGATGTAGATTAACTATAAATAATTTTGAACGCAACATTTTTCTTAATCTTGCTGTTAGTTGGCGAGTGCATGATCATGGGGGGAATTTTTATTAGCAGCTAACGTAATTTCACATGCGTGAAGAATCAGCTTAAGGTTCTTAACGTTTTCTTAGGCAGCCGCGCTAGGAGAGGTTGGCCATCTCCTAACTACGACTACGAGCAAAGATCTCATGAAATTCAAAAGAGTCTCGAAGATCTTAAGAAGATTCTCGCTTTCTCTGTAACCTTCGTTAATAAGATCGTCTCGTCGATAGATGAGGTAGATTCGCTCGAGAAGAGCATCGATGAAGATATAGACGCGATTTTTGTGTTCATCTTAACTTCAGAGAGCACGCGTTTTACCTACTGGGCTTCTAGGAGGATAGCTGACTTCGGATATGATTATATCCACAAGTATGGCGGATACGGGATACCGATAATCTTCGTAATAGACCTGTACGGAGGAGACATTTCCGGCTTACCGCTTACCGAAGATTTGAAGAAGGCTGGAAGACGCTTTCTGATGATCTCGTCTAGTAGTATGGATGAAGTCGCTAGAGCGCTTCAATGCGTTTATGCAATTAAGATGCTCCGCTCCACGAAAATCCTTCTTATAACTCGGAGAGAAGCGAACCCTGCGAAATACTTGAGCGCATCCTATATTGCGAAGATTAAGGAGAAATTTGGAGTAACGGTCGAATATGTTGACTATAATGATGTTAAGAGGCTTTATGAAAACTCGAGCGAGAAGGAGGCTGAGAAGCTAGCCGATGCGTTGATTAAGGAAGCACGCGAAGTCAGGGAGCCCGAGAGAAAGGACATAGTCAAGGCCGCGAGGATGTATCTCGCATTGAAATCCCTCCTACAAGAAAGAAGGGCGAATGCTCTTGCAATAGACTGTTTAGGCTGGTTAGAATACGGAAAGACTCCCATGCCCACAACCCCGTGCATAGCGCTATCTCTTCTGAACAGCGAGGGATACGTTGCGGCGTGCGAAGCGGATCTACACTCAGCTCTGACCATGCTAATTTTCAGATATTTAGGGGGTGTTGCTTCATTCATATCGGATCCAGTGGTCGATACGGCGACAAATACTGTAATTCATTGCCACTGCACAGCACCGATTAGAATGGATTCTGAGAAAGCTCCATACTCTCTGAGAAGTCATGCTGACAGCGAGGGAGGTGTGAGTATACAGGTGTTCATGAGAGAAGGGGTTGAGGTGACTGTAGCGAAGTTTATTGAGGGACTGGAGGAGGTAGTCGCTGCAACTGGAAGGATCGTGGAAAATGTTGATGTGGACAGAGGCTGCAGAACGAAAGTTAGAGTAACTATTCAGAATGCTGAGAAATATCTCTATGAATATAGGGGTGGGCTTCACAGAGTCCTCGCATACGGGAATTATCTCAAGCTTCTGAGAGACTTGGGAAGGCTCTTGGGATTCAAAGTGACTATAGAAGGTGTGTAGGTAAGTATTCAAGCTGGAGAGTGGAATAAATGTTTAGAGTAACCGGATGAGCCGCATAATTTTCAGCGATGATCTTAAGGAGTATCTGAATAGACTCCCGGAGTTAGAGTTAGACCTGTTACTGGAAGCATATGAGCGCTCACTTCCAGAAGGATTCAGAGTTAATACTTTGAAGGCACCGGAAGACCGGATCTTGGAAAGGCTTAGGGAAAAAGGGTTTGAGATCAGGAAGATTCCCTGGGCGAGATACGGATATGTGGCGAAGAACGGCGAAGACCTCGGCAAGACTATAGAACATATGCTAGGTTTAATCTACATGCAGGGACCAATTTCCATGGCCCCGGTTGAGATTCTAGATCCTAAGCCCGGAGAAGTTGTCTTAGATCTTTGCGCAGCTCCGGGTAGCAAAAGCACGCAGATAGCTCAGCTTCTAGAGGGAAGAGGAGTTGTCGTAGCGAATGATATAAGCTACGATAGGAT
>CAZDPL010000091.1:0-1920 GCA_964507345.1 uncultured Nitrososphaeria archaeon
GATAAAAAATTGAGGGTGATTTCGAAGAGGTCGTCAATAGTTGAAATGTATATCATCGTTTTCTCCGTCTTCTCTTGGGCTTAGGAGTTTCAGAAGCGGCCTTTATTTCCTCTTTCCCTTCTTTAGACCCCTCTTCCTTGGCTAGATCGCTTTTCTTAATCCAATAGCGGTAGTAGGACGTTACAGATCCATCGGTGTTCTTCTTAACCGCGTTTAGGAGGTAGATGTAGTTCTCATCTTCGTTTTCAACGAGACCTGATACGACTTCTCCATTCTTCAGCTTGAACTCTGGCATGCCTCAAGGAGATTTTCAGAGCCTTAAAGTCTCAGAAGACGATTCAAGACATGAGTTGGCTCAGAAAAGTCCTAGCTAACGTATTCAAATCCGAGGATAAGGGGCCAAAAGCCTACGCAAGCTCACTTCCGGGATTCTATGGAGTCTTAGGAGAACCTAAAGAGATTGATCAAAAGAAGCTTCTAGAGCTTGCGGAGTCAGATCCAGACGTTCGAGCTTGCATTGATGCGATAGTTGATGCTGTTACCACTAACGGCTGGGTTATCGAGTCGGAAAATGAACAGGTGAAAAACCGCGTGGAGCGATACATAGCTGAGACTTGGGGAGAGGATGATTTTTGGATGTTCCTAAGGAACTTGACTGGAGTTTTGGTGATATTTGATGAAGTGTATCTCGAGGTCACGGGAGAGATTCCAAGGATCATAGCTCCTTGGACTATGACTGTTAAGCGTGATAATTTTGGAAGGGTGATCGGATATGTTCAGCAAACAGCATACAAGGTGGATTTCAAGCCTGAAGAGATCGTTCACATCGTTTTGCATCCATTAGCCGACAGGGCTTACGGTTCTCCAAAGCTCGCAACTCTTAGAAGAATTCTAGAGGCAAAACGAGAAGCAGAGCTGTTCTACTATAACGTATTCATGCGGAAGGGCGTCTTAAGTAAGGCGATAATCCTTAAGCAAGTCGATAACGCTACATTTGAGAAGATCAAGGGCGAGCTTGAACAAACCAGACCTGGAGACGATCTTCTCCTGATGGGAGACATAGATATCGTGGATCTAGGTAATCCTGTCCGAGAACTTGAGATTCTCGAGATGCTTAGAGATTTCAGGCAGAAGGTCTTAGCAGTCTTCAGGGTTCCGCCGATCGTTTATGGTCTTGAAGGCGGAGTTAATCTGGAGACTTCCAGGAATCAGATGGTGAATTTCCAGCAGCATATCAGATCGCTTCAGAGGATCATTTCGGCTGGAGTTACTGAGGCCGTGAAAAGGATTCTCAGCCTAGATGGCTTTAAGATTAGATTACTAGAATGGACTAACCCAGAACAGCAAACTAGGCTTCATGTTATGCGTGTTCAAGCCGGGCTTGAGACGATTAATGAAGCCAGAAGAGCGTTAGGATTGGAAGAGATAGAGCATCCGGTAGCTGATCTGCCTTTACCATTGCTTCAGATTGGCGCTAGAACTAGCGAGTATTTCGCTTGGGAGCTTCAGGATACTTTAAGCCAGCTTCTAGCCCAATCTGCCAGAGCCTTTCCTGAGAAAGGGTTCTCGAAGGCTGAGCGAGATAGAGATGTGCATGACGATGAGATTCGAAGGCTTGAGAGACCGTTTTTTCGAGACCTTAGAAGCATTTTCCAGAGAGCGGTTAAGGCCGGAGACTTAGTTTCGGCTAGAAAGCAGTATGAGGGCGAGGTTAGAAATCTTATCTCGAGCTATGTTTATCGAGCCGGATTAGAAGGGGTCAAGTATGTTTCGCAGGTCTTATCGGTTCTGCCTGATTTAAGCTTGGTTAAGCAGAAGCTGGGCGAGATCATAGACGTTCTGGTTGATGACTTTTTCCAGATCGTGGCCGACAAGCTTAGCGGGCTGGTTAAGCCTCAGAAGCCTGTAAGAGATTATTTC
>CAZDPL010000092.1:0-1876 GCA_964507345.1 uncultured Nitrososphaeria archaeon
AAGCCTGTGGCCCGTGTGGGCCTCGAGGGTTCAAATCCCTCCCGCCGCGCATCCATCTCCACTAAACTCTTTCTATGGTATTATCTGCTACTGGTGAGCGGAGGGCTAATTAATCGCATTTTTCATCTTAGTTTGCGAGATTCTTGGATCCATCTCTAGCTCTCCTGATTGGCGCGGGGATTTTGATCATAGGCTTTGTAGCTGACATCGTTTACGAGAAGTTCGGAATTCCCGATATTCTCGTCTTAATTTTTCTCGGAGCATTATTCGGGCCCATTCTACAGATTCTTCCGAGAGAGCCATTGATGTCTCTTGCACCATATTTTGCCGCCCTAACGCTGGCGATAGTCTTATTCGAGAGCGGCATAAACTTCCCGTTGTCAAGAAGCTTTTCTGAAGCTCCGAGAGCTATTATGTACGCTTTCCTTAGTGTCGCGCTATCCGCGATTTTCACGATCATTACTTTGACTATGGTCTTCTCCTGGAATCCAATTGAAAGCGCCTTACTGGGATTAATCGTTGGCGGGACGAGTTCGGCAGTCATAATCCCGATGGTTTCGAGGATTAGAATTAGCGTTTTCGCGAGAAATATGCTGAGCATAGAATCTGTCTTAACAGACGGCATCGTAATCGTTGTCGCGATGCTCCTCCTAAGAGTGATAGTTATTCCAGGAGCCGTGATAAGCCCTGAAATGATTTCAAGGGAAGTAGTTGGAGCGCTGGTGATAAGCGCGATAATCGGCGTGATTGCAGCCTTCATGATAAGCAAGCTCCTCTTAAGCATTCGGGAAAGACCTTACGCCGACGTTCTGATACTCGGACTGGTAGTCCTCATCTACGCAGCTTCAGAGCAAGCTGGAGGCAGCGGAGCGTTAACAACATTCTTACTGGGAATAACGTTAAGAAACATTGAAACGTTTTCGTTTTGGAAAAAGGCTATCCAAAAAGTTTCCGAGGGTAAGCCTGAGGAACTTAAGCAGGAGAAACCTGAAGATAGATTACCTTCCCTTAGATGGTATTCTAAGAAATTTTACGCTCAGCTCTCATTTTTAATGAGAACGTACTTCTTCGCATTCTTGGGAATGATCTTCTATGTCCCCAGTTTAACTACATGTCTAATGGGCTTGCTGTTAACAGCATCGCTTCTCTTGGCGAGATTTCTCTCCACGAACATAGCATGTGCTGGCGTCACTCTCACTCGAATTGATAGATTTTCCATGACTTTTCTATGTGGTAGAGGTTTGGCGGCCGCCGTCCTCGCAAGCGTCTTAGCAACCTATAACCTCGACTTCTCGTGGATCATTGAGCAGCTCGCCACGCAGGTCATAATATACACTTCTCTAATCTCCGCTCTCGCAGCATATCTCGCTGGAAGCTCAAGATTTAGAAAGATTTTAGCGAAAAGCTAGGCTATACATCAGTCCGGATAGATTTTTACACCATTCTCTGGCTTGCTTCTTTCTTTCTCGAATTCCTCTATAAGCCGCATAGTTACCTCACCCGCCTTCCCGTCGCCGATAACTCTTCCAGCTATCTTGGTTACTGGCACTATCTCAGCCCCGGTTCCGGTGACAAAGACTTCATCGGCCGTGAGGAGTTCGAATGGGGTAATGTCTTTCTCCTCGACATCATATCCAAGCTTTCTAGCGAGTTCGATCACGAAGTTTCTAGTTATTCCGGGGAGCGCTCCCGTAGTGGTTGGAGGGGTTATGATCTTCTTGTTCTTGACTATGAAGATGTTTGTGGCCGTGGTCTCGGATACGAATCCCCGTTCATCGAGCATTACTGCATCGTCGGCGCCTGCTGCTATCGCCTCCAGCTTCGCCAAGATGCTGTTCAAGTAATTCATGGATTTTATCTGATGGGTCGTCGCGTC
>CAZDPL010000093.1:0-1809 GCA_964507345.1 uncultured Nitrososphaeria archaeon
GCTCCTCATATCTTCCTCCTCGCAACTTCAATCCGCCTAACAGTTCCATCTGGATAACCGATTATTATCAGGTTTGCAAGCTTCGGGAATATCCCGGTCTCTATTACGCCTGAGATCGATTTGAGTTTGCTATCGAGTTCTTCGGGAGAATCAATTATCCCTGCATCGACGTCTGCAAGAATGTTTCCGTTATCAGTTATCACGGGGCCGAGTTTCCCCTTCGATTTTCTTGGAACGAGCTTCATACCCCATGATTCTAGAATTCGCTTCACATGTGGGTAAGCGTATTCTAAGACTTCTACTGGTATCGGCATGCTGAGCTTTTCAACGAGTTTGAGGTGATCTCCGATGTAGATTACTCGCTTAGCGGATTGAGCTAAGACTTTTTCTCTGAGGAGAGCTCCTCCCCCACCTTTCACGGCATCCCCGCTCTCAGTTACCTGGTCAAAGCTGTCGATAACTAGATCCGGGTTAGGGTTCTCGTCTAGGGAGGTGAGCTTCAGCCCATGTGATATGAGGAGCTCTTTTGATTGGAGCGATGATGGAATAAACTCGAGATTGTAACCTCTTTCCTCGGCAAGCTTCTTCAATAATGGAGTCATCTGTTCAACGGTTGTTCCAGATCCGTAGCCGATCACCATTCCATCTCTTACTTCTCTTAATGCTTCAATTATCGCTGCTTCTCTCGCCTTCAGCTTCTCCTCCGACATCTCTCATCACTTTCTCTGCTTCTGACTTAAGGCTTCTCAACTCGTTTAAGAGCTTTCTCAAGTCATCCCTCTTGGTTTCAGAAAGTATCTCCCTGAGCTTTCTAAAGGCGTTTTCATCGATTTCCTTTTTCAAGGCTACTGGCGCATTTTTCAAGACCTCGCTTCTTGCTCTCCGATATAGGATGAGGAAAATTATCGTGGTTACGACGAAGACGATGACCGCTAGCAGAATAAATGCGATCTCCAAGGTCTAGGGATCCTCGGTAGCCGTGTTATAAAGCTGTTATCGCGGATTCGAGCATCCAAACTCCCCACAACAATATTATCAAAGCCAACGCGATGGAGATGGCGTTCAAGTATTTTTCTTTGAGAAATTTGCTCCCAATCGCGGTCGCGTATCCGGTTAAGCCGAGCCATGCGTAGTCGAGCCATATATGGAATGCGAACATTAGGAGAATTCCATAGAGCGCGCCATATTTCAAAGCTTCGAGAATTAAGGGCAATCCAAAGGTAAACCACCACATCAGAAAATATGGATTAAGCGCTGTAAAAGCCAACCCCGTTAGAAACGCTGCGAATAGTCCTGGATTGCTGATACCCTTAATCCTGCCCTGAGAAGCTTTTCCAGAATCCCTACTTTTCCCTCGCATATTTCTCAGCGCTGATCGAAGCTGAATTACTCCGAACGCGATCAGCGCGGCGGCTCCGAAGAAGCCTATAGCCCTCCCAATAACTGGATCGTTAACGAAGTTCCAGATTCCGAGGCCAATGGCTATTACGAGGGGGAGTTCGAAAACCATGTGCCCAGCCGCGACCGCGAAACCCGTATAGCGCCCGGTCTTCATCGAAGCCTCGATCGTAGCGAAGAATAAGGGGCCGGGGGAGAGCGCGCCGGACGCCGAAACCACGACAACCAGCAAAAAGAACTCCAGCAACCTTCTTCAAGAAAATCTTCGCAAAAAGCCTCAAGATAGCTTTTACGCTCCAGAACCCGAAAAACAGAAGCGGTCTAAGTTTTTATAATCGCCGAAAAACAAACTAAAACGCAGGGAAACTGGCCGCGGTGAGGTAGTGGTTAGCCTTCCGGCCTGTGGAGCCG
>CAZDPL010000094.1:0-1798 GCA_964507345.1 uncultured Nitrososphaeria archaeon
TGCGGCCGCCGGGATTTGAACCCGGGACCGCTGGCTCGGGGGGCCAGCGTCCTACCAGGCTAGACGACGGCCGCCGTTTCTGAGTTCTGCTTGCCCGGTATTTTTGCTTTTAGGATTCGCGGGGTATTAGCTGGGGCTTTTCTGGGGCTTTCCACTTTCGGGCAACCCCTGTGAGCATAAATTAAGGAGTGGAGTTTTCTGGGTGGGATGTCGATTCAGACGGTGGTCGATGAGTTTAGGCAGGCGTTGAGGAGAATTGAGGTTGAGTTCGAGAACTCGATGGATGAAGTCTCGATGCTAAAGGATGTTCAAAAGCTCGTCCTACCTTCAGGCTCAATCGAGAACATCCGCGCTGGTGCGAGCTTAAGAATCTATAGGTGGATTGCTGAAAAACTCATCGAAAAAGATCTTGCAAAACCCGTGGAGGATATTCTAGATCTGAAAACCATTCTGCAACTGAGATGGAAGGAACGAAGCAATCCAGCCGAGCTTCAGCCCCTTCCAAGGTACTTCTATCTTAGGGCTAGGAAAGCTTTACGCGATCAAGCCTCCGAGCTTACACCCCATCTCAAGGACATTTACTCTCTCAGACTTACTAAGATAATGAGCTTAGCCGCTAAGAGAGTTCCTGAATCAGCCGTCGAAAATCTCACGGCGGAGGAGAAGGTTCTCTATGAATGCTTACTCAGCCTAGTTAACGCCTGGTATGACTTCATCGAGGTGGGTGAGAAGAAATGAGCGTCGAGCCAGAAATCGAAGAAGCATTGACCAATTTCTTCAAGCAGGAAAAGTATAGATCGTTGATCGCGAACGCCGCCGCTCAGCGTAAGCAATCGATAATGGTTGATCACAGCGACTTAATCTCATTCGATGAAAAGCTAAGCCACCTAATCGTAGAAGATCCCATGAAGTATTTGCCAGCGCTTGATAAGGCAGCCTATAGACAGCTTCAAGTCGAAGACCCCGAATACGCTTCAACGATCACGGAATTCAAGGCTAGAATATTCAATCTTCCTGAAAGAATTCCAATCAGGGATATTAGGGCGGCGCATCTGAGAAAGCTGATCGCGATTGACGGCATAATGGTGAGGGCAAGCGCGATAAGGCCTATGCTCAAGGTCGCTACCTTCAAGTGCTCAACCTGCGGCGCGAAGTACAGGATCCCTCAGGAGTCATCTAGGATAACGCCTCCAGATAGATGCGCTAGATGCATGAGCAAGAAATCGCGCTTCGAATTGATCCCAGAAGAAAGCGAGTACATAGACTTCCAGCTCGTCGGAGTTCAGGAAAAACCCGAAGACCTGCCTCCAGGTCAGCTTCCGAGAATAATCGACGTCGGATTAAAGGGCGACATCGTCGACGTCGCCCGACCCGGCGACAGAGTCATAATCACGGGAATTCTCCAAGCAGTTCAGGATAGAGAGCCGGATACCCTGAGAAAGACTTCGAAGATGTATCTCGAAGCGGTGAGCATAGAGACAGCAAGCAAGGAGCCTGAAACCCTGACGATTACTCCAGAAGAGGAGAAGATGTTTAAGGAAATGGCTAAGGATCCGGAGATCCATAAGAAGCTCGTTGAATCCATCGCTCCCAGCATCCACGGCCTGGAACACATCAAGAAAGCCGTCATGCTCCTACTCTTCGGAGGTAGAACAAAGCAGTATCCTGATGGAACAAAAGTTAGAGGAGACATCCACATACTGCTTGTCGGAGATCCGGGAACCGGGAAGAGCCAGCTATTGAAGTATGTGGCGATGATGGCTCCAAGAGGAATCTACACTTCTGGGAGAGGTTCGAC
>CAZDPL010000095.1:0-1761 GCA_964507345.1 uncultured Nitrososphaeria archaeon
GGTCTCGGTCTTATGCTGAGGTCCGCTAGCTTGTAGAGATTTCGGAGAAAATCTATTCCGAGGCTTTTGATGTCGTTGTATCGGCTTGTTTTGTGGCCCATCATGTATTCCACGTAGTCGCTTGGGACCCCTCTCGCCGTAAGCTGGGTTCGGAAATACTTTCTGAGGCTATGCACTCGTATATCGTATCTTCGAGAGCTTCCGCTTATCAGCCCAGCTTTCTTGTAGAGTCTATGAACTATGAGGTAGACGCTAGACTCGGTTAAAGGCCTTACGGGACGCGACTTAGTCGCTAGGAGAGGAGAATCGTCGGAGATAACTTCTCCACGTCTTCTTCTCTCATCTAAGTATAGCTTCAAGTATTCAGCTGCCTCTGCTCCGATGAAGGTATCGTAGTCGCAGTATTTGCCTTTCGTGATGTCAGCCTCCACGTGAATGTGAATCGGCGTGATCCCGGCTTCGAGATCATTCTTTACATGCCTGTAGCGTAGTCTGACTAGGGTGTGAAGCCTGAAGCCTCCCAAGGCGAGCATTGAGACTATGACCTTCTCTCGTAGATCAGCTATTTCCAATAATTTCTGAAGCTCTTCTGGTTTCGGCGCCCTATCAGGATACTTGACCGTTCTCTTCAGTGGGTGTTGGAGTTCGAGTCTAAGCCCGTTACATTTGTAGAAGCATTTGAGAGCTTTTACATGCATTGTTAGGAGGCTTGAACTAGCTCCCCTCGCCTTCTCTGAGAGGAGCAGCTTCTCAAGGATTTTCTCATGCTCCTTCAGCCTGCTTGGATCTTTCATGGCTTCTTCGATGAGTTGATCCGGTGTTTTTCCGATATGCCGTGAGAAGCGGCGGACATAGTAGACGTATGAGTAAACGGTCTTCTTGGATCCGGTTCGATATAGAAGCAAGTATTCACACATCTTCTTTACTGACTCGTTTTCAAGAGCGAATGGAATTAGCCTAGGAGTTCTCATGCAGAGAGCTTGAATAATGTAGTCGATCAGCGCAAGATCTGACTCTGACAAGTCCGATCTAATTTTCGCAATTATTGGCCTGCTAAAGCGCGCTCCAGAAGGCCGCCTGAAGACCTCTATCTCATAAAATCCGCCTTCAGATGGATAAATTACGTATCCAGCTTGCCCGGGTTCGTCAACTATTATTTTCGCCGTCTTCTCGAGCATTAGAGGGCTATTCCGCGGCATTTCTCCCCCTCCTTAATTGTCTTACTTCTCTTAAATCTCTTACTCTAAGAGAAAACGAATAAAGCCGAGAGTAAAAGTCTCTTAGTCGTAAGACTATGTCCGAACAGGTACTAGGACTCACCAAGATCTCGAAAAACATGCAGACCCGCATCCCCAAAGACGCTGCAGAAAAGCTTGGAGTAAGAGAGGGAGATCGCGTCCTCTGGATACTAGATGGAGACAGGGTATACGTCAAGAAAGCTGAGATCAGGTAACCTTCACCTCCCGAATCTCGATTATATCGCTCTTCAAGATGCAGATCCCCGTGGCCCTCCTCACTTGGGGAGAACCATTCTCAGGCTCTCTAACCCAGAGGAGGGTTATGGAACGCTCATTCTCATCTATGAGCCAGCCGATAGTTTCCCTCAAAATTGGTTGACAACATGGCTCAACGTTTTTGAAAATCACGTGATCCAGAAATCTAACAAATACTAACTTCGGAGAACGTTGAGTAAATTTTTGAAACAATGGCTTCTTACTCGACTCTATATAACTCAATTCTATCCCCCCTCCTAACCCAAAC
>CAZDPL010000096.1:0-1694 GCA_964507345.1 uncultured Nitrososphaeria archaeon
GGATATCTTAGTGGAAGCTCGATCATCTCCCTTATCCTCTGGATCTGCTCATGGAGACCTCCAATGTCCTCGTAGGTCACGGTCGTTCTCAAGACCTTCTCCTGCATCGCCTTCGAGTGTATCACAAGCCTCGTTCTCGGAGTTATCTTAACAACTCCTGAAGGCTTTGTCTGAAGAACGGCGAACGTGAAGAGGTTTCCAAAGAACATTACGGGGATAATGTTTTTCTGAACTATCGGATACTCTATCAACCTGCTCTTAACGAGCCTCGTAAAGTTCTCATCTGGTCTAATCGAAGAATTTACTGGAGCGAGGACGACTAGCTGAGCTTCTCTAACTTTTGCCTCACGTATGGTAACCCACTCATTTAAGGAAACTCCAGCATTACTACGAATATAGCCATCAATTCTTACGACATCCTTTTCATCTTCTAGGTAACCCAACCACAGGGTCGCGGCAGCCACCTTTCTCCCACGAATCTCCACCATATCGCCTGTCTGGAAGCCTGCTGCTGCGCCTACTTCTCGATCAATTCTCGCTATGCCGTATCCAACGTCTCTTTGACGGGCTTCCGCGACCCTGAGGCGAAGCTCCTTGGGACTCATGTATCAGCTATTGGCATATCTTGTCTGACCACTATTTAAGTAAGAAGCCGCGGTGAAAGACGTTTTACAGATCTGGAGAGTGGGTTAAGATAGATTTGTGTAAAGCCGTTTTTCGTTTAAAAATTTGAGGAAAAACGAGTTTTTCAAAAGATTCCGCATTACCCGGCGCTTTTTACAATCGCGTCACGGTCGTTATGTTTACTTCCTGCACTCCCTCGATTTCGCTTAGATATTTTTCCAGCTTCTCCGTTACGCCCTCTTCCTCAGGCACCGTGAAGATCGCCTTTATCAAGGATAGGCCGAAGGCTATTGGCCTCGCTTCATGATCTTTTAACTCAAACCCCTCAGGTAGCTTTGCCTTTATTTTTTGAATTAGCTCGCTTAAGTTCACATCCTGATCGACTGGCAATATCTCAACTATAACAGCGACTCTCGCCATCTCCGACACCTCACGGACCCGTAAAACCGCAGGAGGGGCAAGTATAGGGCTTTGCAAGTTCTCGGCAGATTTCGCATCGCCAGATTTTCACCTTCCCGCAGTTTGGGCATGGGAAACTTACGGCATCTTCATGAGGATCTATAGGCTTTCGGCAAGACGTGCACAATGGGAGAACTACTTCCTCGCTACTACTCATTCTGAGAAAAGCCTCGGCTACTATAATATAAACCAAATCTCCTACCCAGAAGCCCGGAAACGAGGGAAGAGACTTGGAAATCCATATCCCAGAAGCTTGCAATCCGCATCCCCGTAGTCTCGGAAGATGCTACGCCTAAGAATAATCCATAGAGGCTTTGAGGAATTTTTTGAAGAATTGTTCTGAGAAGAGCTATTCTCCTCAACTCTCTTATGATTTGGATAGCGTTTTCGATGAAGGGAGTTGGATTGCCGTTACCTACGGTCTCCGCGATAGCCGATGCTATATTCATCGATATTAATCCACCCATGATTACTCCTCCGCCCGTCGTGGCCTTGACGTGGCCTGCTGCATCTCCAACAGGGATAAAGCGCTTAGAGAAATCAAGATAATCGAGCGGAAAACCAGTATAGATCACGTATCTGATTTCCTTCAGAATTCTCACGTTAGGAAA
>CAZDPL010000097.1:0-1655 GCA_964507345.1 uncultured Nitrososphaeria archaeon
AGGGAAGCAAAGAAATTGGGAATCGGCGGCAAGCTTTTAGGATACGTCTATTAAATATCCTCTCGTTTAGAGAAATCTTCTTGTCATGAGCATGTGGTCAAACTATCCTGTATTTGAATCTTTCAAGCTTAGTTAGTAAGGAGAGCTTTTGCTGAAAATCTAACCGGCTTAAGGAAGGGAGTTAGGAAAAATATAATTTCAATTCAGTTAGGATGCAAAACATGGGCGGAGACCTGAAAAACCGCATCCTAGCGGAGCTTAAAGATCAAGAAGTTTTGGATCTCGCCCGCAAGCTGATAAAGATTCCGAGTGAGAACCCTCCAGGGGATATGAATGAGATTGCAGCTTTTATTGAGGAGTATCTTTCAGAGGTCGGGGTTAAGATTGAGCGATATGAGCCCGTGAAGGGTAAGATAAGCCTCATCGCGAGAATAGGAAGCAACTCTGGGAAAGAGCTGATCTTTAATGGGCATATGGACGTCGTCCCGGTTGGAGATAAATCGAGATGGGAGTTTGATCCATTTCTAGGAGAAATTAGGGATGGTTATCTCCTAGGCCGAGGAGCATCCGACATGAAGGGAGGCCTAGCTGGGATAATCTACGCCTTCAAGAAGCTTGTAAAGTATGAGAAAGAGCTTAGAGGAAGATTGACGCTTGTATGCGTTCCAGACGAGGAAACCGGAGGAGAGCATGGAACCGGATACCTAGTTTCACAAAACATCGCAGTCGGATCATCCGTCGTGATAGCTGAGCCCACCGGAATGGATTTCATAGACGTAGGTCAGAAAGGCGCTCTCTGGATGAGGATAACGATCTACGGGAAACCTATTCACGGAAGCCTCTCACCATACGCTGGAGAAAGCGCGATCCTGAAAGCTGCCGACTTAATGAAGGAACTGCTTTCCTCGGTTACCGGGCTTAAACCTAAGGTTCCAGAGGACATGAAGCCAGTTATAGAGGAGTCGAAGAAAATCGCGGAGCAGTTGATAAAGATCAAGGGCATCGGGAAGATCCTAGATCACGCGACAATAAACTTCGGAATAATCAAGGGAGGAACGAAGATAAACATAGTTCCAGAGAAATGCGAACTCGACGTGGACATCAGAGTGCCCGTTGGAATGACCTCGGAGGAAGTAGCATCGCATGTCGAGAAAATAGTCTCAAAATACGGAGGAGAAGTGAGCTATATCGAGAAGAGCAACGCAAATTACACGCCACCCGGATCCGACATAGTCAAGATCGCAGCAGCAAACATAGAGCAGATAATAGGAATCAAACCCAGGCTGCTCGTCCAATGGGCTTCGAGCGACGCGAGATTCTATCGGGGAAAAGGCGTGCCCACAATCCATTATGGACCAGCTGAAGTCGGAGTGATACATGGATATAACGAGAAAGTGAAAGCCGAAGACATCGTCAAGGCATGCAAAGTCTATGCTGGCATAGCCGCCGACTACCTACAATAAACAAAATCCTTCCCCTTCTCTTTCTCTTAGTGATTATGAAGACCTTCAAGATTGGAATAATACGCGTCATAACGCTGAAGGAGGAGGAAGAGATAAATCGACATGGAAGAATAATCGAGAAAGCCTTTCCAAACATTAGAACCATAAGCAAGTGCATCGAAAACCAGCCTCGCGGAATCTTTGATGAAAAAT
>CAZDPL010000098.1:0-1643 GCA_964507345.1 uncultured Nitrososphaeria archaeon
TGAGCTCTCATCCTCTCATTTGGCTTGGTCGCAGATTCCAGCTTCTTTCTTAGGCTTTCGTAATCATCTCTTTCATCCGCTACACCAAGTCTTCTCATTATTCTAAAGATGTGGGTGTCGATTGGCAGGACTGGCTCTCTGCGAGCGATCATTAGAAAGACGTCAGCCGTCTTTGGGCCTATGCCTTTCATCGAAGAAAGCATCTTTTTCGCATCTTCATAGGGTAACGCCAATATCCTTTCTAAGGTTATACCGCCTTTCACCAATTCCTCAGCTATCTGCTTTATTCTTGGAGCCTTCATTCTCCATAGGCCTGCGGGTTTTATCGCTTCCGCAATCAGCTTCACGTCAGCTGAAGCAACTTCCTTAAGAGACTTGAATCTGCTTCGAAATCTCTCTAACGCCGCTCTAACGTTCTCCCTATTAGTTTTCTGAGATAGTATCACTGCCACGAGGAGTTCAAAGGGATCGCGATTTTCAAATCTAGACAAATCTACGGGGAAATTCTCCATCACTCTATCAATTATTTCAGAAATTCTCTCTCTGGAATCCTTAACTTGGATGCCCTGCTTCAAGAGCTATCACCTGATAATTACTTCACGTTTAATCAAGGCTTTTACGAACTCTTGAAACTGCTTCTTGGCTCTTCTATCTCCCTCCGCGCTCATCACGAGTTTAAGATCATCTGATTTTAAGCTCGAGATTCTGAGGCCGTAATTTTCAGCTAACTTGATTACACTACTTGGATTGAAATTTGGGAGAGCTTTCGGGTCTCCGCAGGGACCCATTCTGCAAGCTGCGCAACTTAGACCGTGTGCTTCTATGTTTGCAGCACAAGCTGATGGATAGACTTTAAGTCCGAGTTCTCTCGCCATCGCCGCGAGCCTTCTTTTTAGATCGACTTCTCTAAGCGTTATCTGCCTCGCTCCATGTGGTTTCTCTGGCAATCTCTTCAAGATTTCGTTAATGTAAGGATAGCCAGCTCTCCTGAGATTGTCAAGTATTCTTTCGGTGACCCTCATCGAGCCTAGAACCACGCCTGATGCGTTGCTCTCAACAGCCTTATTGAATATCTTCCTAAATTCTTGGAAGCTTAATCCTGGTAGGATGGGGCGTAGAAAGAGGCTTACATGGAATCCAGATTCGCGGAGATTTCTCATGGTTTCGTATCGGCTTTGAGGAGGTGGGGCGCCTGGTTCGAGGATTTCATGAAGGGTTAAGGTTACGATTGTAATCAAGAAGCTTCCCTGCCGACATGATTCCTTCACTTCTGCCGCCAGCTTTTTTGAAACATATGCTTTGGTCGAAAGTTGAATCGGGTTTCCAAGTTCTTTAGAAAGCGTGGATAAATATTCCAACGTCTTTTCCCTGGTCTCTGGCATAAAAGGTTCTGTAACTGAGCCGAATGCTAGGAGTGAGCCCCTTCTTCCTAGGGCGATTGCGGGGTTTATGGCCAAGGCATATGCCAGCTGAATACCTGAAAGAGGGTATGGTCGAGGACTCCCCGAGAACCCCATGTCCCTGATATAGCAGTATATGCAATTATAGCTACAGCTTACTCCCGTGTGAATCGTTAATCCGCAGGGTCTAGGCAGCCGCCGCGCATGAGGATCTTTCTCAGCCTCCATCACCTCGCTATCGCT
>CAZDPL010000099.1:0-1576 GCA_964507345.1 uncultured Nitrososphaeria archaeon
CTTCTGACTTAGAATCGGGCTTTAGGTATATTTATGGCGTTCGTTAAGATTTTTGTGAAGTGATGTAATATGCGGGTATTTCAAGAAGAAGTGCACGTGAAGACCAAGGGGGAGGGCGACATCCTCGACATAACGGAGCTTGTTGAGAAAGTTGTAAGAAGATCTGGCGTAAAGAACGGGGTGGCACATGTCTTCGTGATCGGGTCAACTGCCGCCATATCGACCATGGAATATGAACCCGGGCTTAAACAGGATCTTCCAGAAGCTTTGGAGAGGATAGCTCCGAAAAATGCTGAGTATAGGCATCATCTTAGATGGGGAGATTATAATGGCCACAGCCACGTTAGAGCAACGATTCTTGGACCGAGCTTAGAGGTGCCTGTTCGAGATGGTGGACTCGTCCTCGGAACTTGGCAGCAAATAATCTTAATCGAGCTCGATGTTAGGGCTAGGGAGAGGAGCTTCGTCGTCACGGTGATGGGAGAGTAAGTTAACGGCTAGCTCCAGCAACGGTTTCAAGAGTCCATCTAACCGCGTTAACTATTTCCCGCAGCCGATACTCCTCTCTGAAGTTCCTCACTATTATCTCTCGCACCTTATCTTGATCGTAAATTATCTCATAGGTTAATTCATGGCCAGGTGGAATTAGTCCTCGATCAACGCGTTCTTGATCAGATTTACTCATGGCATCGAGAACTTTTCTTAGGAGGAATGATTGAAATGGCTTCGCATCTTTCGTTAAATTAATCGTGGGCTCTATCACGAATCTAAGCTCATTAGGTGAAATCAATACTCTCGCGAGGATTTCTCCTGTTTTCGATTTCAGGACACGCGCTCTACCGACATCAGCCGAAGGCATGGGACGCTCAATTTTCGGAGCCGCTGGCTTTACTTCAGTAGCTTTCTTGAAGCTTATCTTCGTAAGCTCTTCATCGACGATAGACTTCAGCTTCTCCAAGGTCGCGATCTCTTCTCTCAGTTCTTCCAATTTCTTTTCTATGTATTCCTTTATCGCTGCAAGTTCCTTGGCTTTCTCAGATCCTTCACTCATTTAGGGAGCCTCCTGTCCTTGGCTGGTTGGCGCGGCTGCTATCTTCTTAAGTTGACGCCTATACATCTCGATTATCTCATCTGTTGTTGTCGCGTCTTCTGGAGCTTTATCGAATCTGTATCTTCCAGTGAATCTTGGGAAGCGTATCGCGAGGCCGAATCCCTCTTTTATCACTCCCCAGCCCGCTCTGTGTATCGGGCTTATCGTTATTTCATCTCCGATTATTTCTAGAACGAGCTTCGGCTCAAACCAGATATCAGCATCCATTCCGGTCTCGACTCTAGCATGTCTATGCGGGATTTTGTATGGTTCGAGAAGTTCTGGAAGCTTCTGGAGATCTTCGTCGGTGAATCCTGATCCGACCTTGCAGACGGATTGGAATACGTCTTTCTGCTTATTGTAGGCGGCCATCAGTAATGCTCCATAGGTTCCGCTCCGCTTGCCTCTTCCATGGAATGCTCCGACGACTACTAGGTCGACCGTGTCCATCATCTCGCTCTTGTAGCTGCGCTTAAGCTTGATCCA